>CAYQXH010000027.1:0-23702 GCA_964421325.1 uncultured Propionibacteriaceae bacterium
CTGGGCGTTGGCGATCCCGGCGCGTCCCTTCAACTGCCGCGCGGCGCCGCCGATCTCGTCCAGGCGCCGATCGATCTCGGTGTCCACCCGGGAGACGAACACCGAGGCAACCGAGTGGATGCCGGCCAGGTCCCGCCCGGCCGCGGCTGCCTGCTCGAGCCCGGCCAGGTAGGCCACGATCACCTCCCGGTACCGCTCCACGCTGAAGATCAGGGTGACGTTGACGCTGATCCCGGCCGCGATCGTCGCTGTGATCGCAGCGAGCCCCGGCCGGGTGGCCGGAATCTTGATCAGCACGTTCTCACGGTCGACCCGCCGGTGCAGCTCGGCGGCCTGCGCGATGGTGGCGGCCGTGTCCATCGCCAGTCCCGGCTCGACCTCGATCGACACCCGGCCGTCGACCCCGTCGCTGCCCGCGTGGACGTCGGCGAACAGGTCACAGGCATCCCGCACGTCGGTTGTGGTCAGCGTCCGGATCACCTCCGGCACTTCCGCCCCGTTGCTGCGAAGGGCCTGGATGGAGCCGGCGTAGTCATCACCGTGGCTGAGTGCCGCAGCGAAGATGGTCGGGTTGGTGGTCACCCCGGTCACCGAGTAGTCCTGGACCAGCCCGGCGAGGTTGCCGCTGGCCAGCCGGCCCCTGGAGAGGTCGTCGAGCCAGATCGAGACTCCTGACCTGGCGAGCGTCCGCATTCGCTTGTTCATTCGCAGCTCCTCAGCTTCGGGCCTCCACCCAGCCTAGGTCGGTGCCGGGTCCACGGGGAGTCCCACCCCTTCCCCCTTGACCGCGCCACAGATGGGCGTCAATATAGATGCATGTCCATGATGGTGGGTCAGGCGACGGTGGCAGCGGACCGCGCCGCCACCGTGCTGCGGGCTCTCGGCGATCCGGTCCGCCTCCGGATCATCTGGCGACTGCGCGACGAAGCCGCCGGAGAGCTCCGGGTGGCCGACCTGGTGGATGCCTTCGACCTCACCCAGCCGACGATCAGCCACCACCTCAAGGTCCTCTTCGACGCCGGCCTGCTCCAGCGGCGGCAGGAGGGGAACTCGGTCCTCTACCGGGTCGACCGGGCCGCCTTCGACGAGCTGGCGCGCCTGGTCACCGGCAGCGGCGGCGAGCACACTCCTGCCCGGCCCGCCGAACCGGCGCCCGGCCGCAGGCTGACCGGGCTCGACCCGGCCGCCATCGATCGTTTCCTCACCAGGACGGCCGAGGACCTGGGTTACCGCTTCGCCGGGGTGTTCGGCCGCGAGACCGTCGAGCGCTACGTCCGGGAGTCCTACCAGGCGCTCTACCTGACGGCGAAGTCGAGGGCGCACCTGCCCGTGCTCACCAGCCGGTTCGCCGGCGAGCGCCTGGCCGCCCTTGCCCAGGCGACCGGCCGGGCAGCCAAGCCGGTACCCGAAGTGCTGTTCGTTTGTACCCAGAACTCGGGACGCTCCCAGCTGGCCGCGGCCATCCTGACCGGGTTGGCAGGTGGCCGGGTGCACGCCCGCTCGGCCGGCTCCCGACCGGCCACGGCTGTCGACCCGGTGGTGGCTGCGGCCCTGGCCGAGCTGGGGCTGGCCGTCGAACCGGAGTTCCCCAAGCCACTCACCGACGACGTCATCCGGGCGGCGGACGTGGTGGTGACCATGGGCTGCGGGGACACCTGCCCGCTGTACCCGGGCAAGCGCTACCTCGACTGGGACCTGCCGGATCCCGCCGGCCGGCCACTGGCCGAGGTTCGGCGGATCCGCGACCAGGTCGGCGCCCGCATCCGCAACCTGCTCAACGAGCTCGGCATCGAGAACAAGGAGTCCAATGACTGACCAGCCCACAGTGCTCTTCGTCTGCATCCACAACGCCGGCCGCTCGCAGATGGCCGCCGGCTACCTGCGCCACCTGGCCGGCGACCGGATCGAAGTGCTCTCCGCCGGCTCCACGCCGGCCGACGCGGTCAACCCGGTCGCCGTCCAGGCGATGGCGGAGGAGGGCATCGACATCTCCGCCGAGCAGCCCAAGATCCTGACCACGGACGCCGTCAAGGCATCCGACGTCGTGATCACCATGGGCTGCGGCGACACCTGTCCGTTCTATCCGGGCAAGCGCTACCTCGACTGGGTGCTCGACGACCCGGCCGGCCAGGGCATCGAGGCCGTCCGCCCGATCCGGGACGAGATCCGGCGCCGCGTCGAGGCCCTGATCGAGGAACTCGTCCCGGTCTCCTGACGCACCTGGCAGCGCCGGCCGCCCCGGCTGCCCGTTGCGGCGTGAATCGGACCGGCCGCAGTGGGTATGTTCCGGATTTAGCCAGAAGGCGGCAGGATGCAGGAGCTCCCCAACCCGGTTGTCGAGGTGCTTCGCCGTGTCCGCAACTACGTCGGCACCAATGCTGCGATGCTCCTGACCGGCGCCATCGGCGCGGCGATGTTCACCGCGCTGCTGGCCGCCAGCGCTGACGTGTACGACGCCGTCGCCGATGCGGACGGCGTGAGCGGGCTCGACCAGCCGACCCTCGAAACGGCGGTCAGCTGGCGGAACCCGACGAACGAGTTCTGGGTCACGGCCCTGACCAACCTCGGCGACACCGTCCCGATGGTCATCTTCGGACTGACCCTGACCGGAGCGTTGTACTGGCGCTGGCGCCGGCGTTCCGTCCTGTTGCTCATGATCATCGCCGCGACCGGCTCCCTGATCTTCACCGCGGTCGGGAAGACCATCGTCGGCAGGAACCGGCCCCCCTTCGCCTACGCCGTGCCGCCGTACGAGTACGCCCCTTCGTTCCCGTCCGGGCACACGCTCAACAGCACGGTGGTGGCCCTGATGCTGGCCTACCTGGCGGCCTGGCTGGCCCGGCGGCTCTGGATCCGGATCGTCTGCCCGTTGCTGGCTGCGGTCTGGGCAGGGTCGATCGGTCTGAGTCGGGTCTTCCTCGGCCACCACTGGCTCACCGACGTGATCTTCGGCTGGCTGTTCGGCCTGGCCTGGCTGGCGCTGATCATCACCATCCATCGCATCCTGCTGAGACTCGACAGCCGGGCAGCCCGCCCCCCGGAAGTCGATGCGCCCGCCGTGCGGCGCCGGGACGCGCCATGACCGCGCTGACCCGTTACCACCGGGACGATCGGACCCCGACCCTCGGCGCCGCCACTCGCGATCTGGCCGTCCGGGCGATCCCGGCGACGCTCGGGCTGCTGGTGCTCGGGCTGGTTGCCGGCTGGGCGGTGATCCTGCCCGTGAGCACCTGGACGGGCGAGGACCGGCTGAACCTGCTGCTCCGGGCCGGCCGGACGCCGGCGCAGGACGACGTCGCCAGGGTCGCGTCAGCGATCGGTGGGGTGAGCGGCAACGCAGTGATCTGCGTTCTCGCTGTGGCCCTGATCTGGGCCCTGTCGCGGAAGTGGTGGCTCGCCGTCCTGCCCTGGATAGCACTGAACCTGCACATCTTCGTGCACATCGTCACGTCCACCGTCATCGCAAGGGAGCGACCGGATGTGGAGCCACTGGACATCGGCCAGCCCACGGCCAGCTTCCCCAGCGGGCACATGGGTGCCACCACCGCTCAGCTGCTGGTGGTGGTCCTGTTCCTCCACCAATGGCTGAAGTCCATGGCACTGCGCATGGTGATCGTCGCCACCACCTGCGTCTATCTGCTGGTCCTCGCCTGGTCCCGGGTCTATCTCGGCATGCACCATGCCAGCGACGTGGTCTGGGGCGCGATCAACGGCATCGCCTGCGGCCTGATCGCCTGGTACTTCCTCCGCCGCGATCCGGCCGGGCCGGAGGCCTGAGGTTCGACAGCTTCAGGCTGCGGCGTTCCGGGCGCGGCTGAAGGAGTACACCCCGTAGGCGGCGAAGCCGAGGGCCATGACCGCCACGATGCCCTGCCCCAGCGGCAGCTTGACCAGGTCGTGCAGGGCTCCGTCGAGGCCCCTCGACTCGGACGGCTGGTGCTGCACCGCAGCCGTGATCAGCCCACCGCCGACGACCAGCAGCGCGATCCCCTTGGCGATGTAGCCGACCCGTCCGGCGTTGACCACAAGGGTGCTGGGCGTGCCCTCCAGGTCGTTGCGGAACTTCTCGGTCCAGCCCTTGTAGATGTGATAGCCGGCGACCCCGACAACAAGGGCCCCGACCGCACCGACCAGCAGCACACCCATGGGGAGGTTCATCAGCGTTGACGTCAGGTCCGTGGCCTGGTCTGCGCCTGAGGACCCCGACCCCAGCAGGATCGACACGGCGGCACCCCCGAGGGCCAGGTAGGTGAGCGCCTTGGCCACAGCCTTGACGCGTTCGGACGTCCGGCCGCGGAAGCTCTCGGCGAACTGCCAGACGGCCAGCAGGATGAACGAGGCCACCACGGCCACCAGGATCACCCGGCCGACCGGCGTCCCGGCCACAACCGTCATGGCACCGGACGGATCGGCCTCGGCCGAGTTCGAGCCGAACGCCACCTGCAACGTCAGCCAGGCGATCAGCAGGTGCAACAGGCCGTTCACGGCATACCCGGCCCGCGCCCCCGCCGCCACCAGCGGGTGATCCGACAGCTCGCCCGCGGCCCGTTTGAGCCCGCCCTTCCGCGCACCGGCTGCGCTCAGGTGCTCCGATCCCCCCATTTGCCCTCCTCGGCAGTAGCGATGGACAAGTACCCGCGCACGCCGAGATCCAACGGCTCGGGGCCGACTCGCTGTCCAGCCGAAACACGTTGACCGGCCGACGCCACGGCTGGTAACCTCGCTCGGCGCAATTCGGCGCCCAGCCTCATGAAGGGAGGTCGTGAAATGTCACCCATTGTCCATGGGCTGTTTCCGTCCGCCCATTCATTCGAGGCTCCCGCTCGCTGACCCGGCTTCAACGGGTGCCTCCTCCAGCAGGAGAAACACCCTTGTCAAACAGCACTTCGTCCTTCAATTGGGATGAGCTCACCTATCGCGCGCTCGGTGAAGACCTCGCCGAGAACCAACGTTGGTCCACCTGGGAAACCGTCGAGCGGCTCTGCCGCGGGCCGAAGCCATGGCCGTTCTGGGTCGTAACCAGTTCCGCGGCGATCGACACCGACCTCGGCGTCCTGAAGACCGGCAAGGAGGCCGACGTCTTCCTGATCGAGCGCGCCGTACCTGGCGACCCGGAGCAGGCATGCCTGCTGGCGGCCAAGCGCTACCGGACGGCGGACCATCGCCTCTTCCGCCGCGACACCGCCTACACCGAGGGCCGGCGCGTCCGCAACAGCCGCGACGGTCGAGCGATCGCCCGCAAGACCGAGTTCGGCCGGGCCGTCGAGGCCGACCTCTGGGCGCTGGCCGAATGGTCCGGCCTGAACCGGCTCTACGCTGCCGGCGTGCCGGTCCCCTATCCGGTCCAGCTGGACGGTCGGGAGATCCTGATGGAGTTCATCACCGACTCCGGTCCCGGGTCGGATGTGGCTGCGCCCCGCCTCCATCAGCTCCGGCCCGGCGCCGACCAGCTGGACCGGCTCTTCGACCAACTCCTGGAAGCCCTCCGGACGATGGCCCGGCTCGGCGTCGTCCACGGCGACCTGAGTCCGTACAACACGCTGGTTGCGGATGCCGAGGGGAACAACCCGCGGCTGGTGATCATCGACGTGCCGCAGCTCGTCGATCTGGCCGCCAACCCGAACGCAGTCGACTTCCTGCACCGGGACTGCACCAACATGGCGCAGTGGTTCACCACCAAGGGCCACCCGGTGGACGCCGACGAGCTGCTCGCCGACCTGCTCAGCCATGCCTGGTGAGGCCGGGGGCCGGACTCGATCCGGTCACCGGCCGCCCGGGTGGGCAGGCGGCCGGTGGGACCGGACGGTCAGGCCGAGCGCCTTCTGGTGCCGAGGATCAGGACGAGGCCGATCAGGGCGGTGCCGACCGCGACCGCGATCACCGGAAGGTATGGGCCGCCACCGGTGAAGGCCAGGGCGTCGACGCGACTGTCGACGCCCTGGTCGGACTCCGCACCCACTCCGGCGATCGTTGCCGACTCAGTCGATGCGGGCAGGGTCTCGGTGGGAGTGCTGCTCGGGCTGTCGGTCCCGGTCGGGGTGCCGGTCGAGGTGTCCGTGGCGGTCGGGCTCCCGGTATCAGTAGGACTGACGGTCACCGTGGGGCTGGGCGAGGACGTCGAGACGGTCGAGCAACTGGCTGCTGTGAACCGGTTGGTGTCCAGGGTGACCGCGCCGTTCCTGGCGAGTGCCCGACCCTCGACATCGGCGCCCGTGCCGGCCGAGATCGAGGTCAGCGCCATGATGGTGCCGACGAACTCCGTCCCGGTGCCCAACGAGACCGACTCACCGACCTGCCAGAAGACGTTGCAGCCCTGTGCGTCGTTGATCAGGACGACGCTGCTGCCCGAAGCTGTGGTCAGCCCGGACCCGATCTGGAAGATGAAGACAGCACTCGGGTCGCCCTGCGCATCCAGGGTGAGCACGCCGGTCAGCTGGGTCGAGCTGTCGGCGGTGTACACCCCCGGCGTGAGGGTAAGGCCGCCCAACTCGGTGCCGATGCTGGCGTCGGACGCCTGGCCGGCCGCATCGTTGTAGGCGGCGGTCAGGTCCGACTTCGCCTGCAACGCCTCGGCGTCGCCGGCGTGGAAGACGCCACCGCTCTCGCCGGGCGGGAAGCCGGTGATGGCCGATCCGTCATGGACGCCGACCGAGCCGTTGAGGTCGCTCGGGCCGGTGTTCGTCACGGTGGTTCCGGCGAGCACCGAGTAGGCGTCCGCTGTGCCGAGATCGGGGACAGTGCCGACCGCCTGTGCGGCCTGGGTGGTGGAGACGAGAGCCAGGGCAGCGGCGGCGGCGAGCGTGCCGAACAAGCGGGACCTGGTTGCCGAGGATGACCGTTCGGACGGTCGCGGGGGGTGGACCATTTGGCTTCGGATGGAAGCTCCCAACATTTCCTCCGAATCGCGGAGGCGCAATCACAGAATGTGAGATTGCTCCCAGCCTAGTGCCGGGCGGCCGGTTTCCCTATTTTGCCCGGCGGGGCAAGTCGCTTCGAAACTCGTTGAAAGCGGCGCGAATAATGGGAATCGACCACCTGATGCTCGAACCATGGGTGCAGGTTGCGCCCGATCCCGGCACCGGGGCCGCTCCAACCCTGCGGCTGGCCGAGTACGATCCTCCTAGTCAGAGGTAATAGTACGCATTCACCCAGGGTCTCGGCCAGGCGCAGCGAACCACCGGCGGGAATTGCCGCCAGAAGACGCGGGACGCGGTGCATTCTCAAATTCCTCGACCAGGCCGGGTGCCCGAATCGGCTCCCGGTTCGCCATCCGCGGAAAAGGGCCGTACAATGTGCAGCGGTGCCGCTTTATTCGTTCCGAAATACGGTCGCCCGACCCGCAGATTCCGAGCGGCGGGTGACGGCGGCAGACGACGGGGATCCCTCCCGGAGCCGGCTTCGCTCCCGGCGGCGGTCACCCGGGCGCGGCTCCGACTTCCAGGGCCCTCCCGATCTCGAGGTACCGCGCCAGGAAGGCGCGCTCGTCGAGTCGCCTGCGCCGGAGCCAGGTCGTGACCTCCTCGTTGCACTTGCTGGCGTTGCAGGTGCGACAGGCCGGCACCACGTTGGAGAGCGTGTACCGGCCGCCACGCGAGATCGGCAGGACGCAGTCGCGCTGCAGTGGACCGTCGACCGCACCGCAGTAGGCGCACCCGGCCCACGCTGACCGGATTGCAGCCCACTCCCCCTCGGTCAGGTCGTTGACCACCCGGCTCATTCGCCGCTTTCGCCGCAGCGCGGCGCGGCTCCTGCTCGGTGGCATTCCCCCAGCCTACGGCGGCGATCGGGAGGTACTGCGAAGGCGCGGCACCGCGCCGGTTCACTACGGGCGGGCGCGTTTCGCTTCCGCGAGCCACTCGGTGTCGAAGGCCAGGTCAACCTTCTCCAGCCGGGCGATGTCACCGGCGATCTGGGTGCAGATCTTGCGGACCTCGGGCCGTCCGGCGGCCAGCTCGTTGAGCTCCTGCCAGATCCGGGACAGCTCAGCGATCAGAACCTTGTTGGCTTCGATGGCGCGTACGCGCACCTGCGTGGCCTGCTCCCTCAGCTCACCAATGCGATCACTCGGTTCGTCCATGACCTCATGCTAAGGGGCAACCGGTTCAGATCGATGGGGCGCGGCCAGCCGGTGGCGGCGAACCTGGAGAGGGCGGCTCAGCCGACCCGCTCGGCCTCGAAGGTGAAGCCCTGAACCCGCAGCCGCTCCACCAGGACCTCGCCCAGGCCGGTCGAAGGGGTTAGCACGCCCGACCCGGACGGAAGTCGCGAACCGTCCCTGGCCAGGCTCAGCGCGCTCTCCGCGAACATGATCGCGGTGCCGGCGTACCCCGGGTCTTTCTGGGCTGCGACGGTGGTGCGATAGCGCGCTCCGGTCGTCGTGGTTGCAGCGATCTCCATCCGGAAGCGCCCCGCCGCGCGCTGCTCCGCGCTCGGGCCGACGCCCGGCGCGGGTAGCACCCGGTCGAGCACGGCGCGCGTGGGGGCCCAGGACATGCCGGCGAGCAGGGCGCCGAGACCTATCGCCATCCCGGTGGCGAGCACCGGGGCAGCTGGGCCGGATCCGAAATCGGTCCGCTCGCGATATCGGAAGTTGGGACCGTAGGACCAGCCGGTCAGCGCGTTGGACAGCCTGACGAGACGAGCGTTGTAACCGGCCATCACGAAGGGGCCGAGCCAGCGGCCCGTTCCCGGATCACGCTCTGCAGGGACCAGCCGCCGCAACCTCGCCGCCGGCCCACGCCTGCCGGGGCGACGCCGGGCCGGCTCCTCCCCCGGCCGGGGGCTGAGCCCGTAGGGGTCGTTCAGCACGCGCTTGACCGCCGGGTCGTGCCTCGTCGTGATCACCTGGTGGCGGAAGGAATCGATGGTGCCGCCCGAGATACCGCCCTTCAGCTCGCGCACCACGAGCGTGGCCTCGGCCAGGGTTCCCTGGCCCTCTGCTGCCGCCAGTTCCGCAGTGAGCAGCACGCCGAGATCGGACGGGATGGAGTCGAAGCCACAGGAGTGCACGATCCTTGCCCCGGTCTGCGCCGCCCGGGTGGCGACCTCGTCCAGGGTCCACCGGACGAAGAGCACCTCGCCGGTGAGGTCGGCGTAGTGGGTGCCCGCATCGGCGGCCGCAGCGACGACGTGCCTGCCGTGACGCGCATACGGTCCCACCGTGGTCGCGAGTACCCGGGTGCGGGCAGCCAGTCTCCGCAGGCCCGGTGCGTCCGTGGCGTCGACCTGCACCAGCTCCCAGCCACCGGCATCCTCCCCGAGCCGGTCGCGGACGGCCTCGAGCCGGGGCAGGGACCGGCCGGCGAGCGCAACCCGGGCGCCGGGACCGGCCACCCCGGCCAGGTGCGCGGCCGCAAGTTCCCCGACGAAGCCGGTGGCGCCGAACAGGACGATCTCGAACTCACGTTCCATCCCGACATCATCGTTGACGGTGACGGATCATTCACCGCCGAACCGACCGGAAACCGGCGCAGCGAGTGACAATGGGCCATGAGCATCGAAGTGTGGTGGCCGAAGATCCGGCAGGCATCGCGGGATTGGCTCGTGGCGAACAACGGCGACGCCCTGCCCGGGGACGTCCACGAGGACATCATCCGCGCAGGTGGCACGATCACCGGCTCCTACCTCTCGGATGAGGCGGTGGACTGGGTGGAGGCGGTAGCCAACGGTGAGGAACCCGACCCACCGATCGTCCGCTACGACTCCCGCTGAACTCGGGAACCCCGCAGCAGATGGCACGGAGACGATCCGGCGCCTCGGGAAGGCCGGCGGTGCACGGACCCGTGGCTAGTCGGCCCGCGAGGGCTGCGCACCGTAGGTGACGGCGAGGTACTCGGGGTGCCGCTCGATCCAGCCCTTGATGAACGGGCACACCGGCAGCGCCTTGCGGGTGCCGGACTCGACGAGTTGGTCGAGCGCATGGCGCGCGATCGCAGAGCCGATCCCCTGCCCCTCGTAGGCCGGATCAACCTCGGTGTGGGTGAACACGACCAGGGCGTCGGTGAGTTGGTACTCGGCGAACCCTGCGACTCGGCCGTCCACGTGGGCCTCGTACCGCCCGGCCCCGGGGTTGTCTGTGATGACTGGCTGGCTCACGATCTGCTCCTCGGCTCTAGACTCCGGAGCGGCCACCAGGGCCGCTCCCCTACCTACCTTGCCTTGCCGGTGGCCCGCCGCGGGTTGGGGTCACGACGCGGAACGACGTCCAGGCCCGACCAGGGGCTCGGACGGACCCCTGGCCCGGCCGTCCGCCCTGTTGCGCACCCGGGCCGGTCAGCTCGCGGCGGGGCGTCGCCTCGCCGGTCGCCAGCTTCCCAGCGTTCGCCGGCCCACAGCCACGGCAGCGGTCACCGGTCGTCGTTGCCGGGAGCTCTCGGCCCCGGACTTCGAGAGCCTCACCGCACGCAGTCGCTGGCCGTCCCCCGGCGGACGCGAGAGAGCCGTCAGCAGCCTGCCGAAGCGGAACAGCAGTGGCCCACGCGCACCCAGGGGAATGTGGTTGCGCTGGAGCAGCACTGAGACTGCCATCATCGCCAGCGCCTGGCGCAGCAGCCGGCGGTAGCTGGGCAGCCAGGCGTCCCAGAGCCCGCTCTCGGTGAGGTCCCGGCGCAGGATGTCGATGGCCGCAGCGAAGGAGAAGACGTTCTTGGCGCTGAAGTTACCGGTGATGCCGTCGCCGCGCAGGCAGTAGTGGTAGTACACCGTCCGGGTCAGCGCGACCTTCGACGCCCGGAGCAGGATCCTCGGGGTGGTGGCAAGGTCTTCGTAGTAGATGCTCGGGAAGGGCGGGTCGTCGGCCCGGAAGAGGTCCCGACGGTACAGCTTGTTCCAGGCGAAGGCGGGAAAGCGGGTCATGTGGATCGAGAGCTCCGCGGCTTCCGGACCGGTCAGGGAATCCGTCCTCGGCAGGAACGGGAACGGGACCTTCAGCCCGAGGAAGTCGAAGGAGAAGCCGCCGACAACGACGTCGGCGCCGGTGTCCCCGGCGATGGCGAGCAGGTCGGCGATGAACTCCGGCTCGACCCAGTCATCGGCGTCCACCATCGAGACGAAGGCACCCTTGGCGATGCTCAGACCCGCGTTGCGGGCCGGGCCGACACCGCGGTGCCGCTGGCTGACCAGGTGCACCTCGCTGTGGAGTTCCTCGTACCGCCGCATCACCTCGGCGGAGTCATCCGTCGAGCCGTCATCGACGACGATGATCTCCAGCGGCCGGTGAGTCTGGGCGAGCAGCGAGTCGAGGCATCGCGGCAGGAGCTGCGCCACGTCCAGGACCGGCACCACCACACTCACAAGCGTTTCCATGTTTCCCCCCCGATAAGCCGATCGAGGTGTACCCACAACACGGTGCGGTGACACCTCCCCCGGTGCGGCCCCTGCTCACCCGGGGTGGTCGCGGAAATGCCGCCGGTGTGGATCGCCCGCGCCCGGATCCGGGGGGCGCCCTAGGTCTCGAAGGCCCCGGCCTGGGCGCCTGGCTGCTGCCGCAGCCTCCCGTCGAACCCGGCGATGAGCATGTCCAGGGCGCGTCCGAACTCACCGGTGGTGAACGCGGGGAGGCTCCGGGCGAACTCGAGGAGCTCAGCATCGGGCGCGGGCGCCTCGCCGGCCGGCACTGCCGGGCCGAGCCCGCTGTCCGCCTCGTGCTGCCAGAGCTGGGCGAAGGCGAACCCCACGATCAGCGCCGAGGCGGTGTGGATGAACTCGCCGGCGGTTTCCGGCGTGAAGCCGGCGCCCTTGAGTTCACCAAGCATGCCGGCGGTGTCCGCGCCGGCCGTGGCCGAGTAGCCGCCGCCCCTGGCGATGATGGGCACCGCGTTGGGATGCCGGAGCATGAGGTCGAACAACTGCAGCCACATTGCCTTCACCCGTTCGCGCCACCCGGTGATGGCCGGGTCGATGGGTCCCAGCTCCCGCCACAACAGGTCCGCCACCTCGGCAAGGATGGCCTGCTTGTTCGGCAGGTACCGGTAGAGGGTCATCGGCTGCACGCCGATCGCGCTGGCCAGCCCCCGCATGGTCAGCGACTCCAGACCGTCGGCGTCGATCATGGCGAGCGCAGTCGCTGCGATCTCTTCGACGCTGACCGGCCGCTCCCGGCGGCCCGGCCTTCCCGGACTCCGCATTGCTGCCCCCGCATCCCTTTGACGTTTCGACCAGCTTACCGTAACGTTGATACCGTAACAACGTTACCTAAGGAGTTGCGTGAACCTTCAAACCACGATCTGGGCCGGCTTCTGCCTGATCGCACTCGTCGCGGCCATCCGGTGGCCGTCCCTGAGCCGCAGAGTCCTGGGCGGCTTCTTCCTGCTGATGGCGCTCGGAGTCAATGTCGTCTACGTGCTGCTCGACCCGGCAGGGTTCGTCCACATCGGCACCGACGCCCCGCTCCTCGCGGTCTACGCCTGGGGGTTCGAGAAGGTCGTGGCGATCTCGCCGGTCGCCTTCGGCCTGCTGCTCGCCGGCTACGAGATCACCGTCGGCGTCCTGATGCTCATCGGCGGCCGGTTCGGCCGGTTGGGCCTTGCCGGCGGCATCCTCTTCCTGGTGCTGAGTACGCCGCTGAACACCTGGACCCTGCCGAACCTGGTGCTGGCCGCAGCGCTGACCACCATTCTCGTGCGGGAGCCGGCTCCACGATCGACTTCGGCCGCCGGCCCGGTTCTCGTCCGGCTCCAACGGAGCGCCTGACATGCTGCACACGGCCCTGGGTGTCTTCATCCTCGCCCACGCCGCGGTCACCGGTGTCATCTGGTTGGCGCCGCTCACCGATGGTGCCCCGTTCAACCCGAGCCACTCCTGGCTCCTCGGCGACAGCCGCGCCATTGCCGCTCCCGTGAGCACAGTCCTTGCCGTCGGCCTGGCTGTCGCCGGAGTCGCGCTGCTCGGCCTCCAGGCGTGGTGGGCGCCGGTCGGGCTCGCCTTCGCGAGCGCCGCGGTCGCCTTCATGCTGCTCTACTTCGACCCCTGGCTGCTGGCCGGCATCGCGATCAACGCCGGCCTGGCCATCGCGGCGCTCAACCTGCCCAACGCCTGAGGCCACAGCCGGCAATGCTGTGCTGGCGAAGGCGCCGGCAGCGTCGTGTCCGTACGCTGCTGGTCGTGACTTCATCCGGGCCGGGACTGGTGGCGTGATGCCGCCCCGCTCACCGCTGCCCCAGCGGCAGGGTCTGGACGCGGCCTGGCTGCGCACTCCCGACAACGATCCGGCCGTCCACCCGCGCTGGGCGACCATGCGCGAGTTCCTGCTCGACCGCCTCCCTCCCGAAGCCCCGGTCGCGGAGATGCTGGTGGCCGGCGAGTTCGTCGACCGGGCGGGCCGCCCCCTGACCGGGGATGAGCCCTACCGGCCGAACGCCTTCGTCTGGTTCCACCGGCAGCTCGTCCCCGAGCCGGTGGTGCCCTTCCCGATCGAGGTGCTGGACGCGGACGAGCGGATCGTGGTGGTAGACAAGCCGCACTTCCTGGCCACCACCCCACGCGGCACCCACGTTCGGGAGTCGGTCCTGGTCAGGTTGCGCGAATCCCTCGGCCTGCCCGACCTTGCCGCGGCACACCGGCTCGACCGGCTCACCGCAGGCGTGCTGGTGCTCACCGTCGACCGCAGGTACCGGGCGGCGTACGCCGGCGTCTTCCAGACCGGGCAGGCGCTCAAGTCCTATGAGGCGATCGCACCCTACGACCCGACCCTGGCGTTCCCGCGGCGCGTGACCAGCCGGATCGAGAAGCGGCGGGGCAACCTGCGGGCGGAGGAAGTGGCCGGCGAACCGAACGCCGAGACGCTGATCGAGTTGGTGGAGGTCCGGGGCGGACACGCGCGCTACCGGTTGACGCCGGCGACCGGGAAGACCCACCAGCTGCGGGTGCACCTGGCCCGGTTGGGGCTGCCGATCGTCGGCGATCCGCTGTACCCGAGGGTGCTGGAAGTCGACGCCGGCGACTTCGCCTCGCCCCTGCAGCTCATCGCGCGCCGGCTCAGCTTCGCCGACCCGATCGATCAGGCTCAGCGCGACTACACGAGCCGGTTCGCCCTCCGGTGGCCCGGGGAGGCAGGCTGAGTCGGTGACCACAGACGATCGTCCGCTGCGCATCCTGTTCGACTCGCCCCGGATCCCGAACAACACGGGGGCGACGATGCGGCTGGCGGCCGTGACGGGCGCGGAACTGCACCTGGCGCGTCCGCTGGGGTTCGACATGGACGACGCCAAGCTTCGCCGCGCGGGGGTCGACTATCGCGACAAGGCCGCCACCTTCGTCCACGAGTCACTCCCGGCCGCCTTCGAAGCCCTCCTGCCGGCGCGGGTGTTCGCCTTCACCGCGCATGCCGAGACCGCCCACACCGACGTCGCCTACCAACCCGGCGACGTGCTGCTGTTCGGGCCGGAGCCCACCGGTCTGGACGCAGCCGTGCTGGCCGACCCGCGGATCACGGCCCTGGTCCGGATCCCCATGCGGCCTGGAATGCGATCCCTGAACCTCGCCAACGCCGCAGCGATCGCCGTCTACGAGGCCTGGCGCCAGCTTGGGCACCCCGGCGCCGGCAGCTGAGCCGACCCCGCTCGGGAATCGTGCCGGACCAGCGGGCTCAGTTGTGGAAGCGGACCTCGTGCCCGTGATCTGCCAGCTTGGCCGTGTGCTGGGCGAGGTGATGCGCGCAGAACTCCAGCCTCAGAGCGGACTCGCCCTCGCCGAACACGACTACGGCAACCGACGGAGCCACGCACTGGTCGCACTTGAAGGTCGGCCCGTCGCCGGTCGGCTGCACGGCCTGGAAGCTGGTGGGGGGCAGGGTGGCCTGCCCGATGGTTTCGCCGTAGGTGCCCATGGTTGCCACTTCAATCTGGAAACCGGCTCGGGCTCGTCTTCGCGGTGAAGGTTCACGGCATCCACCTGCAGTGTACGGGGCAGGCAGCGAAGGCCGGTCGCGGGTCGTGGCCGGAGGCGCAGGTTCCCGGCTCCGCGCGCGGGTCGCGCCGCCCGACGTTGTCGCAGGACTCAGGCGGAGAGGGTGACCGTCGACTCCGACCTACCTGCGGCCAACGTGAACAGCGCCCCGGCGCCACCGGCTGTCACCGCATAGTCGCCGAGGTAGGCGTCGAGGACGACCCTGCCCAGCGCGTCGGTGCGTCCCCCGGTGCGGGGCAGCCACCACTCGCCCTTGACCAGGCGGCGCAACTCGTCGTAGGCGGGCTTCGGGGTCCCGTCGGCACGGACCAGCCCGGCCGGCGCGCCGAGCCAGGCGCCGTCGTCGGTGAGTCCCCAGTACGTGACGGCCCGGACCGACGGGTGGGCGAACAGTGTCGTGTAGTGCCGGACGAGTTCCGCTGCCTGGCGCTCCTCGCCGGCAGGGGTCGATGGCCATGACGCCACCTGGTAGTCGTTGAGGTCGACGATCTCCGGCGGCATCAGGTCCCCGGACAACAGCGTGGTCTCCGTCCAGTGCAGCGGCAGCCCGAACTGGGTGAACCGGTCCAGCACCTCGGCCGTCCGCTCCTCACCCCAGTAGCCCTGGTGCATGTGCGACTGCAACCCCAGCGCATCGATGCGGATCCCGGCGGCGAGACAGTCAGCCACCAGGTGCTCGTACCGGACGCTGAGGTTGAAGTCGTTGAGCAGGAGCGTCGCTCGCGGGTTGGCAGCGCGAGCCGTCTCGAACGCCAGCCGGACCATTCCGACCCGGCCCTCCCGCTGTGCCAGGCGCGTGATCGGGTTCTCCTCGGCGGTGAACTCCGGCAGGATCACGACCTCGTTGATGGCGTCCCAGGTGTCGACCAGGCCGGCGAAGTCGGCCACCTCCCGGGTGATGCGGGAGCGGACCGCGGCCATGACCTCGTCCTCGGTGGCGGAGCTCAGCCAGGTCGGCGCGAGGGTGTGCCAGACCAGCGGGTGACCCTTGACAGCCACGTCCCGGTCGGCGAACCAGCGCGCAGCGCGGGCCAGCCGCGCGGTGTCCGGGCGACCGCGCTCCGGTTCGAAGCCGCGCCAGTAGAACGGGAGCGTCGCTGCGTTGAACACCTCCCCGAAGAGGTCGGCGAGCAGTTCCAGACGAGTGCTCGCCCCGCCGAACACACCGGGGGTGAAGTCGCGGTCGCCGTTGGCGAGCGGGATCAGGTCGAACCCGATGTTCCCGAACGCGAAGGCGTGGCGCCGCTGCTCGATGTGGATGAGCGTGTCGCGCAGCGGAAGCCCGGCAGCGTCGCGGACGGTGAGGAGGGTCCGTGCCGTGCGGTGCCTGAACCGTTCGGGGTGGCCGACAGCGATCTCGGAAGCGCCGGGCCGGGCGAGGTTGTGGCCGCCGCTCCGGTCAGCCGTCCCTGGTTCGGTGGGCATTTCCGACCCCTTCCGCGGAATGGCGCCTCGCCGGCGAAACCGCTCGTCGCGGTCGTACTCCGTCAACGCGGAAGCCTAGCCAGAGCAGGTGGGATGGCGTACGGAAACCCGGCGCCGGCCTATTTCGTGGCGGCGACGGCTGCGGCAAGCCCACCGAGCACCCCGGTGACGCCGAGGAGGAGCATCTGGAAGCCGATCTCGGTGGCTGAGAGGTCACGGCGGGCCAGTTGGCCGTCGAAGAAGCCGGACGCGATGGAGACTCCGCAGCCCAACGCCAGCAGGCCGGCCGCCACCCGTCCGGGCACTGCGGTCGACCGGGTCGCCACGCCAGTGAGGACTGCCTGGGACAGGATCATCGGCCACGGTGCGCACAGGGTCGCCCGGGAACTCCAGGCCTCGGCCAGCCGGGAACGCCCGGCTGCGACATCCAGCAGGCCGCCGGCGACATCGGTCAGCACGAGCCCAGCGAGCGCGGCCGGAAGCAACTCGCGAGCGCCTCGCGCACGGTCGGTGGC
This sequence comes from uncultured Propionibacteriaceae bacterium, assembly GCA_964421325.1. Classification (GTDB taxonomy): domain Bacteria; phylum Actinomycetota; class Actinomycetes; order Propionibacteriales; family Propionibacteriaceae; genus Propionicimonas. Next base: position 16,845 of record CAYQXH010000027.1, read on the forward strand.
TGACATGGTGCGAACGCTAGTCGCCCGGCGGGCGACGCTCCAGACCCACCCGTACCTGGATCGGACAGGTCCGGCCGGTCGTGCGGACGCCAGTTCCTTCCGGAGGTCACCGGCCAGGGTTGAGGCCGGCCTCCTGCTGGAGCAACCGGGCCTCGGCAGCCGCGTCCATCCCGATGGCGGCCCGCGCCGGATGCGCCGGCGCCGGGAGGCCCTCGGCCTGCAACCAGGCCCAGGTGTCGGCCACCGTCTCAGCGACCGGCCGGCAGGTGAGGCCGGCCGAGTAAGCCGCGGTAACGTCCCCGGCGTGCAGGCCGGCGTACTCCCCCGCCGGAGGCAGCCAGATGGGCAGCTCCGTCCACGGCGCCACCCCGGCTGCTGCCACAGCCTCCGGGCTCACCCAGGCGAGCTCCGCATCCGAACCGGTCACAGCTCGGCACTGCTCCAGCAGTTCGCCCATCGTGGTGTGCCCGGGACGGCTCACCGTGTTGAACGCGCCTGCGACGGCGTGCCTGCCGGCGTGCAGCACCCAGCCGGCCAGATCACGTGCGTCGATGTACTGCAAGGGCCGGCCCGGCGGCCCCGGCGCGGGTACCCGCCCACCCTTCCCGATCCGGTTCAGCCAGAAGGGCAGCCGACCGACCCGTTCGTAGGGCCCGAGGATCAGGCCGGGGCGTGCCAGCAGCACCGGGCCATCGAAGCCCTGCAGGGCGGCCAGCTCGCCACCGCGCTTGGCTGCGGCGTAGTCGGAGGCATCCGGGCTGTCGGGGTCTCCCGCGACCACCGGTGCCGATTCGTCGGCTCCCACCGGGATCGGCCACCCGTGGACGGACCGGGACGAGATGTAGGTGTAGTGACCGGCCCGGCCGCTCAGCAGCCGGGCGCTCGCCAGGACGAACCGCGGGGCCAGCGACCAGGTGTCGACGACCGCATCCCACTGGTCGTCGCCGAGGGCTGCGGCCAGGCCGGCGGGGTCGGTGCGATCCGCGTGGCGAGCCGAAGCTCCCGGCGCGGGCGGGCCGCTCGCACCACGGGTGAGCGTGGTGACCTCGTCGCCGCGGGACAGCGCGGCCTCTACGACGGCACGGCCGACGTGGTGGGTTCCGCCGAGCACCAGGATTCGCTTCACTGGCCCACCCGGCCGTCGACGCGCCCACGCGGGAGGCCGGCGGGTCCGTCGCACTTCATCAGCAGGGTCCTCCGATGGTCCGAAAGGTGGTCCGGCAGAGGGGCCAACTCGCCGTGGGGGCTGACCGCTTCGGTGTTGCGCGGGTCCTCAGCCGGATCGACCCACTTGTCCGGGTAGACGGTGACCCTGCTCCACCGGCCGGGTGGTGTGCTCATCCGGCCATGATGGTCAGCGGTTACCGGCCTGGCAAGGCCAATGGGCTGGGCATCGACCCCACGATCGGCGATGCCTGCGATCGCCGGTTGCCCTGGGCAGCGCTTCGGCAAGGCGCACGATCCGGGACAAAGCTGCCCCTGGATCCCGTCCAGCCTGCCCAGGGCACCCGATCGGGGCGGCTGGCGGCAGTTTTCTCCCAGAAAGTAGGCTCCGCCCAGGCAACGCAAGTCGCCGAGACGCTGACCGCGAAGGAACCGCCGTGCCTGACGATGGAGCGCCCCTGGAACCCGCCTTCGTCGGCGCCGGTCGTCAGCTGCTGGTCGAAGGCCTGATCGCAGCCTTCGACCAGGTCAACCGGTCCAATCGCCCGCTGTGGATCGCGCTCGAGGCGCCGTCGGGCTGGGGCAAGACCCGCGTCGCCCGTGAGTTCTATGCCCGGCTCGCCGCCGACCGCCAGCACGAGCCCGGCTACTGGCCGCCGACGATCCTGGGCAGCCACACCGGCCTGGCCGACGACGTCTCGGCCCGGCGCAAGCGGGTCCACCCGCACGTCCAGCACGTTCCCGGCAGCCTCCCGGCTTTCCTCTGGTTGGGCGTCTCAGCCTCCGTCCGCAACGGCGTCCCTTCCTTCGCCCTGGCCGAGGACGTCAGCCAGCTGGAGGCTCACGCGCCCTACCTGGACGACGCCTGGGCACGGCTGGCGACCTGGTCGCAGCGTCATGGGGACTGGTGGCGGCGCCCGCTCGCCGAAGTCGGCAAGGAGACGATCACCGAAGTCGCCGGCCAGGTGATCGAGACCGTCGCGGGTTTCGGTGTGCCGGGGATCGGGCTGGTCGCCTCGGCCCTCGGGGCGCTCAACACCGCCCGGAAGTCGGCGGGCGCCCGCAAGGACCGGCTCGACGGCTCGGCGGCGATCACGGCACCGAGCTTCGACATCGTCGAGGAGACCTCGGCGCTGCTCGTCCGGCTCGCCCGGCCCGGGCTGCCGGTCGTGGTCTTCGTCGAGGACTTCCATGCCGCCGACGGCCTGCTTGCCGAACTGCTCGGCCGGCTGGTGGCGGCCGAGGCGGCCATCCTGATCGTCACCACCGCCTGGCCCGGTCACGTGGCCGAGCAGGCAGGCCTTGCCGCTGCGCTCGAGCGCGAGCCGTCACGGGTCCTTCGCATCGACCATGAGACCCATCCGATGCCGGAACCGTTCCCTGCCGACGCCTCGCTGGGTCCGCTGCCCGGCGAAGCCCTCGGCGCGATCGTCGCCCACTACTACCCGGCGGCCGAGCCGGGGACGGTGGCGATGCTGATCGAGCGGTACCGCAATCCGCTGGCGATCGAGCTGTTCTGCCTTCTCGACCGCTACCGGACGCGCTTCCCGGAGGGGAACCTCAAGTTGCCGCAGAGCGAGGTGGACCGCCTTCCCGAGACGATCCGCGATCTGTACCGGCAGCTGTGGCGCGAGCTTCCACCACAGGTGCGTCGCGGGCTCACCCTCGCCAGCCTCGGCATCCCGGCCGCGATCGACGAGCGGTCTGCCCTCGAGCCGGTCTGGCACAACCCGCTCGTCCTCGAGGCGATCGCCGGCCTCGACCTGCCCCAGGGCGAACTGGTGGCCGCGAGCCTCGCCTCCGGCCCGACAACCCTGGCCTGGGCGCGCTCGCTGGGCGAACACCTGCGGCAATTCCACGAGACCGACCAGTGGCAGATCGCGCGCGACGACGACGAGTTCCTCTGGGACACCGATCGTGACTCGTTCCTTTCCCGGCTCGCCGCGACCCTCGCGGACGCGGTCGCAGCTGAGACCTTCGAGACCGCGCCCGAACGCGCGCACGCAGCCTGGCTCGCGATCGCCCTCCGGGCGCGTGACCTCGTCTCGGACGGCGACCTCGCCGCGGCCGTCCTCGCGGCCCTGGACGCGATCGACGACCAGCCGCGCGAGCTGCCGACGGCGGTCCGGCTCACCGAGGGAGCCCTGCGCCACCTGCACGCGTCCGACCGGGCGGAGCTCGACCTCCGCGCCCGGCACGCCCTGGCACTGGACGAGCTGGGCCAGCACGCGCGGGCCACCGAGCTGCTCGCCGCGCTCCACAGCGACGCCGCGGCAGCCCTCGGCCGCGACGACCCGGAGACCCTACGGGTGCGCAACCTCCTTGCGAACGCCACCCGCCACGCGGGGTACCCGGGGGTTGCGGTCCAGCTCTACCAGGACAACCTCGGCGACCAGAAGCGGGTGCTCGGCGAGCACCATTCCGCTGTGCTCACGACGCTCAGCAACCTCGCCAACGCCTATGCCGAACTCGGCCGGGTCGAGGAGGCAGCAGGACTCCTCGAGCAGGCCCACAAGGAGCTCTCACGCCTCAATGGGGAAGATCACGCAGCGACCCTGCAGGTGGGCAACAACCTGGCGCACACCTACGGTCGCCTGGGTCGCACGGCAGCGGAGGTCGCGCTCCTCGAGGAGATCGTGGCCGCCATGACGCGGCTGTGGGGGCCAGCTGACCCGACGACGCTCAACTCCCGCCTGAACCTGGCCGTTGCCCACGCCGACGACGGCGACCCGTCCACAGCGATCGGGCTGCTGACGGCGCTGCTCCCCGAGCTCGAACGGGTGCTCGGCCCTGACCATCCCGACGCCTTCAGGGCCCGTAACATCCTCGGCGGGATGCACCGGGTCGAGGGGCGCCACGACGCCGCCATCGCCGTCCATTCCGACAACCTCTTGCGGGCCGTCCGCATTCTCGGGGAGGCGCACCCGTTGGTCTGGACGATTCGCAACGACCTCGCGATGGCCGAATCCGAGTCGGGAGCCCCGGTTCGGGCCGTGCCGTTGCACGAGCAGAACCTTGCCGACCGCGCGGGCCTGCTCGGGCCGGACCATCCCGCAACCCTGATCACCCGGCACAACCTCGCCATGACCTACCTGAGCGCCGGCCGGACGGAGGAGGCGATCGCAGGTTTCACCTCGCTGGTCCCCGACCTGACCCGCGTGCTCGGCGCTGCACACCGCGACACCCTCGCCACGGTCGAGACCCTGGCCGGGGAGCTCGCCGGCCTTGCCCGGACGGAGGACCTGGCCGGGCTGCGCGAACGGCAGGTGGCCGACCTGACCGCGGCGCTCGGGCCCGCCGACCCGAGGACGCTGGAAGCGCGCCACGACCTGGCCCACGCCTACGGGTTGGATGCCCGACCGGAGGAGGCGATCAGCGAGCACACCGCAGCTGTGGAGGTCGGGCTCCGCGAGCTGGGGCCGGGGCACCGGTGGACGCTCGCCAGCCGCAACCTCCTGGCGAACGCCCTCTTCATCGCGGCCCGGTACGCCGAGGCGACCCATATCTACCGGCTAAACCTCGAGGCGTGGCAGCGCGCCGCTGGTCCGGACGACCCGGGAACCCTGTTGGCGATGCACAACCTCGGCCTCGCGCAGGAGACCGAAGGCGACCTGGCTGAGGCGCGCGACAACTACCTGGCCGCCGCGACCGGGCGTGCCCGCGTTCTCGGCGCCGATGATCCCGACACCTTGAGCTCGCTAGTGTCCGGGCTCGTGCTGCTGCGCCCGCTCGGGCGGCCCGCCGAAGCTGTGGCGGCGATCGAGGAGTGCCTTCCCGAGCTTGCGGCCACCTTCGGGGAGACCCACGAGACCTACTTGTGGGCGCTCACCGAGCTGGCCCTGGCCCACCGCGAGACCGGTGCCCACGACCGTGCTGCCGAGCTCGAAGCGGAGGTCGCCCGGGCCGGTGCTGGCCACAGGGAGCCGAGAGCTCAGCGGCGCGGATCGAAGCATGGTCACCTTCGCCAGTGGTGAAGGTCGGCGTTCGTAGTCGGATATCTCAAGCGCTGATGGAGCCGATGTCACCGCGGCATGGACTGCCCGCAAGCCGGGCCCCGATCCGACCGGTCGTAGGTGATGACGGCTTCGACTCTGGGTGGACAGTGTGCTCCGGCCACCCGGCGGCGTCGGTTACTCGATCCAGGTTGCGTCGACGCTCACCGCCATGATGTTCCGGAAGTTCTCGCGGAAGTCGTCGTGCCAGGCGCCGGAGGCCGACTTGATCTTCATCAGAGTCTCGTCGTTCTCCTTGAGTGCAGGGTAGGTGAGGTTGGGCGAGCCGACCCAGATGTTCTTGGAGTCGGCATCGCCGTCGTAGTTACCCTCAATGAGCAGGTACTTCGCATGGATGTAGTAGCCGGCAATGTTGCCGTTGTCGACGTTGATGCGGTCATGCCCCTTGAGCCAGGACTTCGCTCCGCTACCCATGAGGTCCATGTTGGTGGCAATGTCGATCCAGCAGTTCTGGTCAGCCAACGCGCGCAGCTTCTTGGCCACCTCGGCTCTCGTGATCTGCCACTGTGCGATGCGGATGATGGTGCGGTGCGCGGTGGACGTGCCCACGGTGGTGTTGCCGGTGCACGTCACGTTGTTGAGCACGCCGTAGATGGTGTCCTCACCGGTGGTGTAGTCCTCGTTGCCGGCGCGCGGGAAGAAGTAGGCCTTGTAGTTGCCGTCGGTGACGGTGCGGTAGTAAGTCGCGTTCTTGGTATTGGTGGCTTGATCGTTGAAGTACTTCACATAGCCGTCGTAAAGGGCCTTCTTGCCGACGACGGTCATAGAGGCGTCCCAGTGGGAGTTGCCCCAGGTCGGCGTCACGTGTCCGGTGCTTTGCACCACCACGTAGGAAGATCCCCCAACCTTGCTGAACAGGAAGTACTTGGAGTGGTTCATCTTTGTCCCGATGCAGGCACGCCCGTATGTCACTTCCGAGCCGTCGACGGCATAGCCGACCCCGCACCGACGGATGAACGAGCCCGACTTGCCCGCCATCTCCCGACTGATGGTGGTGTAGTCGGCGTCGAGCTTGGCCCCGGCGTCGAGCAGGATCTTCACATTGACACCCCGGCGAACGGCGCTCACGATCGCCGAGGTCGGGTTCTTCGTAGTGCTGCCTGCCCAATCATCCCAGCCATACAGTGAGATCCGTATCGTCTGGCCCGCGGCAGTGTTCGAAATCAAGTCCACCAAGTGGTCCTTCAGCTCTGTGGCTGAGTCCGAATACTGGTCGGTATGCACATCGGACCGGCCTTTCGCAGCACTTGGCAAACTGAACCTCGGCCCGTCATCCACCAAGTACTCAGCCGCTGCCCGCGCTGATGTGCCTCCGACCAGCCCGCCTGCTGTCAATGCCGCGACAATCGCCACAGTCGCAATCCGCTTCATGGTGCTCCTTCGCATCCTGAAGACCGGCCGGATGAACCGGCGTGGGGGTGAGCCCGAGCCGAATGGCTCGGGCTCACCCATCCTTACACCGACCCCACGGACTCGTTGAGCCGAGCGAGACACTCGTACACCCCAACGTGACGCCACGCACACGCCGTCGGGATGGGTCTCGGTCGCCCGCGCTTCTGCCACCGTCGCAGAGCCGCTTGAGCTCGGAAATGCTTCGCCAGCGCGAAGCTGCTGGACGAGCCAATGCTGTCGGCGCCGGTCGAAAACTGAACGATTTCGCCGGTGAAAAGTGAACACTCGA
>CAYQXH010000028.1:0-23222 GCA_964421325.1 uncultured Propionibacteriaceae bacterium
ACCACTCTGCTGGACTCCACTGATCGCGGTCTCCACGATCGCCGAATACATCGAAGGCTGCCTGCATGCCGCGGCTGCTGCCCATCCGATGTCACGCGAAGTCATCGAGGACCTGGTTCGGGCCGGCGAACTGAAGTCGATCACTCTCGATGACTCCACCTTCGTGTCGGTCGACTCACTCGACGCCTACGCCCGCAGCGCGGCGGCAGCGTCGTGAGCAGAGCCGCGAACCTACGATCCTCGATCTACAAGGACGCAGTCGGCTACTGGCACGGTCGAGTCATCGTTGGCGAAAGGGAGGACGGCACGCCCGACCGCCGCCACGTCGGTGGCAGAACCAAGGCTGACGTCACGGAGAGAGTTCGGGAACTCGAACGCCAGCGTGACACGCGCACCGTGACAAAGACCGGCAAGCGCTGGACCGTCGAACAGTGGTTGGAACACTGGCTGGTCGACATTGCCAAGCCGGCTCTGCGCCCCAACGCGTGGGACGCCTATCGGATTGCCGTCCGTAAGCACGCGGTTCCGCTGCTGGGGAAGCGCAAGCTCGACAAGGTGCGATCCGACGAGATCCTCGCGCTCTACAACAAGATGATTGCCTCGGGCCTCTCGCCATCGACAGCACACCAGGTGCATCGCACCTTGCACACCGCCTTTGATCTGGCCATCGAAGCCGGCTACCTCGCCCGCAACCCGGCGACCCGGAAGATCGCGCCCTCCGTGCGCAAGCTCAAGGTCAGGCCCTACGAGCCCGACGAGATCCGCAAGCTCATCGATGCCGCCCTCGAACAGTTCGGAGGTGTGCGCTGGGTCATCGCCTTGGCCCTCGGGCTACGTCAAGGGGAACTCCTCGCCCTGCAATGGAGCGACGTCGACCTCGAGCGCGCTGTCCTCACCGTCAACTACAGCCGTCCGCGGCCCCGCTACAAGCACGGCTGCAACCCGCCCTGCGGGAAGCGGACGCCCGGGAGTTGCCCCGACAAGATCCGCACCAACCCCGAACGCGGCGACACCAAGTCCGAGGCGTCGCACCGCAGCATCGGGCTCCCCGAAGAACTTGTCCAACTCCTAAGGACTCACCATGAGCACCAACGGGACGCGGAGACGTGGGCGGGAACCACATGGGAGTCGGGCGACTGGATCTTCACCGATGCCCGCGGCCGCCCGCTGAACAACAACAGCGACTACCACCGTTGGAAGGCGTTAATCGAGGTCGCCGGTGTCCGGGACGCCCGGCTGCACGACGCCCGCCACACTGCGGCAACCACCTTGTTGCTCCTCGGTGTCTCCGAGCGAGCCGTCATCGACATGATGGGCTGGTCGACCGGCAAGATGACGATGATCTACCAGCACGTGACCGACGGCGTCCGCAGGGACGTCGCCAGCAAGGTCGGCACCTTCATCTGGGGCAATGGTGCAAAGCGATCGTGACCGACTCGCACCGCCTGCACGACGCCCCTGCATCGGCGTGACGCCATCTTGCCTCTCGTCCGACGACCCCGCGGAGGCCTTCCATACGAGCTCGCGAACGCACACGGCCACGCGCGGACGACCCCGTCCGTACCCTCGTCTTCGGGCCTGTTCTGGACACCAACTGAGACAATTTTCTGGCCAAATCGCGAAAACGCCCCTTCCGCGAGATGCACGGTCGGAGCGTTTCCCCTAGTCAAGTGGCGGAGGATACGAGATTCGAACTCGTGAGGGCGTAAACCCAACCCGCTTTCCAAGCGAGCGCCATAGGCCTCTAGGCGAATCCTCCGCCGAGAAGGATACCGGCACGGGGGCGTCCAACTCCAACTGAGCGTCTTCCCTAGTGGGAGGCAGTATGTGCGACGCGAGAGTGCACTTCCCGCCTTCGCTGCCCTGCCGAAATCCGGGACGGTTGCCCTCTCGGCCGGTCGAGTCCGCCGCTCTGGCGATCACTTGAGCTGAAGGTCAAACGCCGTGCCGGAAGGCGTCGGTGCCGTACACCCGCCATCAGCTCGGGCTCGCGGCCTTCGTCCGGCCATGGACGAGGAGGCGTGCCGGCAGAGCCGAACCCGGGCGCCCTTCCGAGACCCCACCCTGCTCGACGAACAGCCCGTCGGGAAGGTTGCCAGGTCGAGCCGATCCTTGGGGGATCGGCCGCGTGGCACGCTGGTGCCATGCGGATCGCGCTCGGCCAGATGGCCGCAACCACCGACAAGGTCGCCAACCTCCGCGCTGTCGAAGGCGTGATCCAGGGCGCGGCCGAGCAGGGAGCAGAACTGGTTGTCCTGCCGGAGGCGGCGATGTGTTCGTTCGCCCGACCGCGGGCCGAGGCAGCCGAGCCCTTCGACGGCCCGTGGGCCAACTCCGTCCGGGAGATGGCCCGCCTCGGCGGGGTAACCGTGGTGGTCGGCATGTTCACCACGACCGGCAGCGAACGCGTCCGAAACACCCTTCTGGTCACCGGCGCCGTCGAGGCCCGTTACGACAAGCTCCACCTCTTCGACGCCCTCGGCTACGCCGAGTCCCGGCAGATCGAGGCGGGCCGGTCCGCCGTCACCTTCGAACTCGGCGGGCACACCTTCGGCCTGGCCACCTGTTACGACGTCCGCTTCCCCGCCCTGTTCACCCACCTGGCCGGGCAGGGCGCGGAGGCGATCCTCCTGCCGTCATCCTGGGCGCCGGGGCCCGACAAGCTGCACCAGTGGCGCACGCTGGTCACCGCCCGGGCCATGGACTCGACCGCGTTCGTCGTCGCGGTCGACCAGGCGTTGCCGGACACTGCGGGTGACCGCGCACCCACCGGCATCGGACACTCTCTGATTGTCGGCCCGACCGGAGCGGTGATCGTCGAACTCGGGGACGGGGATGAGCTCGCGGTGGTGGACCTCGACCTCGACGCGGTGGTGGAGGTGCGACGGCGGCTGCCGGTGCTGCAGCATGCCCGCGACCTGCTGCCCTGAGCGGCCGGGGGCGAGCCAAATCGCGACGGCAGGGGGCGACTCGCCGGGCGATGTGGGTTATCCACAGTTTGCGGGAGCGATTCGTTGCGCGAGCACCGGCTCCCAACCCTCGATGATCTCGGCTCGCGCGGCACCGCCGGGTCCCGGTAGAGTTGATCCTGGTTCCCCGCGCGGCGGTACCTCGCCCAACTCCCCCAGGGTCGGAAGACAGCAAGGGTAAGTGAGCTCTTCCGGGTGCGCGGGGGCCGCTGCATTTCCAGGTCCGGCAGGGAAATCTGTCGCCGGCTACCCGTAAGGTTCAACCCGTGGACGAGCGCGACGAAGACCTCTTCGATGAGGAGCCCCTTGAGCTCTTCGAACAGGTCGGTCCCGACCTGTTCGGCGCTGCTCCCGACGTCGAGGAGCCGCCGGTTGAAGCCTCCGCCGTTGAGGTCGGCCCACACCGGCGCTCCGAGGAAGAGGTCACGGCCTCGCTGATGGAAGTGGTTGACGCCCTGCGCCAGCCGTCCGAGGCTGTGTCGCGGCCCGACACCCCGCTCGCCCTCTACCGCCGCTACCGCCCGGACACCTTCGGTGACGTGATCGGCCAGGAGCACGTGACGGAGCCGCTGCAGCGCGCCCTGGCCAACAACCGGGTCAACCACGCCTACCTGTTCTCGGGACCCCGGGGTTGCGGCAAGACCACCAGCGCCCGCATCCTCGCCCGCGCCCTCAACTGCGCGCAGGGGCCGACCCCGGTGCCGTGCGGGGAGTGCCAGTCCTGCCGCGACCTGGCCAGAGGCGGTTCGGGCAGCATCGACGTGATCGAGATCGACGCAGCGTCCCACGGTGGCGTCGATGACGCCCGCGACCTTCGGGAACGCGCGTTCTTCGCACCGGTGCACAGCCGCTACAAGATCTACATCATCGACGAGGCCCACATGGTGACCCCGCAGGGCTTCAACGCCCTGCTCAAGGTCGTCGAGGAGCCGCCGCCCCACGTCCGCTTCGTCTTCGCCACCACCGAGCCCGACAAGGTGCTCGGCACCATCCGTTCCCGCACCCACCACTACCCGTTCCGGCTGGTGCCGCCGAAGACACTGTCTGCCTACCTCGCCACGCTGTGCGAGGCGGAGGGCATCCCGGTCGAGCCGGCGGTCCTGCCGCTGGTGGTGCGGGCCGGGGCCGGCTCGGTGCGCGACTCGCTATCGGTGCTCGACCAGCTGCTCGGCGGGGCCGGGCCGGGCGGGGTCAGTTACGCCCAGGCGACCGCGCTGCTCGGCTATACCCCCGACACCCTGCTGGACGAGATCGTCGACGCCTTCGCCGCCGGCGACGCGAAGGGCGTGTTCGCAGCCGTCGACAAGGTGATCGAGGTCGGTCAGGACCCGCGGCGCTTCGCCGAGGACCTGCTGCGCCGGTTGCGCGACCTGATCATCGTGGCCGCGGTGCCAGAGGCATTGAGCAGCGGGCTCGTGGACGTGGCCGGCGACCAGGGTGACCGCCTCACCGTCCAGGCCGGCGCGCTCGGCGCCGGCGAACTCACCAGGGCTGCGGAAGTGATCGCTGTCGGCCTGACCGAGATGCGCGGCACGACAGCCCCCCGGCTGCACCTGGAACTGATGTGTGCACGGGTGCTGCTGCCCGGCGCCGACGTCGACGGCCGCGGGCTCCATGCCAGGCTCGACCGGCTGGAGCGCCGCGTCGGGGTGGGCGGGCCGGAAGTGACCGCGACCACGGCCGTGCCGGAGCCACGCGTTGCCCCGGCCTCTGGCAGGACGGAACGGACTGCTGAGCCGACCCCGGTCGTCGCCCCGGCTGCGGCCGGCCAGGGCCCCCGTCCGCGCCAGGCGGAACCCGCGCCGGAGACCCGACCAGCCGCTCCGGCGGAGCCGACCGGAACGTCGCGTTCCACTCGCCCGGCTGCCGCGGAGCCGGCGACCCGCAGCGCCGATCCGGTGCCGGTCGAGCCGGTGCGGAACGATCCGGCGTCCCGGCGGGCGGCCGAGCCGACCCCAGACGAGCCGGTGGCCACCGGGCCGGCCCCCGAATCTGCAGCCGCCCCCGCCGGTGAGTCGGGCACCTTCGGCACCGCGGACCTGCGCCGGTTCTGGCCGCAGATCCTCGACAACGTGAAGAACCGGCGACGGTTCACCTGGATCCTGCTCAGCCAGAACGCGCAGGTCATCGAAGTGCGCGAAGGCGTCCTCACCCTCGGCCTTGCCAATGTCGGGGCGAGGGAGAGCTTCGGCCGTGGCGGCAGCCCCGACGTCCTCCGCGAGGCGATCCTCGAGGTGCTGGGCGCAGCTCTGCACATCAACCCGATCGTGGACGAGTCCGCGGCAGCGGGCGTCGCCGCCACCGCCCCGCAGCCGGCAGCCCAGCCGAGCTCCCCGGACAGCCCGCCACGCTCAGCGGCAGCAGCAGCGGCCCGGTCCAACATCCGCGCAACGCGGTCGCAGGCGACCCCGCCGGAGCCGATGGCCGAGCCCAGCCGTGACGACACGATCGTCGACGATGCCGGCACCTCCACCGACGAACTGCTGATGAAGCACCTCGGGGCCGAGCTGATCGCCGAGGAAGAGAACTGATCCACACCGCCGGTACCATGGCGGCAGCCCACCAACGCTAGGAGTTGTCCATGTTCGATCCGGGTGGCCTCGACCTCCAGGGCCTGCTGGCCCAGGCCCAGGCGATGCAGGACCAGTTGGAGCAGGCCCAGGCCGCGCTCGCGTCCAGGACCGTGAAGGGCTCTGCCGGTGGCGACCTGGTCGAGGCGACGCTGACCGGTACCGGCGAACTCGTCGGCCTGGTGATCAAGCCGGAGGCATGTGACCCCGAGGACACCGAGACCCTCGCCGACCTGATCGTCGCAGCCGTTCGCGATGCGAATGTGCAGGCGATGGCACTGGCGCAGGCAACCATGCCGCCGATGCCGGAGCTCGGGCTGTAGGTCCGCAACACCGTTGGCGGATCCGTGCGGCCTCGGCCGGCCCCGCGACGAACTGAAGGGCTCGTGAGAGCCGACTAGGAGAACCGTGTACGAAGGCCCGATCCAGGACCTCATCGACGAGTTGGGCAGGCTGCCCGGCATCGGCCCGAAGGGTGCCCAACGGATCGCTTTCCACATCCTGCAGACCGACAAGGCCGACGTGGAACGCCTGGCCCTCACCTTGCGCGAGGTGACCGAGAAGGTCCGCTTCTGCGAGGTCTGCTTCAACATCTCCGAGGCCGAGACCTGCCGGGTGTGCCGTGATCCCCGCCGCGACCGGACGGCGATCTGCGTCGTCGAGGAGTCCAAGGACGTGATGGCGATCGAACGCACCCACGAGTTCCGCGGGCTCTACCACGTGCTCGGCGGCGCGATCAGCCCCATCGACAACATCGGGCCGGCCGACCTGCGGATCCGCGAGCTGTGCACCCGCCTGGCCGACACGGCGGTCACCGAGGTGATCATCGCCACCGACCCGAACCTCGAGGGCGAGGCCACCGCGACCTTCATCTCCCGCCTGTTGATCCCGATGGGGGTCACCGTCTCGCGGCTGGCCAGCGGGTTGCCGGTCGGTGGGGACCTCGAGTATGCAGACGAGGTGACCCTCGGCCGCGCGTTCCAGGGCCGCCGCCAGCTCACCGCCTAGACCGGAGCCCATGACCACAACCGCCGGATCCCGGCTGCCCGTCGCCGCCAGGTCCGTCCGGCTCATCGCCACCGACCTGGACGGCACCCTGCTGCTCGAGCACCGCGAAGTGACGCCGCGAACGGCGCGGGCGATCCGCGCTGCGACGGCTGCCGGCCTGCTGGTCGTGGCAGCCACCGGCCGCCAGTCCGGCCAGTTGCCCGCACCGGTGACGGCCTGCGGGATCCGGTACGTGGTTGCCAGCAACGGCGCCATCGGGGTGGACCTGGCCGGCGGCGCCGTCCTCTTCGAGGAACTGCTCGCGCCGCGGACGTCGGCCGAGATCGTCGCCCACCTGACCGCGGAACTTGAGGGCGTCCGGTTCTCAGCCGTGCGGGACTTCGGCGCCCGGCACGCCGCCGAGCCGGGCTATCTCGATCTGCTCGACCCGAGGGAGCTGAAGATGTGGCCGGAGCGCCTGCACGCGGCGTCCCTGGCCGAGGTGGTCGCCCAACCCACCCTGAAGCTCACCGCCCGGCATCCGGTACTCACCGCAGACGAGCTGCTCGCCGTCCTCGACGCCTCCGGGCTGGCCGGCTTCCACGCGACCACCTCAGGTGCGCCCTTCCTGGAGATCCAGGGCGCCGGGGTCACCAAGGCCACCGGGGTCGCCCGGTTGTGCGAACTCCTCGGCTTCGAAGCTGCCGAAGTGATGGCCGCCGGCGACGCCCGCAACGATGTGGAACTGCTGGACTGGGCCGGCTTCGGGGTGGCCATGGGCAACGCTGTGCCGGAAGCCATCGCAGCGGCCGACTGGACCACGGCGAGGAACGACGAGGACGGCCTGGCGCTGGCCATCGAGCTGGTCCTCGCCGCCGGGTCGAGCCCGGCCTGAGCTGCACCGCCGGCGCCGAATCGCACTTCAACGGCGGGGACGGTTCCATTTCCGTTCACGCCTGGCGCAGACTTGCGCACGCGAACGGCGGGGACGGTTCCATTCCCGTCCACGCCTTGCGCGCGGACTTGGGGCTTTCGAGGTCGTTTCACAGTCTGGCCACAGGATCCAGAGGCACGATGTAGTGACTGCGTGAGTTCATCAGGAGGTTGGAATGCGTCACTACCCCGGTCCGGGCTTCAACGGGAGCAGCATGCTCTTCGGGTTCCTCGGCTTCATCGGAACCATCGTTCTTCTTGGCCTGATCACCATCTTCGTCATCTACCTTGTCAAGCGCTCCAAGGGCAAGACTGAAGGCCCGACGGGCTTCGGCCATCCCCACCACGGCTTCCACCAGCCGATGCCGCCGGCCGTTCAGTTGCTGGACGAACGGCTCGCCCGCGGCGAAATCGAAGTTGAGGACTACATGACCCGCAAGGCCGCACTGCTGGGCAACCCCGGGCCGGTGGCCAACGAGTGGACGCCACAGCAACCGCCCACCCACGCCGTCCCCGAAGAGGAGCCGAAGGCCGACTCCCAGGGCTGATCACAGACCGGTGGTCGGGTTCGTCGTCACCGCCGCCCGGTGTTCACACCGGGCTCTCGATGGGCCCGGCCACCACCAATTCGGTCGTCGTGCCCCGGCCGCCACCTCCTCGGCCGGTGCGCGCCGACCTCGCCGGCACTCCCCGCGTTACACTGTCGAGGTCGCAAGGCAGTGATGGGGCAATCACCCCGGAGCCGTCGGAAGAACCGAGCCCCTGGCTCCCAGTAGAACCGGCAGCGGCGAACCAGAGTGGGGAACGCACCGTCGATCCCAAGAAGGGTGGTACCGCGGGGGCTGGAAGGCGCCTCGTCCCTTCGTCCATGTAGTCGACGAAGGACCGCGAGCAATGACCATCGATTCCACCTCCCGTCCGCTGTACCGCCAGGTACCGGCGATGCTCGACCTGCCCGCCATGGAGCGCGAGATCCTGGAGTACTGGGCCGCCAACGACACCTTCGCCGCCTCCCTGCGGCGCACAGCTTCCGGCAAGCCGTGGACGTTCTACGAAGGCCCGCCGACGGCCAACGGCATGCCCGGCACCCACCACATCGAGGCCCGGGTGTTCAAGGACGTCTTCCCGCGGTTCAAGACGATGCAGGGCTACCACGTCGACCGGCGGGCCGGCTGGGACTGCCACGGGCTGCCCGTGGAACTGGCCGTTGAGAAGGAACTCGGGTTCAACGGCAAGCCGGACATCGAGGCGTACGGGGTGGAGGCGTTCAACGCCCGTTGCCGCGAGTCGGTCACCAGGCACGTCGACGAGTTCACCGAACTGACCACCCGCATGGGCTACTGGGTGAACCTCGACGAGGCCTACTGGACGATGGACCCGAGCTTCGTCGAGTCGGTGTGGTGGGCGCTGAAGCAGATCCACTCCAAGGGCCTGCTGGTCGAGGACTACCGGGTCGCGCCGTACTGCCCCCGCTGCGGCACCACCCTCAGCGACCACGAGCTCGCCCAGGGCTACGAGGACGTCACCGACCCGTCGGTCTACGTCCGCTTCCCGCTGCTCTCCGGCCCGCTCGCAGGCAAGGCGTCCCTGCTGGTCTGGACGACCACGCCGTGGACGCTGGTCAGCAACACTGCCGTCGCCGTACACCCGGACGTGACCTACGTCGTTGCCAGCAACGGCTCGGAGTCCCTGGTGATCGCCGAACCTCTGGCGGAGAAGGTGCTCGGCGACGGCTGGCGCCTCGGCCCGACCTTCTCGGGTCGCGAGCTGGAGCTGTGGAAGTACGCGCGCCCGTTCGAGCTGGTGGAGTTCCCCGATGTGGTCGGTGGAACGCACTACGTGGTCCTGGCCGACTACGTCACGACCGAGGACGGCACCGGGCTGGTTCACCAGGCGCCGGCGTTCGGCGAGGACGACATGCTCGTGTGTCGCGCCTACGGCCTGCCGATGGTCAACCCGATCCGGCCGGACGGCACCTTCGCAGCCGACCTCGCCCTGGTCGGCGGGATGTTCTTCAAGACCGCGGACAAGGTGCTCGTCGAAGACCTCACCCAACGCGGCCTGATGTTCCGGGTGCTGGACTACGAGCACTCCTACCCCCATTGCTGGCGCTGCCACACCACGCTGCTCTACTACGCCCAGCCTTCGTGGTACATCCGAACCACCCGGATCAAGGAGGAGCTGCTCCGCGAGAACCGGGCCACGAACTGGTACCCCGAGAACATCAAGTGGGGCCGGTACGGCGACTGGCTGAACAACAACGTCGACTGGGCGCTCTCGCGCAGTCGCTACTGGGGCACCCCGCTGCCGATCTGGCGCTGCCCGGACGGCCATCAGACCTGCGTCGGCTCCCGCGCCGAGCTGAGCGATCTGACCCACAGGGACCTGTCCGAGCTCGACCCGCACCGTCCGTTCGTCGACGACGTGGTCTTCGCCTGCCCGACCTGCGACCAACCCGCGCACCGGGTGCCCGAGGTGATCGACGCCTGGTTCGACAGCGGTTCGATGCCGTTCGGCCAGTGGGGCTACCCGCATGCAGAGGGCTCGAAGGAGGCGTTCGCCAAGGCGTACCCAGCCGACTTCATCTGTGAGGCCATCGACCAGACCCGGGGCTGGTTCTACTCGCTGATGGCGATCGGCACCCTGGTGTTCGACCAGTCCTCGTACAAGAACGTGCTCTGCCTCGGCCACATCCTCGCCGAGGACGGCCGCAAGATGAGCAAGCACCTGGGCAACATCCTCGAGCCGATCCCGTTGATGGACACGCACGGCGCGGACGCCGTCCGCTGGTTCATGGCCGCCGGCGGCTCGCCGTGGTCGTCGCGCCGCGTCGGGCACGGCACGATCCAGGAGACCGTCCGGAAGGTCCTGATGACCTTCACCAACACGGTCGCCTTCCAGTCGCTCTACGCCCGCGCCAACAACTGGACCCCCCGAACGGAAAGGGGACGGTTCCATTCCCGTTCAGGCGTGAACGGAAATGGAACCGTCCCCGCCGTTCACGTGCTCGATCGCTGGCTGGTCTCCGCGCGGAACACGCTGGTGCGCCAGGTCACCGAGGCGCTCGAGGACTTCGACACCCAGCGGGCCGGCGCGCTGCTGGCCACCTTCATCGACGACCTGTCCAACTGGTACGTCCGCCGGTCCCGGCGGCGCTTCTGGGACGGCGAGCCCGGGGCCCTGCAGACACTGCACGACACCATCGACGTCGTCACCAGGCTGATGGCCCCGATGGCGCCGTTCATCACCGAGCGCGTCTGGCAGGACCTGGTCGCCTCGACCGATCCGGGGGCGCCGGCCTCGGTGCACCTCGCGGCCTGGCCCGAGGTGGACGGGGCGGCGATCGACCCGAGGCTGGACGAGGCCATGCGGCTGACCCGGCGGATCGTCGAGTTGGGCCGTTCCGCCCGCGCCGAGGCGAAGGTGAAGACCCGGCAGCCGCTGAGCCGGGCGCTCATCCCGTCCGCTGCCTTCGGGCTGCTGGACGCCGAGTTGCGCGGCGAGGTCATGGCCGAGCTGAACGTCGAGCGGGTGGAGTCCTTCGCCTCCGCCGGCGACCTGGTCGACTACTCCGCCAAGGGCAACTTCCGCAACCTCGGCAAGAGGTTCGGCAAGCAGACCCCGCTGGTGGCCTCGGCCATCGCTTCGGCCGACGCGTCGGTCCTCTCTGCCGACCTCGCCACCCATGGCCGGGCCAACGTGCTGGTCACCGACCTCGGCGAGGTGGAGGTGACCCCGGAGGACGTGATCGTCTCCGAACGTCCCCGCGAAGGCTGGTCGGTGGTCAACGAGCAGGGCGAGACCGTTGCGCTGGACCTCGAGCTCACCCCTGCCCTGCGCCAGGCCGGCCTGGCCAGGGAGGTCATCCGCGGCGTCCAGGAGGCTCGCAAGACCTCCGGTTTCGAGGTCTCGGACAGGATCGTGCTGCTCTGGGCCGCCACCGAGGCGGCAACCGGGGCGGCCATCCGCACCCACGCCGGGCTGATCGGCGAGGAGGTCCTAGCGACCACCGTCGCGGAGGCCGAAGCCGCAGACGACTGGTTCGCCGACCCCGAACTCGGGCTGCGGTTCGCGGTCAGCCGGGTCGAGGGCTGATGGCAGCCCCCAAACGGCCGACGCCGGTCGTCTTCCTGCACTCGGCCGGCCTGACGCCCCAGATGTGGCAGTCCCAGGTCGAGGCGGTCGGGACCGACGTGCAGGTGATCGCCCCCTGGCTGGCCGGGCTGCGTCCGGGCCGGACGGCGGAACTGTCCCTGGCCAACGCCGCTGTGGACGTGGTCGCCCAGCTCGACCGCTACGGCATCGAGAAGGCCCGGCTCGTCGGCCACCAGCTGGGCGCGATGGCAGCGCTGCAGGTGGCGGTCAGCGAGCCCGACCGGGTCGCCGGCCTGGTGCTGTCCGGAGCGCTGGTGTCCCCGGGCCGGCTGGCCATCTCGATGCAGAAGGGCCTGATCCGGATGCTGCCCAACCGGGCGCTGGCCGAGAGCGGCGCAACGAAGGACGACCTGATCCGGGCGCTGGACGTGATCGCCTCAGCCGACTTCGGACGCCGGCTGGCCGAGGTCCTGGTGCCGGTGCTGGTGGTGGCCGGCACAGCCGATCCAACCCTGGCGTCCGCCCGGCTCCTGGCCCAGCGGCTGCCCGACGCCCGGCTGGCCGAGCTCCCCGGGGCCGGGGCGAACCCGAACCTTGAGCAGCCGGGCGCGTACAACCAGCTCCTCACGGACTTCCTCGCCTCCTGAAGCCCCGGCGTCCGGGCACCCCACCGGTCCCGCTTCCGCCGAGCCCGGCTGAACTGTCCCGGGGGCCGTGCCCCCGGTGATCTAGGGTGAGCGCGTGTCCGAACCGCAGCCAGCGCCCCTGAACTCGCGGGGTCTGCTGCTCGCCTTCTCGGCCTACCTGCTCTGGGGCGCCTTCCCGCTCTACTTCCACCTGCTGGCTGCGGCCGGGCCGCTGGAGATCATCGGCCACCGGATCTTCTGGTCCTTCCTGTTCTGCCTCGCCGGAGTCCTGTTGTGGCGGGAATGGGGACACCTGCGCGAGGTGATCGCCAAGCCGCGCCTGTTCTGGGGCCTGGCCGCTGCCGGCGTCCTGGTCAGCGTCAACTGGCTGATCTACGTGTGGGGCGTGCTCAACGACCACATCGTCGACGCCGCCCTCGGCTACTTCATCAACCCGCTGATCACCGTGACCCTCGCAGTGGTCGTGCTCCGGGAACGGCTGCGGACGGCGCAGAAGGTGGCCGTCGGGATCGGTCTGGCGGCCGTGGTGGTGATCGCTGTCGGCTACGGCCAGATCCCCTGGGTGGCGCTGTCGCTCGCGGTCTCCTTCGGCGGCTACGGGCTGGTCAAGAAGCAGGTCGGGGCGGTGGTCTCACCGCTGGTCGGCCTCACCGTCGAAACCGCGCTGCTCTCCCCGCTGGCCTTCGGCTACCTGCTGTGGCTGCAGTTCACCGGCGCCAGCGCCTACCTCGCCAACGGCCCGGGGCTGACGGTGGCGCTGACCCTCGCCGGAGCGATCACAGCCATTCCGCTGCTGCTCTTCGCCGCGGCGTCCAGCCGGATCCCGCTCAGCATGATGGGCCTGATCCAGTACCTGACCCCGGTCATCCAGTTCGGCATCGGGGTCTGGGTGAACCACGAGGAGATGCCGACCTCGCGCTGGATCGGCTTCGGCCTGGTCTGGGTGGCCCTGCTCGTGATGACGGCCGACAGCCTGCGGGCCGCCCGGCGCCCGGCGGTGATCGAGCCGGAGGTCATGAACTGACTTGCGGCGACGCCCCCCGGGCCGGACGCCAGTGGTCGATCAGGCCTTGCCGGTCTGCGCCCAGCCCTCGGGGAGGGAGATGTTGAACATCCATTCGACGCCGAACTTGTCCATCACGTCGCCGTACATGTCGCCCCAGACCTGCTTCTCCAGCGGCATGCCGGGCTTGCCCTCCTCGGCCAGCTTGGCGTACCAGCCCTGCAGCAGCTCCACGTCGTCGCCCATGAAGGCGATGTAGACCCGCGTCCCGCCCCACGTCGCCTCGGCACCGGGCATGGCATCGCAACCCATCACCCGGAACGACTCGTGCTGCAACTCCGAGTGCATGACCCCTTCGGCCGGCAGGTCGGCCATGCCGAACTCCCCGAAGGTGTTGATGGTCAGCTCGCCGCCGAAGACGGACTGGTAATAGGTCATGGCCTCCCGGGCGTTGCCGGCGAAGTTCAGGTACGGACAGACGAAGAAGGACATCCCGACTCCTTATGTTGACGTTGTTCACATCAGGTCGACTCCGACCGTACGCTGGACGGCGTGAGCCGGACAAGTACCTCGCCTACGCGGAGTTACCACCATGGCGACCTGCGGACGGCGCTGCTGCGGGCGGGGTACGAACTCGCCCTCGCCGGCGGCGCTGACGCGGTCACCCTGCGGGCGGCCACCCGCCTCGCCGGGGTCTCGCCGGCAGCCGCCTACCGGCACTTCGCCTCCCACGAGGACCTGCGGCTGGCGGTCGGGGCGGTGGCGATGGCGGAGCTGGCCCACTCGATCGAGCGGCACCAGGCGGCTGTCGCAGCCGCCGAACCGGCCGAGCGGGCCAGACAGCGGCTGATCGCCGTCGGTGACGGCTACATCGCCTTCGCCCTCGACACCCCCGGCGCTTTCCACGTGGCGATGAACGGTGCGTTCACGATGCAGCACGCCTTCGAGCCGGCCACCGCCGGTGCCACCGGCCGGACGCCCTACGAGCTGCTCACCGATGCCGTCGGCGACCTGGCCGGGCTCGGGCTGATCCCGGCTGCCGCCGCGGAGGCCGTTGCGATCACCTGCTGGTCAGGCGTCCACGGCTTCGCCACCCTGGCGACCCGCGGCCCCTTGCGGGAGCTTGGCCGCACCGAGCTGGACGCGATCGGGCACCAGCTCGTCCGGGGCCTGGCCGAAAGCCTGTTCAGCGCCCCAGCTGGCTGAGCACCTCGGCCATCACCTGCTGCACGGCGAGGGTGTCGGCCAGGGGCATCACCGGGCTCTCGGTGAGCCCGGCGGCCAGGCACTCGTCGACATGCGCGAGCTCGTGGCTGTAGCCCACGCCGGTGCGCGGGAAGCTGAGTTCCGCCGCCTCCTCGCCGAGCAGGTGCACCGAGAGGTTCTCCGCCCGATGGAAGCGCGGCTTGACCTCGACCCAGCCCTTGGTCCCGGCGACCACCTGGCGACCCGGGCCGGGAGCGGTGAAGCCGATCGCCTCGGTGGCGTAGCGCCCATCGGCCCAGCCGAGCAGGATCCCGGCCTGCCCCTCGACCCCGTTGGGGTAGACCCCGCCGACAGCATGGACCAGGTCGGGGGTGCCGAGGAACTGCTGGGCGAAGGAGATCACGTACACGCCGAGATCGAGCACTGCCCCGCCGCCGAGCACCGGATTGAACAACCGGTCCGAAGGCTCGAACTCGCGGAAGGCCAGCAGGTCGCCGTAGACCGCTCGAACCTCACCGAGGGCGCCCGAGGCCACCAGTTCCCTGAGGTGCACGACCGCCGGCAGGAAGCGGGTCCACATGGCTTCCATCACGAAGACCCCACGGGCGCGGGCTGCGTCGATGATGGCTGCGGTGTCAGCGACCGTCGTGGTGAACGACTTCTCCACCAGCAGGGCCTTGCCGGCCTCAATGGCAGCAAGGGCGAGCTCGGTGTGCTGGGCGTGCGGGGTGGCCAGGTAGATGGCGTCCAGGTCGGCGGCGAACAGCTCCGCGTAGCTCCCGTAGGCCTGTGGAATGCCGTGCCGCCCGGCGAACTCCTTGGCCCGCTCCGAGGAGCGGGAGCCGACCGCGACCAGTTCGGCGTCGGGCACATGGGCGAACTCCGCCGCCACCGTTGCTGCGATCCGGCCGGGGCCGGCTATCCCCCAACGGACGGTCATCGCAGCGAGTCTCCCTCAGTTGGGGGCAGGTACTTGCGACGGCGCTTCAGCTCAGCGGAGACACCCCCGAGCAGCGAGCTCGCAATGATGGCGATCACGATGTTCCCGACCCAGCCGCCGATGCCGAACAGGGCCATCCCGATCAGGACGGGCCACAGCACACCGTTGACGACGTTGATGATCGATTCCAGCGCCGACGGTGGTCGCCGTGGCACCAGCATGCCTGCGGAGAGCGACTCGGGGACGACCAGCCGGCCCTCGAGCGGGGCCTCCTCCGAGCCTTGGCCGGACGGCTGGAAGGGCGGTTGTTGCCACTGGGACTCGGCGTCGGAATTCTGCGGCGAAGTGGTCACGGGTTCCATCGTAAGCTCAGGGCGGCCCGGCAGCGGGAGTTCGAACGCACCTGCCGGTCAGCGGAGGAGTTGGGCGCTCGCGTAACGCTGCCGGCGCAGTTCCCGCAGCCGGCTGCGGCAGATGATGCCGACGACCAGCGGCAGCAGCAGGAACGTCGCCCAGCTGCCGGTGACGATGCCGACGACCAGGGCCAGTGGCCAGATCAGCGCGCGGATGGCGGTCAACCGCTGTTCCTCGACCCCGGGCGGTGGCACTTCAAGCCGGGTCACGGCGGGCAGGAGCACCGGTCCGGTCACGTAGGGTCGGGCCTCGGAGTTGTCGAAGGTCGGCTGTTCCCAGAGCTGTCCGGCAGTCGGGCTTGTGGTCATTGCCCAAGGGTAGGCGCGAGCCGAACGGCCCCACCATCGGGCGATTCCACCATCCACCCCTGACCCTTGCCCCCGAGACCTCGCCAGTCCCCCGACAAGGAGACCCTGACCGCCCCGGCCCGGGCGACCGGCCCATTCAGTGAGTGCGTTGCAGGTCACCGGACGGTTTCTGGCAGAGTGGAACGGTGCGGGTGGTTCAGAAGTTCGGCGGCTCATCAGTGGCGGACGCCGAGAGCATCAAGCGCGTGGCCCGCAGGATCGTGGCCACGCAGGCCGACGGCAACGAAGTCGTTGTGGTCATTTCGGCGATGGGTGACACCACAGACGAGCTGATGGACCTGGCGCTGCAGGTCTCGCCGGAGCCAAGGCCCCGGGAACTGGACATGCTGCTCACCGCCGGGGAGCGGATGAGTGCAGCGCTACTGGCGATGGCGATCAACGACCTGGGCTCCACCGCCCGCTCGTTCACCGGCTCGCAGGCCGGCGTGATCACAACCGGCACCCACGGCGACGCCAGGATCATCGACATCACCCCCGGCCGGATCGTCTCGGCCCTCGCCGAGGGCGATGTCGTCATCGTCGCCGGCTTCCAGGGGGTCTCGCAGACCACGAAGGACATCACGACGCTCGGCCGCGGAGCTTCCGACACCACGGCTGTGGCGCTGGCCGCAGCCCTCGATGCCGCCTACTGCGAGATCTACTCCGACGTGGACGGGGTCTTCACCGCCGATCCCCGGATCGTGCCGGGCGCCCGGCAGATCCCGCAGATCGGCTACGAGGACATGCTGGAGATGGCGGCGAACGGGGCGAAGATCCTGCACCTGCGGTGCGTCGAGTACGCCCGTCGCGAGCACGTCGCCGTCCACGTCCGCTCGTCCTTCTCGGACAAGCCGGGCACCTGGGTCAGGGACATCAACTACGAGGAGAGTGGCATGGAACAGCCGCTGATCGAGGGCATCGCGCACGACCGCAGCGAGGCTAAGATCACCATCGTCGGCGTGCCCGACCAGATCGGCGAGGCGGCCGACATCTTCACCGTCGTCGCCGAAGCCGACGTCAACATCGACATGATCGTGCAGAACGTGTCCCGGGAGCACGAGCAGGCGACCGACATCACCTTCACCCTCGCCCAGAAGGACGGGACGAAGGCGATCGCCGCGCTCCGGGCCGCGCAGGCGCGGATCGGCTTCGTCGACGTGATCTACGACGACCAGGTCGGCAAGGTCTCCGTCGTCGGGGTCGGGATGCGGTCCCACCCCGGCGTGACCGCGCGCTTCTTCCGGGCGCTGGCAGCAGCCGGGGTGAACATCGGGATGATCTCCACCTCCGAGATCCGGATCTCCGTCGTGGTCGACATCAAGGACGTGGACCTCGCGGTCCGCGCCGGCCACACCGCCTTCGGCCTCGACTCCGACAGCGAAGCCGTGGTGTACGGCGGCACCGGCCGCTGACCGATCCCCGGCGGGGCCTCAAGAAGCCCTCGCCAAGCCAGGGCGCATCGGGGCTCGGACAGCGTCGGGTCTAAGGGAGCGCTCAGATCCGCAGCCTAGAATCGACCCGTGATCTTCAAGCGCGTCGGCGACTCCCGTCCCTACCCAGCGCACGGCTACGTGCAGAAGCAGTGGGCGGCGATCGCTCCGCAGCAGGTGCGACTGGATGAGTTGGTGACCACCAAGCGCAACCTGGATCTCGAGGCGCTGCTCGAGGAGGACTCCACCTTCTACGGTGACCTGTTCGCCCACGTCGTCTCCTACGAGGGCGACCTCTACCTCGAGGACGGCCTGCACCGGGCCCTCCGGGCAGCCCTGCAGCAGCGCCAGACCGTGCATGCCCGCGTTCTGGAACTCAAGTAGTCTTGGCCGGGAAGTCTGCCGGCAATAGTTCAGGAGTCCGCGTGCGTCAGGTAATCCGGGTGATCAAGACCCCGGTAACGCTGATCATCCTCCTGGCCATGCTCGGCTACGGCGCCGTGTGGGGGCTGGAACACGCGACGATGGACAGCCCGACCCGTTCGGGCACCGCCTGTGTCATGACCGATGTCGGTGGCAAGCTCACGCCGCCGCGGGTCACCGTCCGGATCTTCAACGCCGGCACCGTCTCGAAGGCCGCCAGCCTCACCCGCCTGCACCTGAACCACTACAGCTTCCGCGTCACCCAGATCGGCAACAGCGAACGGGTCGTGGCCAACACCGTGATCGTCGGCAACTCCGCCGACTCCCCGGAGGTGAGGCTGCTGCAGGGATTCTTCGAGGGCGCCGTCGCCGAGGGCGACGGCAGGGCCGACCACATCGTCGACGTGATCCTCTTCGACAAGACCAAGCGGGTCGAGGACCCGGCGACCAGCCTTCCGGTCGATGGACCGGTGTGCCTCCCGCCGCAGGCTTCGGCCAGTCCCTCCCCCAGCGACTCGGCCAGTCCCAGCGCCACCCCGACGGCGACCAAGAAGAAGAAGAAGTAGCTCCTCAGCCTTCCTGCCACCGGGCAAGCCGACCGCCGCTGGAGATACTGCGCAATCGCTGCTCGACCTTCTGGCGGTCCGCCCCGTTGGTGACGATCAGCAGGTCGTCGCCGGTCCGCACGATCTGGTCCGGCTTGGGCGTGAACGGCTCGCTCTCCCGCACGATCAGCGAGACCACCGAGTTCCTCGGCAGCCGCAGCTCGCGGATGGTCACCCCGTGCAGCCGGGACCCCTCGGGTACGTGCACCTGCATCATGTCTGCCTTAATCGTGTCCAGCGGGGCGAACTCGATCTCGACGTCGGTGGCATCGTCGCCGGCGGAGACCCGCAACAGCCGTGCCGTCCAGGCCAGCGTCGGCGCCTGGAGCAACGTGAACACCACGACGAAAGCGAAGACCATGTCGAACAACTCGGTGGCCTGGGGGGCCCCGGCCGCCAGCGGGACGGTGGCCATGATGATCGGGACGGCTCCGCGCAGCCCGGCCCAGGAGATGAACGCCTGCTCCCGCCAGGGCATGCGGAACCAGACCGCGCAGACGAGCACCGACAACGGCCTGGCCACGAAGGTGGCGAAGGCTCCGGCCACCAGGCCGAGCACAATCGCGCGCAGGGAGATCAGCTGGGGGTTGCTGAGCATGCCCAGCATCACGAACAGGCCGATCTGGGCCACCCAACCGATCCCCTCGGCGAACGAGCGGGTCGCGTTGCGGTGGGGCAGCTGGCCGTTGCCGAGCAGGATCGCTGCGACGTAGACGGCTGCGAACCCGGATACGCCGAGGGAAGCTCCCACCCCGAAGGCCAGCACCGCCCAGGCCATCGCCGCCAGCGGGTACAACCCGGAGGCCGGCAGCGCGATCCGGCGCATCACGAAGATCCCCAGCCAGCCGATGCCGACGCCGACGGCCACGCCGAGGGCCAGCTGCGACGTCACGACGAGGACCATGCCGGCCACACCCCCCTCGGGGCTGTGGCCGAGCGCCCAGTCGGTGGTAAGGGCGACCAGCAGGACGATCGGGGCGTCGTTGAAGCCCGACTCGCCCTCGACGACCGCCCGGATCCGAGCCGGCAACGGGACCTTCCGCAGTACGGAGAAGACCGCAGCCGAGTCCGTCGGGGAGAGGATCGCCCCGAGGAGGACCGCCAACGGCAGGGGCACCCCCAGCACGTAGTGCGCGAACAGCGAGAGCAGCACCACCGACACGCCCACCCCGAGGGTTGCCAGCAGGACGGCCAGCGGCAGCGCCTGCCGGATGTCGGCCCAGCGGGTCGTGAACCCACCCTCGGCGAGGATCACCACCAGCGCTGCGAAACCGAGGGTGTGCGCGGTCTCGGCGTCGTTGAACGGCACCCAGGTCTGGCCGACGACCATGCCGAGGGCAAGGAAGATCAGCAGCGACGGCAGGCCCAGCCGGGTACCGAGCCGCGCGGCGAGTACTGCTGCGAGCAGAATGACCGAACCAAGCAGCAAAACCTGGTCCAGTTGCACGGGGCCTCCTTTGCCCCAGACTATCGGTGGCGGCCGGCGAACCCCCACGATCGTCCGCGTCGGGGGTGGCAATGCCGCAGGGCGTCGGTCGACGGCCGCGCAGGTGGCCCGCCGCGATGGCGGGCCACCTGCGCAGTGGGAGGTCTACTTGTTGGCGAAGGCCGCGTCGAAAGCCGCGGCGGGTGGCTCCCACAACTTCGAGCGGACGAAGGCCAGGGCCTCGGGTGCACCCCGGAGCCGGTCCATGCCCGCATCCTCCCACTCGACGGAGATCGGTCCGGTGTAGCCGATGTGGTTCAGCATCCGGAAGCACGACTCCCAGGGCACGTCGCCGTGGCCGACGGAGACGAAGTCCCACCCGCGCCTGGGATCGGCCCAGGGCAGGTGCGAGCTGAGCCGGCCGTTGCGGCCGTTCAGGTTCTTCTTCGAGTCCTTGGCGTGGACGTGGTAGATCTTGTCGGCGAAATCGGCGAGGAAGCCTGCCGGGTCGAGGTCCTGCCAGACCATGTGGCTCGGGTCCCAGTTGATCCCGAGTTCCGGCCGGTCGATGGTCTCCAGCATCTTCTGCGTGGTCCAGTAGTCGTAGGCGAGCTCGCTCGGGTGCACCTCGGCAGCGAACCGGACCCCGCACTCCGCGAACACGTCGAGGATCGGGTTCCACCGCTGCTTGAAGTCTTCCCAGCCTGCCTCGACCAGCGCCTCCGTCGCCGGCGGGAACATCGCCACGTACTTCCAGATCGCCGACCCGGTGAAGCCGACGACCGTGCTGACGCCCA
Source organism: uncultured Propionibacteriaceae bacterium (assembly GCA_964421325.1). Taxonomy (GTDB): domain Bacteria; phylum Actinomycetota; class Actinomycetes; order Propionibacteriales; family Propionibacteriaceae; genus Propionicimonas. The sequence goes on from CAYQXH010000028.1 coordinate 20,793, forward strand.
GCCGCTTCGCCGTGCGCGCCGTGTTCATCATCTCCTCCGCGGCCCGCTGCCTGACCCCTTCCGGGTCGCCGTCGCCCCAGACGACGTCCGGCAGGATGTCGCGGTGGCGCTGGTCGATCGGGTCGTCGCAGACGGCCTGGCCCTTGAGGTGGTTGGAGATCGTGAACACCTTGAGGTTGTACTTCTCGAGGATGGCCAGCCGGTCGGCGATGTAGTCGTCGTCGGTCGCGCCGCGCCAGACGTCCAGGTGGTCGCCCCAGCAGGCGATCTCCAGGCCGTCGAACCCCCAGCCGGACGCCAGCCTGGCGACCTCCTCGAAGGGCAGGTCGGCCCACTGGCCGGTGAAGAGGGTGATGGGTCGTGCCATGAGCGAGGTCCTTTCGTTCGGGTTGGTTGGCGGGGGCGCCGGCTCAGACGTCCAGCCAGATGCTGCGGTCGGCGGCGGAACGCTCCACCGCGTCGAGCACCCTCTGGACGTGCAGGCCGTCGGCGAAGGAGGCCCGGGGCTGTTCCCCGGCAGCGATGGCTGCGACCAGGTCGTGCACCTGGTGGGTGAACCCGTGCTCCCAGCCGATGATGTGGCCTGCCGGCCACCACGCCGAGTAGTAGGGGGTTTCCGGCTCGGTCGCGAGGATGCGCCGGAACCCGGCCTCGACGGCCGGGATGCGGTTGTCGTAGTAGTTCAGGACGTTCAGGTCCTCCAGGTTCCAGACGAGGGTCCCGTCGGCCCCGTTCACCTCGATGGTGAGCGCGTTCTTGCGTCCGGTGGCGAACCGGGTGGCTTCGAAGGACCCGATCGCCCCGCCGGCGAACCGGCCGACGAACCAGGCGGCGTCGTCAACGGTCACGTCGCCGAACCCCTCGCCGGCCTGGGCTCCGGCAAGGCCGCTGCCGTCGGCCTGCACGGGCCTGGACTTGACGAACGTCTCCAACGTCCCGGACGCAGCGACGATCCGGTCGTCCAGCAGGAACTGGGCCAGGTCGGCGATGTGGGCGCCGATGTCACCGAGCGCGCCGGAGCCGGCCTTGTCCTTCTGCAGCCGCCAGGCCAGCGGCACCTGCGGGTCGACGATCCAGTCCTGCTGGTAGGCGGCCCGCACCTGGCGGATCGTGCCCAGCCGGCCTTCGGCGATCAGCTTCCTCGCCAGGGCGATGGCGGGGACGCGCCGATTGGTGAAGCCGACCATCGCGAACACACCGTGCTCGGCGGCCGCGGCCGCGGCTGCGGCCATGGCCTCGGCCTCCGCGACCGTGTTGGCCAGCGGCTTCTCGCAGAGCACGTGCTTGCCGGCGCGAAGGGCGGCGATCGCGATCTCGGCGTGGGAGTCGCCAGGGGTGCAGATGTCGATCAGGTCGATGTCATCCCTTGCGACCATCGCGCGCCAGTCGGTCTCCACCGAGGCCCAGCCGAGTTGGGCTGCGGCCTGGCTGGTTCGCTCGGCATTGCGACCGCACAGCGCGGCCATGCCGATCCGGGCGGGCAGGTCGAAGAACCGGGGGGCGGTCCACCACCCCTGGGAATGGGCCTTGCCCATGAAGGCGTAGCCCACCATGCCCACGTTGAGGCGGGGTTTGTCGGACATTGCAGCTCCGTTCGGAAGGGTGCCGGAAGGTCGGGGTGGTGGCGGCCACCCCAACCCATCCTCTGGATCAGGACTCGAAGGCCGTCGGCAGGTACTTGTCGACGTTGTCCTTGGTGACCACCGGTGCGAACAGGGTGATCTTGCGAGGCACCTCGACCTCGACCAGGTCGGCCAGCGACTTGCCCTGGACCAGCAGGCGGGCGAGGCGGATGCCGTCGGCTGCCTGGGTGGACGGGTAGATGACGGTGGCCTTGACCACGGAGTTGTCGGCCTGGATGTCGCGCATCACGTTCGCCGAACCGGCACCGCCGACAACGAAGAACTCGCTGCGTCCGGAGTTCTTGATGGCCTGCATGACGCCGACACCCTGGTCGTCGTCGTGGTTCCAGATGGCGTCGATCTTCGGGGCTGCCTGCAGCAGGTTCGAAGCCGCCTGCTCGCCGCCCTGGACGGTGAAGTCGGCTGCGACCCGGTTGGAGACCTTCAGGCCACAGTCGGCCAGCGACTTGGCGAAGCCCTCGGAACGGTCCTTGGTCAGTGGCAGGTTGTCGATGCCGGCGATCTCGGCCACGACGGCGTCCTTGTTGGTGCCGAGCTTCTCGCACACGAAGGTGCCGGCGGAGATGCCCATGCCGTAGTTGTCGCCGAGGATGGTCGAACGTGCGGCGAACGGCGAGTCGAACTCACGGTCGACGTTGATCACGGCGATGCCGGCCTGCATGGCCTTCAGTGCCACCGGGGTGAGCGCAGCGCCGTCGTAGGGGAGGATGACGATCGCGTCGACCTTGTCGTTGATGAAGGTCTCGACCTGGCTGATCTGCAGGTTGACGTCGTTGGTGCCCTCGGC
>CAYQXH010000029.1:0-21960 GCA_964421325.1 uncultured Propionibacteriaceae bacterium
CGCACGGGCGCCCGAAGCCTTTCCAGGAACGTGCATAGACCGGGTACGTCCGCAGCCCGTTCTTCTTCGACCGGCTCCACGTCGACGACGTCGATCTGGTCGACGAGCCGACAGCCGTCAGGTACGCCAGGCTGGCGGAGGTGGTCCCTGCCGAGCTGCTGGTCGACCGGCTGGTCACCGACGACGCGGAGACCGCGGTGGAGTTCTCCCGGCGGGTGCTGGCCGGCGGCCACGAAGGGGTGGTGCTCAAGGCGCTCGACGACGGCTACGCAGCCGGGCGGCGCGGGGCTTCCTGGGTGAAGGTCAAGCCGGTGCACACCCTCGACCTGGTGGTGCTGGCGGTCGAGTGGGGTAGCGGCCGCCGCCGCGGCCGGCTGTCGAACATCCACCTGGGAGCGCGGGACCCCGACGGCGGGGGTTTCGTGATGCTGGGCAAGACCTTCAAGGGCATGACCGACAGGATGCTCGAGTGGCAGACCGAGAGGTTCCTCGCCCTGGAGACCCGCCGGGAGGGCCACGTGGTCTTCGTCCGGCCCGAGCAGGTGGTCGAGATCGCCTTCGACGGCCTGCAGCGTTCCACCCGGTACCCCGGCGGGGTCGCCCTGCGGTTCGCCCGCGTGGTTCGCTACCGGGAGGACCGGCCGGCCGAAACGGCCGACACCCTGGCTACCGTGCGGGCTCTGGCCGGTCCTGCCTGACGCGGATCGCGCAGGCTCGGCCCGCTCCTCGGGGACGGTGGACTCCGGCGCGCTGCCGTGAGCCCGGATCCTGACCCCGGCACCGGCTGCGGGGGCTAGAGCGCCAGGGACTCCCCACGGCCAACGGCCGGAACCCCACGCAGGACGTCGTCCCAGGCTGCGGCGAGTCGCTCCACGGCCTCTTCGATCACCTCCGGCGGCAGCGTCAGGGGTAGCCGAAGGCGGTTCGCGTGCGTCCGGTCGGCGGAGAACCTCGGCCCGGGCGTCAGCACCAGCTGGTGCGCAGCTGCAGCGAGTGCCAGCTCCGAACTGACCCGCCGCGGCAAGTCGACCCACAGTGCCAGGCCGCCGTCCGGGCGGGCGACCTGCCAGCTGGGCAGCCGGACAGCCAGTGCCTGCAGCCACCGGTCGCAGGCCGTGTCGAGCCGCCGGACGACCTCCTCCCGCACCGGTGCGGGATCCTCGAAGTAGCTGGTGGCCACCAGTTGGTCGAGTGCGGAAGCGCCCAGCCCCAGCTGGACGGCCCGGGTCCGGACCGCGTCCAGGAGGGCGGGCGGGCAGCGCAGCCAACCGATCCGGATGCCACCCCAGAGCACCTTGGACAGCGACCCGATGCTGACGGCCCGAGGATCCAGGGCTGCGAACGGGACCGGCATCGCCGAGCCGGCGAGGTTCAGCTCGGCCAGGGTCTCGTCCACCACCGCGATGCAGTTGTGCTGACCCAGCAGCCCGGCCAGGTCCTTGCGCTGGGCTTGCGGCATCAGCAGCCCCGTCGGGTTGTGGAAGTCCGGGATCAGGTAGGCGGCCCGCGCCTTCGAACGGCGCATGGCTTCACCCCAGCCGGCCAGGTCCCACCCAGCCACCAGCGGTACGGATACCGCCCTTGCCCGAACCGCCTCGATTGCTCCGAGGGCTCCGGGGTAGGTGGGCGAGTCGACGACGATCCGCTCTCCCGGGTTGAGCAGGGTGTGCATGGCAACGCTCACCGCCGTCATCGCGCCGGCCGTGACGACGACCTGGCCGGGGTCGGTGGCCAGGCCGCGCGCGGTGTACCAGTCGGCGATCCGGCGGCGCAGGTGCGGCGCCCCGAAAGGCTCGTACCCGGCGCTGTTCAGGGTGGCCGGCAGCCAGTCCAGGGAGCTCCGGATGATTGCCTCGGTGCCGGCCGGAGCCAGGCCGGCTGCCGCCGACAGGTCGATGGCGTCGGTTCGAAGGCCGGGGATCAGGGGCAGCGAAGGTGCGCGCTCACCCGAGGGCAGGGCGATGGTCGTGCCGGATCCCTGCCGCGCCCGGGCCCAACCGGACGCAACGAGTTCGCCGTAGGCGCGGGTGACGGTGGTGCGGCTCACGCCGAGGGCGGCGGCGAGGGTGCGTTCGCTCGGCAGCCTCGCGCCGGCACCGACGCGGCCGTCCATCGCGAGCCCGCGGATGGCCCTGGCCAGCGCGAGATACGCGGGCACGTCCGCGGGCAGCGGCAGCAACTCGAGCCAGTGGCGGGTCTCCACAGGGCCACTGTTCCACAATTGGCTATTTGATGAAAGGCCACTTGGCAGGGAGGATGGTCGCCATGCACTTCCGCCTCCCAGACCGTTCCGGACGCCGGCTGTCCCAGTTGCTGCTCGGACTGGTGCTGTACGGCTGGTCGATGGCCATGCTCCTGCGCAGCGGCCTGGGCCTGGACCCGTGGGATGTCTTCCACCAGGGGCTCACCAACCATCTGCCCCTGAGCTTCGGCCAGGTCACCATCGTGGTCGGCGCGCTGGTGCTGCTGCTGTGGATCCCCCTGCGGCAACGGCCCGGCCTCGGTACCGTGCTCAACGTCTTCGTGATCGGGCTGGCCGCCGACGCCGGGCTGGCTGCGATGCCGGCGATCACCGACCTTGCCGGTCAGGTCGCGATGCTGATCGGCGGCGTCGTGGCCAACGGGATGGCCGGTGCCCTCTATGTCGGCGCCCGGCTCGGACCCGGCCCGCGGGACGGGCTCTGGGTGGCCCTGACGAAGCGGACGGGGCACAGCATCCGGCTGGTCAGGACGGTCCTCGAGGTGACCATCGTCGCCATCGGCTGGCTGCTCGGCGGGGTGGTCGGGATCGGCACCCTGGTCTACGCGCTGGCCATCGGGCCGCTCGTGCAGCTGTTCATGCCCTGGGTGGAGGTCCTGCCCGAGGCTGTGGTTGCCATCACCGAGCCGGACCAGGTTCCCGGGCCGCAGCAGGTCCCTGAGCTCGGCGAAGGGTCGTCCGAGGCTTCGACGAGCCCCGCCGCCGTCGGGTAGCTGCGGCGGCATCGACCCGGCCCGCAGCCGTTCCGGATGCCGCCTCAGGCCCGGCCGAGGTGGGCGGCGACCTCCGCGAAGGTTGGGGCGGTTGCCGGGCCCAGCCGGGTGACGGCCAGGCCGGCAGCGACGTTGGCCCACCTGGCGGCCGACAATGGGTCCTCGCCTCGGGCGAGCCGGGCGATGAAGGCGCCGGCGTGCGCGTCGCCGGCACCGTTGAGGTCCACAACGGTCGAGCTGATCGCCGGCACCTGCACCGCCCCGGCTCCCCGCAATGCCAGCTGACAACCAGCCGCGCCGCAGCGAACCACGACTCCGGTGCCGTTGGTGCGGGCCAGCAGCTCCACCGCCGCGCGGGCCGGATCATCGGTGCCGGTGAGCGCCGTCGCCTCGACCGCGTTGGCGCTCACCCAGTCGGCCCGGTCGAGGACAGCGGACAGCGCCGCCTGCGGCAGGCCACCGACCAGAGGTCCCGGGTCGAACAGCACCAGCGGCCGTGGCCCGAGCCCGGGCAGCCAAGCCAGCAACGCTTCGGAGTTGGCCGGGTGGGCCAGGCTGTAGCCGGTGAGGTAGACGACGTCCTCCGGCTGCACCGCCACCTGCGCAAGGTCGGCAGCCGTCAGCCTCGCCTCCGCCCCCGGTGCCGTGATGAAGGACCGCTCCCCGTCGGCCTCGACGATGGCCACCACCAGGCCGGTGTCCCGGTCGGGCAGCGCCGGCTGGAGGATTGTGATGCCTTCGGCTGCGAGGGCCGCCCGCACGAGGTCTCCCCGCGGTCCGGTGCCGTGGAGGCCGGCGTAGGCCACCGCCATGCCCTGCCGGGCAGCTGCGGCCATCACGTTGAACCCCCCGCCCACCCGCTCGGTGGCTTCCTCGGCCAGCACGTCGCCACCGCGAGCCGGGGCGTGCGCCACCGTGAGCACGAGGTCGACCACGGCGTTCCCCACGTGGATCAGCACGCTCATGCCGAAGCCCCACGCAGGGCCAACAGGGCTTCGGCTAGGCCGCGCAGGTCCAGCTGGTTCGCGGCCTCGAGTTGCCGGACGGCCGCAGCCGGGAACCCCGGACTGCCGACGCAAGCCCCGGCGATCGCACCGGCCATCGCTGCGATCGTGTCGCAGTCGCCGCCGACGGACGCGGCCAACCGGCAGGTGAGCCAGGGGTCCTCTGGATGCAGCGAGAGCAGAGCGAAGGCCGCCGGCACCGACTCCTGGGTGGCGAGGCTGGTTCCGACCAGCCGGTGAACCAGGTCGCAGGCTGCCGGGTCAGCCAGCCCGGCGACGGCGTCCACCGCCCACCGGATCCGGGTGGCGACGTCGGCTCCGGCCACCCAGCGCCCGCGCTCGGAGCCGGCCCGGGCCGCCACCACCGCCGCATCGATCGCCCCGGCCACTCCGGCTCCCGCTACCCCGGCGCTGACCGCAGCAGCGACGGCGCTGGCCCCGGCGAGGGCGACGCTGGTGTTGTGGGTGACCCGGCTGGCCGCGACGACCGCCGCGACCAGAGCCTCCGGGTCCGGCGGCGTGGCGACACCGACGGGCGTGATCCGCATGGCGGCGCCGTTGGTGTCGCCGTTGCGCCCGGTGGTCTCGATGTCCTCGCCGGCGAGGAGGGCGGCAAGGGCTCGGCGGGTGGACGGCCCCAGCAGGTCGAGGGATCCCCGCGCCCGCATCTCCGCTTCCCAGGCCACCAGGCGGGCTGCGAGTTCACGCGCGTCGAGCACGCCGCAGCCGTCCACCAGTACCTGGGCGAGGATCACCGCCTGTTCGGTGTCGTCGGTCACCTGGCCGGCGCCCATCCCGGCAGCGATCGGGTGCCCAGCGGGCGCCGGCTCGAAGCCGGTGAGCACCGGCCCGTACCTGGCCAGGATCTCGGCCCGGGAGAGCAACTGGGTCGGCATCCCGAGGGCGTCCCCGATGGCGAGGCCGAGCAGCGCGCCGTGGGCCCGCTCCGCCATCGTCGTGGCCCGGCCCGGTGGCGGCGGGCGAGGCGTCCGCGGCGCCTCCCTCGGCAGCACGAACGAGCCCTTCCCGGTGCGGGTTGCGATCAGGCCGCCCTCGGCGAGTTCGGCCAGGGCCGTCCGAACCGTGCTGCGACTGACCCCGAAGCGCCGGGCGAGCGCCACCTCACCGGGCAGCCGGGCGCCCGGCTGGATGTTGCCCGCCTCGATCTCCCCGGCCAGGGCCGCCGAGATCCGTTCGTGCTTGAGCGGAACCGGCGCCGTCCGGCTCATGACCCCGGGCGGGCCAGGGCAAGGCCCTCGTCGAGGCTCACCACCCGAACCAGGGGGGCATAGAGGTCCATGATCTCCAGGGCCTTGGTGTGGGTGTTGTCGTCCAGCCCGGCGCAGGCCTCCTCGATCACGACCACCTCTGCCCCGGCGTCGGCGGCCTCGAGGGCAGTGGACAGCACGCAGCAGTCGGTGCTCACCCCGCACAGCACCAGGCGTCCCCCAGGCTCGAGAAGCGGAGCGAGCTGCGACCACTTGCTGAAGGTGGGCGCGCTCACCGTCCGGCCGGCCAGGTCGGCGAGCTCCGGTACGACCTCCCACAGCTGTGCCTCCGGTGGCTGCAGGGCGAAGGGCCACTGCGCGTAGTAGGGACGCCAGGAGCCGGCCGGTTCGGCCGGGGCGACGAACCGGGTGAACACCGTCGCGGCTCCGAACGTTGCCGCCAGCCGGCGCACCGGCGCGACCACGTCGGCGAACTTGGGCGTGCGCCACGGGCTGTCCGCCCCGGCGAACACGTTCTGCATGTCGATGACGGCCAGCAGGGTCGGCTCCGGCATCAGACCACCTCCGTGGCCCCGGCCGTTCCGGGACGGGCAGGGCCGACCGGGAGCTGGGAGCTGATCGGGGGCGACGGCGGGAGCGCCTCCTGTGCCCGGACCGTCCGGAACCGCAGCACCAGGGTCCCGATCAGGCCGATCAGGAGGGCGACCAGCACCCCGAGGTTGGAGTAGGCCCAGGCGCCCTCCCTGCCACCGAGCCCGACCACGTCCAGCAGGTAGCCCTGCCAGGCCAGCCAGTCGGCGTAGCTGTTGGTGACCAGGCCCCAGCCGACGATCGACCCGACCAGCAGGAGCGCCATGGGCACCGCCGGCACGTCGCCGTAGCGGCCGCTCGGGCGGTACAGGTCGCCCTCGTCGTAGTTCTGCCGGCGCAGCGCGATGTCGGCCAGCATGATCCCGCACCAGGCCGCGATCGGGACGCCGAGGGTGATCAGGAAGCCGGTGAAGACGCCGAAGAAGCTGTCCCCGCCGAAGACGATGTAGATCGTGCCCGCCACCATGATCAGGCCGTCGATGCCAGCGGCCACCGGACGCTTGATCGGCAGGCCGGTTGCGGTCAGGGCGAGGCCGGAGGAGTAGATGTCCAGCACTGCGCCGCCGACCAGCCCGGCGACGGCGACGATCGCGAACGGGATCAGGTACCAGGTGGGCAGCAGCGTGGTGAGCGCACCGATCGGGTCGGCCGAGATGGCGGCGCTCAGCTCCGCGTCCGAGCCGGCCAGCAGCAGGCCGAAGACCACCAGCAGCAGCGGGGCCAACGACGCCCCGAAGGTGGTCCAGCCGACCACGCCCGGGCTGGAGCTGTGCCGGGGCAGGTAGCGGGAGTAGTCGGCCGCCATGTTCACCCAGCCGAGGCCGAAGCCGGTCATCATGAACACCAGCGCGCCGACGAGGGCCTGGCTGGAGCCGTCCGGGATGGAACTCACCGTCGCCCAGTCGATGTGCGGATAGACCAGCACGATGTAGCCGATGGTGAGCACACCGGTGACGATGGTGATGACCGTCTGCATGCGCATGATCAGGTCGAAGCCGATGACGCCGCCGGCGATGATCAGCACCGCCACCACGACCAGGGCGACGATCTTGGTTGTGGTGCCGCCGCCCCAGCCGAGCTGGGCGAAGACGGTGGCCGTGGCCATGGTGGCGAGGGCTGTGAGGACGGTCTCCCAGCCGACGGTGAGGATCCAGGACAGCACCGTGGCCACCCGGTTGCCGCGGACGCCGAGCGCAGCCCGGCTGAGCACCATGGTGGGGGCCGAACCGCGCTTGCCGGCCAGAGCGACGAACCCGCACAGCAGGAAGGAGACCAGGATCCCGACAACGCTGGCCAGCGTGGCCTGCGCGAAGGAGATGCCGAAGCCCAGCGCCCAGGACCCGTAGCTGATGCCCAGCACGGAGACATTGGCTGCGAACCACGGCCAGAAGAGGTCCCGCGGCCGGCCCTTTCGGTCCACGTCCGCGATGACGTCGATCCCCTGCATCTCTACCTGCAGTGCGCCCTTGCCCTGCCCGGTGCCCTCGGTCATCTCCACCCTCCTGGGTAAACCTGTCCAGACCTGTCTGTTTCAGACTAGCCGCGAACCTGCCCGAAGAACCCGTTGGCTCGACCACCGTTTCTTCTGGCACCGCCAGCGATCCGCGAGCGCTGCAGCTTCGCGATGCGCTATGCCTTGGCTATGCCGAAGCCGGTCGGCCCAGCCCTTCGCATCGCCGTGCCGGACGATGCGGACGCCGTCCGCGCCGTGGTGACGGCTGCCTACGAACCCTGGATCCCGGTGATCGGGATGCGACCCGTTCCACTCTCGGCCGACTACGACCGGCTGATCGCCGCTGGTCGGGTGACCGTCCTCTGCCCGACCGCCGGGGGGCCGATCGCCGGGCTGATCGTCCTGGTGCCGGAGCCGGAGGTGCTGCTGATCGAGAATGTGGCGGTGGATCCCGGCCACCAGGGCCGAGGGATCGGCCGGACGCTGCTCGCCCACGCCGAGACGACTGCGCGGAACGCCGGCCTGCGTTCGGTCCGGCTCTACACCCACCGGCTGATGGCATCGAACATCGCCCTGTACGAGCGCCTGGGGTATGTCGTGACGGCTCGGGACGAACTCGACGGGCGCCCGGTGGTCCACCTGGCCAAGGTCCTCTGAACCCACCCCCGGGCCCCGGGTTGGGGTCCTCGCCACGGGCGGGACCGGGCTGCGCAGGAATTGAGACGCCCCCGGGGTGTGTAGCGAGCACCTCCCGGGGGCTGACCGTTCTCCGTTCTGACGGGAGAGGGCTGGGTGCAATGCTACCGGTGTTTTCCACAGAGCGAACCGGGCGGCCTGCGCAGGTGGGCGCACCCGCCCGCTGCCGTTCAAGCAGAACCGCCCCGCTCCAGGTGGTCCTGGGGACGGGGCGGCGGCCATGCGAACTTGCGCGCCTGGAGGGATTCGAACCCCCAACCTTCTGATCCGTAGTCAGATGCTCTATCCGTTGAGCCACAGGCGCTGGAAAGCGGGTTTCAGACTACTCGACCCGGTCCGGCAGCGTCCAACCGCGCCCCTGAGCCCTCGAAGGGCGGCGGGGACCCACCCGGCCGGATCCGTGCCGACCGGCCCGCGGGCCGGGCCCGGGCCGGTACCGGACGCAGCCCACCACGATCCTCGGGATACCCCTGGGGGTCTGCGTCGGTGGGGTTAACAATCGGCATCAAAGACCGGGATTCTCCACCGGACAATGGGAGTTGGTGCACTATGAGCCATACCAAGCCGCACCGCTGCGACATCGCCTAGGAGACCCCCATGGCCCTGGAAGTGACCACGATCGCATCTACCGCCCCTGCAAACGCACCGGAGGAACTGGTCACCTGGGTGACCGGTGTCGCGGAGCTCACCAAGCCGGATGCCATCCACTGGTGTGACGGGTCCGAAGCCGAGCGTGACCGCCTGAACGCGCAGATGGTCGCGAGCGGCACCTTCGTCCAGCTCAACCCGGAGAAGCGGCCGAACTCCTACCTGGCCCGCTCCGAGCCCTCCGACGTGGCGCGGGTGGAGGCCCGGACGTTCATCTGCTCCGCCGACCCCGACGATGCCGGCCCGACCAACAACTGGGCCGAGCCGGTGGAGATGAAGAAGACCCTGGCCTGGCTGTTCGCCGGCTGCATGCGCGGCCGGACGATGTACGTGATCCCGTTCTCGATGGGTCCCCTCGGTGGCGAGATCAGCAAGCTCGGGATCGAGATCACCGATTCCCCCTATGTCGTGGTGAACATGCGGATGATGACCCGCATCGGCAAGCCGGCGCTGGACGCCATCGCGGCGGGCGGCACCTGGGTGCCGGCTGTGCACAGCGTCGGCTACCCGCTGGTCGACCCGGACGGGAACGCCCGCGCTGACGTGCCGTGGCCGTGCAGCGACGAGAAGTACATCACCCACTTCCCCGAGACCCACGAGATCTGGTCCTACGGCTCCGGCTACGGCGGCAACGCCCTGCTGGGCAAGAAGTGCTACGCGCTCCGGATCGCCTCGGTGCTCGCCCGCGAGGAGGGCTGGCTCGCCGAGCACATGCTAATCCTGCGGATCACTGGCCCGGACGGCCGCGAGTACCACCTGACCGCAGCGTTCCCGTCCGCCTGCGGCAAGACGAACCTGGCGATGCTGCGTCCGACGATCCCAGGCTGGAAGGTGGAGACCGTCGGTGACGACATCGCCTGGATGCGTCCCGGTGCGGACGGCAGGTTGTACGCGATCAACCCGGAGGCCGGCTTCTTCGGCGTCGCCCCGGGAACCTCGGAGGAGACCAACCCGACCTGCCTGCACGCCCTGAGCCACGATGTGATCTTCACCAATGTCGCGCTGACCGACGACGGCGACGTCTGGTGGGAGGGCCTGACGGACGTACCGCCGGATCACCTGATCGACTGGCAGGGCCTGGACTGGACGCCCGGCTGCGGTCGGCCGGCTGCCCACCCGAACAGCCGGTTCACCGTGCACGCCTCCCAGGCCGAGTCGATCTCGCCCGACTGGGAGGATCCGGCCGGAGTGCCGATCGACGTGATCCTGTTCGGTGGCCGCCGGGCGCGGAACATCCCGCTGATCAGCGAGTCCTACGACTGGGAACACGGCGTCTTCGTCGGCGCGACCGTCTCAAGCGAGCAGACCGCGGCGGCCGAGGGCACCGTCGGTTCGCTGCGCCGCGACCCGTTCGCCATGCTGCCGTTCTGCGGCTACAACATGGCCGACTACTGGGCCCACTGGCTGAAGGTCGGCCTGGTCCTCGGCGACAAGGCGCCACGGATCTTCCAGGTGAACTGGTTCCGCAAGGACGCGGACGGCAAATGGTTGTGGCCCGGCTTCGGCGACAACTCCCGTCCGATCGAATGGGCGTTGCGCCGCGTCAACGGTGAGGTCGAGGCAGTCGATGCGATCTCCGGTCGCATCCCGGCCCCTGGCGACCTCAACGTCGAGGGCCTGGACATCTCCGAGCAGCAGCTGAGCGCCCTGTTCGAGCTCGACCCCGAAGCCTGGGACCGTGAGGCTGCCCTAACCGAGGAGTACTTCGCGCAGTTCGGCGACAAGGTGCCCGAAGCCCTGCACCAGCAGCTCTGGTACCTGCGCGAACGCATCGCCAGGGCACAGGACGCCGCCGAGTAGGCGCACCCACCCATCCAGCACGCGAGCTGTGAGCTGGGCGCAGGGAACGGCGCTCAACTCACAGCTCGTGTGGTTTGGGAGGTGCGGCCGGGTCAGGTGGCGAAGCGGACCAGGGCGACGCCGAGCAGCACCAGGGCAGCACCGGCCAGGCGCTGCCAGGTGGCCGGACGGCGGGCGACACCGAGCCAGCCGCGGTGATCGAGGATGAGCCCGGCCGCCACCTGCCCCAGCAGGACGACACTGACCGCCAACGAGGTGCCGAGCACCGGCGCGTTGTAGGCGTTGACCAGCACGAAGGCCGCGCCCATCAGGCCACCGCTCAGCAGCCACCAGGGAATCGGTCCGGTCCGCCGCAGGCGGGGCCGCGAGACCAGGTTCACCACTGCCAGACCGGCCGTGCCGATGAGGAACGAGACCAGGGCAGCTGCCAGCGCCGAGCCCATCGCCTGCCCGAGCCCGCCGTTGACGGCGGTCTGCACCGCTCCCAGCGATCCGACCAGCACGGCAACCACCCAGAGCAGTGGGTGCGGCCGGTTGTCCGGCGGCGCGAGCGTCCCGGCCCGGCCCGGTCGTCCTAACCGTTGAGGGCCACCCCCTTCGCCGAGGGCCAGCGCTGAAGGGTGGCTCTCGGCGCCGGTGGTGGCTCTCGGTCGGCCGGCCAGGTTCACCAGCGCCGCGCCGGCCACGACGAGGACCGCTCCGAGGGCACGGAAGGCCGTCAGCGGCCGGACGGCTGTGTCGAAGGCCCCGGTCACGTCGATGACCAGCCCGCCCAACACCTGGCCCACCAGGGGTAGCACCACTGTTGCCGAAGCACCGATCCGCGGCATCAGCACGATGTTCATCGTCAGGAAGACCAGGCCGCAGACGCCGCCGAGCCAGATCCACCACGGCTGGCCGGTGGCCGTCGCAGCCCAGGGCACGTCGGTTCCGGTCCCGAGGGCAAGCGCGCCGAGACCGGCGGAGCCGACGGCGAAGGAGACCAGTGACGCCGGGAGGACCGCGCCCAGCCGGCCCGACAGCCGGGAGTTGATCGCCGTCTGGATCGGGATCAGGCCACCGCCGATGACCCCGAGGACCAGGGCTAGCAGCACCTCAGGACCGTCCAGCCACTGCCGTTGCACCGTTCATCGAGATCCTCCAGGCGTCGCTCTGGTGCAGACCCTATCCGCTGGTGGTTCGGTTGATTCCCTGACCAGGACGCGATCCGGCCGCCGGCGCGGACGGGGTGAGGAGCCATGCCCGATGTTCGCCCTACCGGACTCGTGGGTCTGGGACTTCTGGTTCGCCGAGGACGACCTGGGGACGGTTCCATTTCGCGCCAGCCACACCAGGCGGGCGGACGACTCCAACACCCTCCCCGGTGGTCGGTAATGGAACTGTCCCCGTTTCGGTTCAGCGTCCGGGTGGTCGGTAATGGAACCGTCCCCGTTTCGGGTCAGCGGACGGGCTCGATGGACGGCCAACGGCCACGCAGGTAGGAGTCGGGGTAGCGGGCCATGGCATCGGCGTCGAGCTCGGCCGCTGCCCGCAACGGCCACGACGGCTCCCGCAACGCAACTCGGGCCAGCGAGATCACGTCCGCCTGGCCGGCGTCGAGGATCGCCTGGGCCTGGCCGGGTTCGGTGATCCGCCCGACAGCGCTCACCGGCAGTCCGGCCTTGCGGACGGCCGCGGCGAGCGGCACCTGGTAGCCGGGGTCGGCCGGGATCTTCGCCAGGACGTTCCCGCCGCTGGAGACGTCGATCAGGTCGACGCCGTGCTCGCCCAGGACCCGGGCAACCTCGGTGGCCTCCTCGACGGTGAAACCGCCCTCGGTCCACTCGCTGGCGGAGATCCGCACCAGCAGCGGCTTGTCCTCCGGCCAGACCGCGCGGACGGCGTCGGTCACCTCCAGCAGCAGCCGGCTGCGCCCGGCCAGGTCGCCGCCGTAGCCGTCCGTGCGGTGATTCGACAGCGGCGAGAGGAACTCGAAGAGCAGGTAGCCGTGCGCAGCGTGGATCTCGATCGCGTCGAAACCGGCCTCCTCCGCCCGGCCGGCGGCAGCGGCGAAGGCTCCGACAACGTGCGCGAGGTCGGCAGCCGTCGCCTCCCGCGGCGTTGCCAGCCTGGGGAACGGGATCGCCGACGGCCCGACCGTCTCCCAGCCGCCGTCCGCGAGCGGAACGGAACCGGACTTGTGCGGTTCGAAGTCGCGGTACACCGAGGCCTTGCGGCCGGCGTGCGCCAGCTGGATCGCCATCGCGGCGCCCTGGGAGTGCCCGAAGGCGACGATGCGCCGCCAGGCGTCCCGCTGCTCGTCGTTCCAGATGCCGGTGCACTGCGGCGTGATGCGTCCCTCCGGCACCACGCCGGTCGCCTCGGCGATGACCAGCCCGAACCCGCCGGCGGCCCGCGCACCCAGGTGCACCAGGTGCCAGTCGGTGGGCACGCCGTCGCGCGCCTCGCACTGGTACTGGCACATGGGGGCAAGGAAGATGCGGTTGGGGATCGTCAGGCCGCGCAGAGTCAGCGGATCGAAAAGGGACACCATGGTTACAGGTTAGGGACGGGCTTGTTGCAGCAGGCGTGCCGTCCGCGGAATGCCCCTAGCCTCACCACTTGAGGTGAGGCGATGACCGACGCGGCGAGTTGGACCGACCGTCACGCCGCAGCCGCGATGGCCTGGGACATCACCCCCAACCAGTTCGTGGTCGCGGCGTGCCGCAAGTTGCGCCCCGGCCGGGCTCTGGACCTGGGTGCCGGCGAGGGCAGCAACTCGGTCTGGCTCGCCGGCCGCGGCTGGCAGGTGACCGCGATCGACACCGACACCATCCAGGTGGGCCGGATCCAGAGCCACTCGGCGCTGCTGGGTCGACCGGTGGACGCGATCGTCGGGGATGCGGTCAGCTACCGGCCGCCGGCAGCCACCTTCGACCTGGTCCTGCTGAGCTATCTGCAGCTGCCCGACCACCAGCTGCGCCAGGTGCTGGGCCACGTCGCCCCGGCGCTGGCTCCGGGAGGCCGGATCCTGATCGTCGGGCACGACTCGTCCAACCTGGACGGCGGCTGGGGCGGGCCCCAGGATCCCGACCTGCTGACCACGGCTGAGCACCTGTCAGGCCTGCTGGAAGGGCTCGGGCTGGACGTCCAGCGGGCCCAGGTGGTGCGCCGTGAGGTGCTCGGTGAGGTCGGCATCCACATCGCCCTCGACCACATCGTGGAGGCGCTGCGGACGGCCCCGACCGCCGCGTAGCAGCCGCTCAGCAGCCGCGCAGTCAGGGGCCGGGACGCAACGGTGACGTCGAGCCCGCCGCAACCGGGGCGTCGGCGGCCCTGGCCAACCCGTCCAGCAACAGCCCAAGCGTGAACTCGAACTCGTTCTGGCTGTCGCACCAGCCGAGGGGGTCCTCTTCGTTGTCGTGGACCTCGGCAGCGACCATGGCGGTCAGGTGGGGCAGGACGTCCGCCATAGCGGCGAACTCGGCCTCCGCGGCCTCCTCGTCAAGAGCGCCCCCGGTAGAGGCTGGGCTGAACAGCTCCTGCGTGAAGCCGAGGACCATCGTGCCGAGGGCGTGGATGGCCCGGTGACCGAGGTGGTAACTCAGCCCGCCGCGGAACATGGTCGCCAGGATCTCCTCGTAGTACGGGTACAGCCCGGGCGGGATGCTCGGGCGTGAGCCGAGGAGCCCCGGCGCCCAGCGGTGACGCACCATCACCTCGCGAGCGGCGAGGCAGCGGTGCCGCAGAGCCGTCGGCCAGTCGTCGCCGGCCCGCACCCGGGCAGCGACAGCGGCGTTGATCTCGGTGAGGACGGTCTCGGTGAGCCCGCCGAGGAGACCCTCCTTGCCGGGCACATGGTGGTAGAGGGACATCGCCTCGACGCCAAGCTCGGCCGCGAGCCGGCGCATCGTGATCGCGGCGATGCCCTGGGCGTCTGCCAGCTCCATCGCCGCAGCGAGCACCCGCTCCCGGCTGAGCGGCTCACGACCCGTTCCTGGATTCACTACGACTCCTCATCTCTTGCGCCGACCTTACACTGTATGGCAGCCTTACAGCGTAAGACGACCAGAGGGAGAACGACATGAGCACCACCGCCACCACCACCAGCTCCGGACCGGAGACCACCACATCCGACATCGTCCGCACCGCGCGGGCGACCGGCCTGTTCTACCTCGGGCTGGCCGTCACCGGACTCCTCGGCTACCTGCTCGTCCGCAACCAGCTCTTCGTTGCCGACGACCCCGGCGCCACCCTGGCCAACCTGACCCGGCACGAGACCCTGGCGCGCCTGGGAATCGTGATCGAGATGGGCGTGGTGATCACGCAGGCGCTGGCGGCGCTCTGGTTCTTCCGCCTGTTCCGGGGCGTCGAAGCGTTCGCCGCGGGCTCGATCGCAACCTTCGGCATGGTCAACGCCGTGACGATCCTCGGCAGCGCAGCCATGCTTGCGACCGCACTCCAGGCCAGCCAGGACGCGTCGCTGGCCGGGACCGGCGCGACGGCAGCAACAGTGCAGCTGCTCTACATGGTGAGCAGCCACCTGTGGACCATCGGCGGCATCTTCTTCGGGCTGTGGCTGATCCCGATGGGCTGGCTCGCCCGGCGCTCCGGCTGGATGCCGAACCTACTCGGCTGGATCCTGATGGTCGGCGGCGCCGGGTACATCGCCAGCGCGCTGCTCACCTACCTGCTGCCCGGCGCCGGCCCCGCCGTCGACATGCTGACGCTCCCTGCAACCATCGGCGAGCTGTGGATGGTTGGCCACCTCTGCCTGCGGGGCATCCGCCGTCCCTGATCACCCGGCGTGGCAACTGATCGGGTATTCAGTGTTGCTAACTACCGGTACTCAGTGTTACTGTCTACCGGTAGTTAGCAACGCTGAGTAGATCGGGGTTAGTGGTGGCCAACCAGATGACGGAGCTGCTCAAGGGCACGCTCGAGGGCATCGTGCTCGCGATCCTTGCCGGGCGCCCTGCGTACGGCTACGAGATCACGGCACGGCTGCGGGAGCAGGGTTTCGCCGATCTCGTCGAAGGCACCGTCTACGCCCTGCTCATCCGGATCGAGCAGCGGGGCTTCGTGGACGTGGTGAAGGTCCCCTCGGAGAAGGGACCGCCACGAAAGGTGTACTCGATCAACGCCCAGGGGCGCGAACAACTCGACGAGTTCTGGAGGGCCTGGAGCTTCCTCGCAGAACGTATCGGACGGCTCCACGAAGGAGAGCAGTGACCATGGCCAACTGGATCGAGACCATCACCGGCTCGCTCGAGCAGAAGAAGCTGTACCGGCAGTACAAGGCCCGCATGGAGGCCCTTCCCGAACCGTACGGGGCCACGGCGAAGGCGATGCAGCGGTACTTCATGTACTACGGGGGCGTCACGGACGGCGAGACCGTCGTCACGATGATGAGCGACCTGGTCGAACTCTGGGAGCGCGCCGCGGCCGACGGCACGCCGGTGCGAGCGATCGTCGGGGACGACCCGGTCGAGTTCGCCGAGACCCTCGCCCAGGCCTACGGCGGCGCGCACTGGATCGACAAGGAACGCGCCCGCCTGATCAGGGCGATCGAGGATGCCGAAGGAAGTGACCCGAAGTGACCGCGGCAGCCGTCCAGGTGTCCGGCCTTGAGAAGTCCTACCGGGAGCTGCAGGTTCTGCGTGGCGTCGACTTCGAGGTGGCACCCGGCAGCATCTTCGCCCTGCTCGGCTCGAACGGCGCCGGCAAGACCACCGTCGTGCGGATCCTGTCGACGCTGCTCAAGGCCGACGGGGGCAACGCCGGGGTGAACGGCTTCGATGTCGCCACCCAGGCCGGGGACGTTCGCCAGTCGATCAGCCTCACCGGGCAGTTCGCTGCGGTGGACGAGGTCCTGACCGGGCGCGAGAACCTCGTTCTGGTCGCGCGGCTGCGCCACCTCGACGATCCCGGCACGATCGCGAGCGGGCTGCTCGGGCGCTTCGCGCTCACCGAGGCCGCCGAGCGGAGGGTGTCGACGTACTCGGGCGGCATGCGCCGCCGGCTGGACATCGCGATGAGCCTCATCGGGAACCCGCCGGTCATCTTCCTCGACGAGCCGACGACCGGGCTGGACCCGCAGGGGCGGCTCGAGGTGTGGCAGGCCGTCAAGGAGCTCGCCGGGCAGGGCACGACCGTCCTGCTGACGACCCAGTACCTGGACGAGGCCGAGCAGCTCGCCGACCGGATCGCGATCCTCCACGACGGCCGGATCATCGTGAACGGCACGCTCGCCGAGCTCAAGCAGTTGCTCCCGCCGGCAACGGTCGAGTACGTCGAGAAGCAGCCGACCCTCGAGGACGTGTTCCTCAGCCTCGTCGGTGACGGGGGCACCGGCACCAACCTCAGCGCTGACGGCAGCGCCGGCCCGAAAGGCAAGGAGCAGAAATGACCACGCAACCCTTCGCCGACACGATGGTCCTGACCGGACGGTCCCTCAAGCACGTCTCGCGCAGCGTCGACACGATCATCACCACGGCGATCACACCGATCGTCATGATGCTGATGTTCGTCTACGTGCTGGGCGGTGCCATCGACACCGGCACCGACTCGCCCTACGTGACCTACCTGCTGCCCGGCATCCTGCTGATCACGATCGCCTCCGGCATCGCCTACACCGCCTACCGGCTCTTCCTCGACCTGCAGGGCGGCATCTTCGAGCGGTTCCACTCCATGCCGATCACACGGTCGGCTGTGCTGTGGGCACACGTCCTGACCTCGCTGGTGGCCAACCTGATCTCGCTGCTGGTGGTCGTGCTGGTCGCCCTCGCCATGGGCTTCCGCTCCGGGGCCGGCATCCTGGCCTGGCTGGCGGTGGCCGGCATCCTGATCCTGTTCACCCTGGCGCTGACCTGGCTCGCCGTGATCGCCGGCCTGTCAGCGAAGACCGTGGACGGCGCGAGCGCGTTCTCCTACCCGCTGATCTTCCTGCCGTTCATCAGCTCTGCCTTCGTGCCGACCGAGACCATGCCGGGGCCGGTGCGCTGGTTCGCCGAGAACCAGCCGGTGACCTCGATCGTCAACACGATTCGGGACCTCCTGGCCGGGCAGCCGATCGGTGCCGACATCTGGCTAGCCCTCGCCTGGTGTGTCGGGATCCTTGCCGTGGCCTACTTCCTCGCCATGGCGAGCTACCGGCGCAAGCTCAGCTAGCCGTACCGATCCGGATCGCGCGGAAGCCGGCCGGCCCGCCCAGGGGCCCGGACCTCCCTATGTTCCCGATTTGTGCAGCTGGCTCCGGACGGCCCAATTGCCTGTCGGCTGCGCTTTCGTGCGATCTCCGGGCATTACCTGGGGCGAGTCGGAATTCATGGCACCCGTCGCCCCATTGGGTGACCACCCAGACGGGTGACAAGGGATGATACCGCTGATGACCCGTGGACTATCGAACCGAAGAACCATCGTTTACTCGACCTGACGACCAATGCTGCGGTAGCCTTTGCGGAAAGCAAGCGCAGTATTAGCGCATTAGCCGGCAGTCACCCGGAAGGGTGACGATGAAATCGGTCCTGCAGTGTCCGGCGCAGTGCGGCGCGGCCACGGTGCCCTTACCCAGGGGCCGGAGCGGGCCGCCCGTCCAGCCGAGCGTCTTCCTTCCGGGAGGGGAGTAGGGGTATGGAGGTGACCGCCATCACTTCAGACCAGTCCGAGCGGGCAGCCCGTACCCGCTCGACCGGAGCCGGGCCGTTCGCGCGCCTGATCGGCCTGGTCGTCTTCGGGCTGGCCGCTATCGCAGCAGCCCTCCTGCTCGCCGCAGCGAGTCTCGTCGGCCCGCGGGTCGAGTTCGACCCGACCGAAGGGCTCGTCCTCGGGGTCTGGAGCGTCATCTACGCCACCGAGGCACCCTCTGCCCGCGTGATCGTCGCAGCTGTGGCGCTGGCCGTCCTGCTCGCCTCCGGGGCGGCGCTGGTCGAGCTCCGGATCTCCAACCGCTCCCGTCGCTCCGTCGACTCCAGGACCGACCCGCTGGCACCCAAGCTCGTGATGGCCAGGACCGCGGGCGTCTTCGCCGGCCCGGTGACCGTGACGGTCCTGATCCCGGCGCACAACGAGGAGGCCACGCTTCCCCAGACCATCGCGTCCCTCCTTGCCCAGGGGCACCCGCCCGAGCGCATCATCGTGGTCGCGGACAACTGCACCGACTCGACGGTGGCGGTCGCGCGGCGCGCCGGCGTCGAGGTGTTCGAGTCGGTGGGCAACAAGCACAAGAAGGCCGGCGCCCTCAACCAGGCCCTCCGGCAACTGCTCCCCACCCAGGGCGACAACGACACCGTGATGATCGTGGACGCGGACACGCTCCTTGACGACGGGTTCATCGAAGCCGCCGTCGCGCGCTTCACCGCTGACCGTGCCCTGATGGCCATCGGCGGCCTGTTCTACGGCGAGGAGGGTGCCGGGATGCTCGGCCAGTTCCAGCGCAACGAGTATCGCCGGTACAGCCGCGACATCAGGCGAAGGGATGGCCGGGTCTTCGTGCTGACCGGAACCTCTTCCATCTTCCGTCCGGAAGCTCTGCGGACGGTCGCGCAGAGCCGGGGCTCCTCGATCCCGGGGATCCCCGGCGACGTCTACGACACGGCAGCCCTGACCGAGGACAACGAGCTCACCATCGCCCTGAAGTCACTCGGGGCCCTCATGATCTCCCCCAGCCAGTGCACCGTCGTCACCGAGCTGATGCCGACGTGGCGCGCCCTGTGGAACCAGCGCCTGCGGTGGCAGCGTGGCGCGCTGGAGAACCTCGGAGCCTACGGGTTGACCCCGAGGACGTTCCGCTACTGGGCGCAGCAGCTGGGGATCGGCTACGGGGTGATCGCGCTTACCGGTTACGTCGTGCTCATCGTGTTGATGGTGGTGTCGGTTGACTCCTGGGTCTGGTTCCCGTTCTGGATGTGGCTCGGCCTGGTGTTCACCGTCGAGCGCGTCGTGACCGTGTGGGCCGGTGGCTGGCGGGCGCGCCTGCTCGCGGCGACCCTGTTGCCCGAACTGGTCTACGCAGCCTTCCTGAATCTGGTCTACCTCAAGGGCGTGGTGGACATCATGTTCGGGAAGCGGGCCGGCTGGAAGCACATCACCCGGCTCCCGCCGGCAGCGGCCATCGGCGACAACGCCATCCCGGCCGGGGGCTCCCGATGATGCCATTCCCTGCGATCCTGCCCACCGGGGCACTGCTTCCGGAGGGGATCCTCGACTCGGATTTCTTCGGGGTTCTCGCGACCTTCGTCGCCCTCAACAGCCTGATGTACGCCACCCTGGCCGTGCTCAAGGTGCTTCCCAGGGGCTACGGCCTCTCCCGGTTCAACGGCCGCAACCGTCGAGTCGAGAACCGGAGCATCTATCCCGACCCACCCGCGCCGGACGCCTGACAACCCGCAGGATCGTGTACCGAACTCGGTACACGATCCTGCGCGTTGACGCGCTTGGGGCCGGGCGGTGGGTTTGCTAGGCCCCGGGGCGTGACTTCGCCCGCTCGGCGCGGCCGACCGCCACGGCGATGTCGAGCTCGTTGCCCTCGGGGTCGGCCACCGTCCACCAGTCCGGGGCAAAGGCGTCGAAGGCCACCCGGCCGCCGGCGGCCACGGCTGCAGCGACCCGCGCCTCGGCCTCGTCGTCCGGCACGAACAGGTCAAGGTGGATGCGATTGCGCTGCGGCCTCGGTTCGTCGAGCTGCTGGAAGAACACCGGCGGGTTGAGCCGACGCGGGTCGTACAGGTCGGTGACGCCCGCTCGAGGATCCGCGACGTAACCGAGCGCCACCCGCCAGAACTCCCGAACCGCCAGCACGTCGAGGGCGTCGATCCCCACCTGGAAGTCGCGGATCTGCGCGGTGTCGGCGGCGAGCCCCAGGTCGTGTGCCGCCGACTGGACGGCCCGGGCGAGCTCGGCGAACCCGTCCGCCTCGTGCTGGTCCTTGCCGCTGTCGACGGTCACCCCGGAGTAGCGCAGGTCGATCAGCAGGGGTAGGCCCGCGTCGTCCGCCAACCCGGCCACCGCCTCGACGAACGCCACGCCCTTGCCGAAGCTCGTGATCGGGTAGTGCGTGGCAGCGGTCAGCATCGCTCGCCAGTCGCCGGTGCCCTCGCCTGGGATCACGCCATGGGCCTCGGCGAGCGGGAAGACGTCCACCTCATTGCCCTCGGGGTCCGCCACCGTCTTCCACCACGTGTTCTGGTAGACGATTCGCCCGCCTGTGGCTTCAAGGGCAGCCAGCTTGGCCTCGACCCGTTCCCACGGAGTGCCTGCATCCACGTGTAGGCGGTTGCGCAGCGGGCGCGGCCCGTCCATCTCCTGGAACCACACCCGCGGGAGGCGCCCCAACGGGTCGGACAGCCGGTCGTCACCGGTCCGCTCGAACCCGAGCGCGGCCTGCCAGAACGGCAGCACTGCCTCGAGGTCGAGGACGTCGATCGCCAACTGCATGCGTTGTGCAGCGGCAGGGTTCGCGACCAGGCCGAGTTCGGCGGCGGCCGCCGAGATCCGTCCGGCGAGGGACACATCCTTGGCGGTCAGCGCACCGGCGTCATGGGTGTAGGTACGCAGATGCACACCGGACGCCCGCACATCCACGTCCGGGTGATGGCCCAGCTCCTGGGCCACGTCGCCGACCCTTCGCACCAGAGCGGCCCCGGCCCGGTGGGAGGGCGCATCGAACCAGGCATCCGCGCCGGCGTTCAGCGCCCGCCAGTGCCCGGTTCCGTCCGCCTCCTGGAACTGCTGAGGCGTCAACCTCGCGTCGGCCACAACGGTCTCCCTCCCGATCCGGCTCCTCGTAGTATCGCCAGTGCCGGCTCCCTATCCTGCGGGGCACTTCTGCCCACGGCACGATCGCCGTCGCTTCACAAGCAGCGGCTTCCACAAGAAGGGTTGTGAACCGAGGTTCGGTACGCCGATCCCGCGCGCTGTCGCGGGCGACGCGGCTTCAGTTCACCTTGCGCGGGAACAGGATCCAGACGTTGAAGACGCCCAGCGCCGCTCCGAACAAGCCCATCAGGATGGCCCACACCGCGGCCCACAGGGGCGCGGCCCCACCGGTGACGATGGGTGGATAGGCGCTGGTGAAGTAGACCGCCAGCACCATGGAGATGCCGTTGAAGAACGGCAGGGAGCCATCCTGGAAGCCCTTCCACCAGTTCATCGAGTAGACCATGAAGGCGACACCGACGAACAGGGCGACCGCCACGGCAAGGTCACCGGGCACCACCAGGCTGGGCAGGAAGCCCAGCAGCGGGATCGCAGCCAGGGTGAGCCCGGTGAGGATCGCGGAGTAGGCGAAGTTCGGCACGATCAGTTTGAGAGCTGCCGGTTTCGCGCCGAGGGCGAAGTACTCGGCCCACACGATGAAGGACACCCAGGTGGCGAAGTTGTACTCCCCCAGCCACAGGGTGAAGGGCAGGGAGACCAGGACGGTGATCGCGACCGCGAGCCACAGCGGGAGCGTGTTTTTGTATTCTGCCTGTTGGATCTCTGGAGCTTGCGTTGCAGCCATGCGAGTGGCCTTTCTGTGAGTTCAGGGATACGCCGGCGATGGGCCGTGAGGTTCGCGAGATCGAGCGGCCCATCGCAAGGTGACCAG
>CAYQXH010000030.1:0-21831 GCA_964421325.1 uncultured Propionibacteriaceae bacterium
CCGCCGAACCCGCTGGAGCCGGCGAACCTGGTGGACGCCCAGCGCGCCGTCCGCGAGCACGGTGCCGATCTGGCCCTGGTCTTCGACGGCGACGCCGACCGCTGCTTCCTCATCGACGAGCACGGCGAGGTGGTCAGCCCGTCCGTGGTCACGGCGCTGATCGCCCAGGCAGAGCTCGCCCGTGAACCCGGCGGGGTGATCGTGGTGAACACCATCACCTCGCGCGCCGTTGCCGAGGTGGTGGCGGCGGCCGGTGGCCGGGTGGTGATCAGTGCCGTCGGCCACACCAGGATGAAGGCGCTGATGGCCGAACACCACGCCATCTTCGGCGGGGAACACTCCGCCCACTACTACTTCCGCGAGTTCTGGGGCGCCGACACCGGCATGCTCGCCGGGCTGCACGTCCTCGCGCTGATGGGCCGCACGGGCCGGCCCATCTCCGAGCTGGCCGCAGACCTCCCGCACTACGCGGCTTCCGGCGAGATCAACAGCACCGTCAGCGACCCGGGGGCGATCATGGCCGAAGTGGCCGCAGCGTTCTCCGGACGTGGCACCATCGACACCGGCGACGGACTGCTGGTGGCCGGATCCGACTGGTGGGTGAGCGTCCGTGAATCCAACACCGAACCACTGCTCCGGCTCAACGTCGAGGCGAGGGACGACCGGACGGTCGCAGCCCTCCGCGACGAGGCCCTTGGAATCATCCGAAAGGACCGCTGATGAACGACCTGCCCGCCGAGGTGCTCGAGCTCCTCGTCTGCCCTTCCTGCCATTCGTCGCTGGCCTGGGACTACGAGGCCGCCGAACTGGTGTGCACCGGCGCTGACTGCGGGCTGGCGTACCCGGTGCGTGACGGCATCCCGATCCTGCTGGTGGACGAGGCGCGCCGGCCCGGAACCCCCGGCGAGTGACATGAACGAATTCGACGATTCCCGGCTGGAGGACCCGGAAGCGCTCCGTGCTGCCGACCACCTGCTGCGCCCCCTCGCCGAGGCCGGCGCCCGGGTTCGGCGCGAACTCGCCTCCGCCGAGGGGCCGCTGGCCGAGCTCGAGGCCGAGCGGCCGCGGGCGATGATCACCTTCGGTCCGGAGGCCAGGCTGCTGCGCGCCGTCCTCGAACCGACCTGCCCGGTGCCGCTCGTGGCCTGGCCGCGGCTGGGGCTGCCGGGCTGGGTGGGCCCGCTGGACGTCGTGGTCGTCATGGGTGGTGGCGACCGGATGAGCCTCGCGGCAGCCTTCGAGGCCGTCCGGAGGGGTTGTCGTCTGATCGTGGCCTGCCCGGCCGACTCGTCCCTTGCCCGCGAGGCCGGGTCGTCGTCGACGACGATCCTGCCCACCACCACCGGCGACCCGATGGCCGCTGCGATCATCACCCTGGTCGCGCTGAACCGGCTCGGGCTGGGGCCAGCTGTGAACCCGGAGGTGGTCGCCGAGGCGATGGACCAGGTTGCGACCGACTCGTCGTGGGCCCTCGACGCCACCCAGAACCCGGCGAAGGCCACGGCGCTCGAACTGGCCGACGCGCAGCCGATGGTCTGGGGCGGCTCGATCCTCGCAGCGAGGGCGAGCCGGCGAGTGGCCGAGGCGCTGCGTTCGGCCAGCGGCCGGGTGGTGCTCTCCGCGGACGGCGGGGCGCTGCTGCCGCTGCTGACCGCCGTGCCGCCACGGGATCCGTTCGCCGACCCGTTCGAGGAGTCGGTTGCCGAACGGCGGCCCGGGCTGGTGCTCGTGGACGACGGCATGGATGACGAGCTGGCTGTCGAGGACCGGCAACGCCTGCGGGCGACCGCGCTCGCCCAGGATGTGATGGTCTCCAACCTCAGCCATCAGACCGGCACGCCGGTGGAGCGCTACGTGACCGTCCTGCAACAGGGCCTGTTCGCGGCGGCCTATCTGCAGATCGGCCTGGGCCGCGCCTGAGCCGCAGCTTCTGGCAGTAGGGCTTCGGTGGCAGGATGTCGCCGTGAGTAGTCAAGGTGGAACCAGGGCAGTCGTCGCGGCGCTGGTCGCGAACGCTTTCATAGCCGTGACCAAGTTCGGCGCCTGGGCGCTGACCGGGTCGGCCTCGATGCTGGCCGAGGGCGTCCACTCCGTCGCCGACACCTCCAACCAGGTCCTGTTGCTGCGGGGCGGCAGGTCGGCAGCCCAGGCGGCGAACGCCGAACATCCGTTCGGGTTCGGCCGCACCCGCTACATCAACGCGTTCCTCGTGGCGATCATCCTCTTCAGCCTCGGCGGGCTGTTCGCCCTCTACGAGGCCTTCCACAAGTACGAGGAGGTCGCGGCCGGCCACCCCAACGAGCTGCTGGAGGGCCCGTGGTGGTGGGTACCGATCGTCGTGCTGGTGGCCGCGATCATCGCGGAGAGCTTCAGCTTCCGGACGGCTATCCGTGAATCCAGCGCGGTCAAGGGTGCCCAGTCCTGGCCGAGGTTCATCAAGACGTCCAAGTCACCCGAGTTGCCGGTGATCCTGCTCGAGGACTTCGCAGCACTGGTCGGCCTGGTCTTCGCGCTGTTCGGGGTGGGCCTCAGCCTGGTCACCCACAACGGGTTCTGGGACGTCGTCGGCACGGCCCTGATCGGCGTACTGCTGATCCTTGTGGCCATCACCCTCGCGATCGAGACCCGCAGCCTGCTGATCGGCGAGGCGGCCACGCCAGAGGCGGTTGGCGACATCACGACGGCGCTCGTCGCCGCCGATGGGGTGGTGCGCGTGATCCACCTCAAGACCCTGCACCTCGGCCCGGAGGAAGTGCTGGTGGCAGCGAAGATAGCTGTCGAGCCCACGGTCTCCGCGCTGCGGGTGGCCGAGGTCATCAACAACGCCGAGGTGGCGATCCGCACGGCGAACCCGATGGTCACGGCCCTCTACCTCGAGCCGGACATCGACCGGGCGGCAGCCTCCTAGGCACAACCGGTGAATCGCGGCAGCCGCGAGCACTCGCGTATGTTTCTCTCGTGGATTACCAAGTCGCTGACCTGAACCTCGCCGCCTTCGGACGCGAGGAGATCACCCTCGCCGAGCACGAGATGCCGGGCCTGATGGCCCTTCGCGAGCGCTACGGCGAGAGCCGGCCGCTGCGGGGCGCCCGGATCGCCGGCTCCCTGCACATGACCGTGCAGACAGCCGTGCTGATCGAGACCCTCGTCGAGCTCGGTGCAGAGGTTCGTTGGGCATCCTGCAACATCTTCTCCACCCAGGACCATGCGGCTGCCGCGATCGTCGTCGGCAGGGACGGCACGCCGGCGGACCCGAAGGGGGTACCGGTGTTCGCCTGGAAGGGCGAGTCGCTCGAGGAGTACTGGGCGTGCACCGAGCGCATCCTCGACTGGGGCGACGCGAGGCCGAACATGATCCTCGACGACGGCGGCGACGCCACGCTGCTGGTGCACAAGGGCGTGGAGTTCGCCAAGGCCGGCGCTGTGCCGGAGGCGACGGCTGCCGACGCTGCCGAGTACCAGGTGGTGCTGGCCACCCTGAGGTCCTCCCAGCTCGACTGGGTGAGCGTCGCCAACAGCATCTTCGGCGTCACGGAGGAGACCACCACCGGCGTCCACCGCCTGTACGAGATGTTCCGCAACAACTCGCTGCTGTTCCCGGCGATCAACGTCAACGACTCGGTGACCAAGAGCAAGTTCGACAACCGCTACGGCATCCGGCACTCGCTGATCGACGGCCTCAACCGGGCCACCGACGTGCTGATCGGCGGCAAGCTGGCCGTCGTGTGCGGCTACGGCGACGTCGGCAAGGGCTGCGCCTCGGCGCTGGCCGGTCAGGGCGCCCGGGTGGTCATCACCGAGATCGACCCGATCTGCGCGTTGCAGGCATCGATGGACGGCTACCAGGTGGCAACCCTCGACGACGTGGTGGAGACCGCGGACATCTTCATCACGGCGACCGGCTGCCTCCACGTGATCACCCCGGACGACCTGGCGCGGATGAAGCACCTGGCGATCGTCGGCAACATCGGCCACTTCGACAACGAGATCGACCTGGCCGGCCTCGACGATCTGGGCGGGGTGACCAGGACCAACATCAAGCCGCAGGTGGACCGCTGGAACTTCCCGGACGGCCATTCGGTGATCGTGCTCAGCGAGGGGCGGCTGCTGAACCTCGGCAACGCCACCGGACACCCGAGCTTCGTGATGAGCACGTCGTTCACCAACCAGGTGCTCGCGCAGATCGAGCTGTTCACCAAGCCCGAGCAGTACCCGGTCGGGGTCTACACGCTGCCCAAGCAGCTGGACGAGTACGTCGCCCGGCTGCACCTGTCGGCCCTTGGGGTGCGGCTCAGCGAGCTCACCGAGGAGCAGGCCGCCTACCTCGGGGTGCCGGTCGCCGGACCGTTCAAGACCGACCTGTACCGCTACTGACGAGGAGCCGGGACCACCGGCTGCTCGAGCGCGGTCAGGTCTGGGCCTTCGTCAGGACCGGCCGCGCGGGATCTCGAACCGCTTCAGCGTCGCCTTGCCCTCCGCGAGCGTCTTCCAGGCGCCCCGGTAGGTGAGCACGGCGAGCCCGGCGGTCGGGAACTTCGCCGCCACCCGGTCGACCAGTTCCGAGGGCTTGGCCAGGCCGACGATCAGGTCGGAGAGGGTCGGCTGGTGGCCGATCAGCAGGGCAGTGTGCCGGGCTTCGTCCAGGTCGTGCAGCTCGGCCAGCAGCTCACTGGCCCAGGCATGGTAGATCGCCTCGGAGGTGCGGATGTCGGCGCAGCTCGCGCCGCCGGTGACTGCCCCGGCCCAGGTCTGCTGCACCCGGGTCGCCGATGACGCCAGGACGACGTCGAGGTCGTAGCCGGCGAGGATCTCGCCGGCGGCCACCGCGTCCCGCTCGCCGCGTTCGGAGAGGGGACGGCGCAGGTCGGGCTCCACGGTCTGCCAGGAGGACTTCGCGTGGCGCAGCACGATCAGCGTTTTGGTTGCCATGCCGCTCATCCTAGGCCGATCGGGCTCAGCTCTCGGGCCCCTCCGGCCGCATCGATGCCCAGATCTCCTTGCACTCGGGGCAGACCGGGAACCGGTCCGGGTTCCGCGAAGGCACCCAGACCTTGCCGCAGAGGGCGATCACCGGGGTGCCCATCACCATGGCCTCGGTGAGCTTGGCCTTCGGCACGTAGTGGGAGAAGCGCTCGTGGTCGCCCTCCTCGGGGCGCAGGTCAGTGCGCTCCTTGACGATCGTCGTCGTCTTCGGGTTCTCAATGGTCATTCAGACCGCCTTTGCGCGTCCTAGCTGCCGGATGACACCAAAGGTACCCAGAGCCGCGAACAGAACGAACATCGCGATGTCGCCACCGTAGGACTGCCAGACCTCACCGTCGGCGAGATTCTCGAGCACGAAGGCCACCTGGTCGCTCGCGGCGGTCCCGGGATACTCCTCACCGAGATAGCGCACGGCGTCCGAGGCGATCACCCCGACGATCGAAGCAACAACGCCGAGGACGATCACGCCGATCACGGCCAACGCGCCCTTCGCCGGCGCACTCCCGGCACCCTTCGCGTAGAGCCACACCGCCGCTGCGGCCAGGGCAAAGGTCGTGATCGACGCCACGAAGCCGAGCTGCCAGACGCCTACCGTCAGGGCAGCGCCCAGCGGGATGGCGGCCAGGGAGAACAGCACCCCGCGACCCACGTTCTCGACCGGCTGCCCGACGACGGGAGCGGGCGCTGCCGTCACCGGCGAAACCGGGTACCCCGGGTGGGCCGGGGCTGGGTGGAAACCGACGGGCGGCTCAGGCCGGTAGCCGGGGGCGGCGAAATCGGGGACCTGGTTCTGGTCGCCGGTGGGGGGCTGGGACATCGGTTGCTCCATTGGTCGTGAGACACTACCGGCCGAACAATAGTGCCGATCGGAGCCTTGATGAGCGGAGCGTCGCAGACTCGCGACGCTGCGCCACATCCATCCCGGCGTGGGCTGACCATCGGGCTGCTGCTGTGTGTGGTGGCGATCGCCTTCGAGTCGATGGCCGTGCTCACCGCCATGCCCGCCGCGGCCGACGATCTCGGCGACGTCGACCTCTACGCGTGGGCCTTCACGGCGTTCGGGCTGGCGCAGACCTTCGCCATCGTTGCGGCCGGCCAGTTCAGCGACCGGGTCGGCCCGAAGTTGCCGATGATCGTCGGGTTCGCGGTCTTCGCAGCAGGACTCGTCGTGGCCGGGTCGGCCCCGACCATGCCGATCCTGCTCCTCGGGCGCTTCGTGCAGGGCCTCGGTGGCGGCACCATGAACCTCGCCGTGATGGTGCTTGTGGCCCGCGTCTTCGACGAGCGCGAGCGCGCCAGGATGCTGACCGGCTTCTCCGCAGCCTGGATGGGCCCGTCCTTCCTCGGGCCGCCGATCGCAGCCTGGCTCACCCACACCCTCTCCTGGCACTGGGTGTTCTGGTCGGTGCTGCCCGTGCTGCTGGTGGCCGGGGCCCTGGTGCTGCGACCCCTCCTGCAGGCCCACCTGCCACCGCACGAACAGGTGCCGCTGGACCGCCGGCAACTCGCCTCTGCCGCCCTGGTGGCCCTCGGCGCGATGGGGCTCCAGCTCGCCGGCCAGCGGATCGAGCTCTGGTCGCTGGCGTGGCTGGCCCTCGGGCTGCTGCTGCTGTGGCGCGGGCTCCCCGCCCTGCTGCCGGCCGGCTTCCGGCCGTCCGGCCGCGGCCTGGACGCTGTCATCGTCGTGCGCGCCACCTCCACGGCGGGGTTCGCCGGAGCCCAGAGCTTCCTGCCACTGATGTTCGTCGTGGCAGAGGGCTTCGACCTGCAGGCTGCCGGTCTGATCCTCACCGCGGGCTCGGTCGGCTGGATGGCCGGCGCCTGGCTGCAGTCCCGGCCGTGGCTGCCCTGGCGGCGGGACTGGATCATCGGGGCCGGGGCAGCCAGCACCGCGGTCGGCCTGCTGGCCACGGCCGTGGCCGGCTGGCTGCCGGGACGGCTGGTCGGGCTGGCGGTGGGCGGCTGGGTGGTGGCCGGCCTCGGCATGGGCCTGTCGGTCGCCAGCACCTCGCTTGCCGTGATGCAGCTGTCCCAGCCCGTCGAGATCGGCCGGAACACCTCTTCGCTGCAGGTCGGCGAGGCCCTCGGCGCCAGTATCGGGGCCGGGCTCGCCGGCACGGTGTTCGTGCTGGGTTCCAGCCAGGCCAACCCGACCCTCGGCTTCGGCGGCCTGCTCAGCCTGATGGCCCTGCTCAGCCTCACCGGGGTGGCGGCCGCAGCGCGGATCGGCGAGGTGCAGAACCACTCCGTCCGGCTGTGAACCGCTAAAGTCTCGATATCGAGACAGTTCGCGGGGGTGTGATGGCTGACGAGGTGGACCTGATCCTGGCCGCCTGGGCGCGGGAACTGCCGGAGGTCGACGTCACCCCGCTCGGCAGCCTCTCCCGCCTGGGCCGGCTCGCCAAGCACCTCGACCGGGCACGCCGGGACGCCTTCGCCGCCCACGAGCTCGAGGTCTGGGAGTTCGACGTGCTCGCAGCCCTGCGCCGCAGCGGCCGGCCCTACGAGTTGTCCCCCGGCGAACTGATCCGCGCGACCCTGTCCACTTCGGGGACGATGACCAACCGGGTGAACCGGCTGGAGGCGCGCGGGCTGGTGGTCCGGCAGCCGAACGCCGACGACCGGCGGGGAGTGCTGGTGCGCCTCACCCAGGCGGGCCGGGAACGCGTCCAGGCCGCTCTGGCCGACCTGCTCGACTACGAGCGCGAAGTCCTCGCCCCGATCGGGCCGGCCGAGCGCGAGCAGCTGGCCGACCTGCTGCGCTCCCTGCTGGCCCCGTTCGAGCGGACCTGAACCGCGGGTACGGGTATCGTTAACCGACCCAGTCAGCTGCTCGCAAAGGCGCTCCCGAATGGCCCTGTCCAACCAGTTCCTCAGTGAACTCGCCGCAGCTTTCGGCATTGCCACCGAGTTCTGGGACTGGAAGGGCCGCCTGACCGAGGTCACGGACGAGACCGTGATCGCCATCCTCGCCGGCATGGACGTCGACGCCTCCGAACCCGACCTGGCCCGGGAGGCGCTGGAGGCCCATCGCCTGCGGCCCTGGACCCGTCTGCTGCAGCCCTTCATCGTCCTGGAGCAGGGCACTTCGCGGCGGGTGCAGGTGCACCTGCCAGAGGGCGAGTGGGTGCGACTCGCCGTCCGCCTGGAGGAGGGCGGCTGGCGGGACGTCGCGCAGGTGACCGACGACGAACCGCCGCGGTGGGTGGACGGGGTGCTGATCGGGCAGGCCTCCTTCGAGCTGCCCGGAGACCTGCCGTTGGGCTACCACCGGTTGCAGGCGACGACGGAGGCCGGCCAGGCCGAGTCGACGCTGGTGGTGAGCCCGGCCTTCCTCGGCTTCCCGGCGGCGATGGGGGAGAAGCGGGCCTGGGGCTACGCCGCCCAGTTGTACAGCGTGAGCTCCGTCGACTCCTGGGGGATCGGCGACCTGCTCGACCTGGCCGACCTGGCCACCTGGTCCTCCACCCAGCAGTTCGCCAGCTTCGTGCTCGTGAACCCGCTGCACGCAGCCGAGCCGGCGCCACCGCTGGAGCCGTCGCCCTACCTGCCGAACTCGCGGCGCTACGTGAACCCGCTCTACATCCGGCCCGAACTGGTGCCCGAGTACGCCGACCTCGACGAGCGCTCGAGGGCCCGGATCGCCGGGCTGAAGGCCAAGCTGAAGAAGGAGCTGGCCGGGGAGCCGCTGATCTGCCGCGACGCCGTCTGGACGGCGAAGATCGAGGCGCTGCGGGTGATCTACGACCACGGCCTGCGTCCGGTCCGGCGGATGGCGTTCAACGACTTCCTGCGGCGCGAGGGGCGCGGGCTCACCCAGTTCGCCACCTGGTCGGCCCTGGTGAACCGGTTCGGCTACGACTGGCACGAATGGCCGGCGGAGCTCCGCCGGCCGTCCTCCCCGACCGTGGCGCTGTTCGCCGAGCAACACGTGGAGACGATCATCTTCTACACGTGGCTGCAGTGGATCGCGGACGACCAGCTGCGGGCCGCCCAGTCGGCCGCCAAGGACGCCGGCATGCGGATCGGGATCATGAACGACCTGGCCGTCGGCGTCGGTGCCCAGAGCGCAGAGGCCTGGACCTACGGCAACCTTTTCGCCGAGGGGGTCAGCGTCGGCGCCCCGCCGGACCACTTCAACCAGACCGGCCAGGACTGGGGCCAGGCGCCGTGGCGCCCCGACCGGATGGACGAGCTGTCCTACGCCCCGTTCCGCAGCATGGTTGCCGGCCTGCTGCGGCACTCCGGCGGGATCCGGGTCGACCACATCATGGGCCTGTTCCGGCTGTGGTGGATCCCGGCTGGCCTGGCGGCCAACCAGGGCGCTTATGTCAGGTACAACCACGAGGCGATGGTCGGCATCCTCGCGCTCGAGGCCCATCGGGCCGGCGCGCTGGTGGTCGGCGAGGACCTGGGGGTGGTTGAGCCGTGGGTGCGCGACTACCTGCGCAGGCGCGGCATCCTTGGCACCTCGATCGCCTGGTTCGAGCGCGACGCCGAGGGTCGCCCGCTGGCGCCGGAGGCGTGGCGGGAGTACTGCCTCGCCTCGGTCACCACGCACGACCTGCCGCCGACCGCCGGCTACCTGGCCGCCGAGCACATCCGGCTGCAGCACCAGCTGGGCCTGTTGACCGAGTCCCTGGAGACCGAACTGGCGGCTGCTGAGCGGGAGCGCAATGCCTTCATCGAGGCGCTGCGGCAGCGGGGGTTCCTGACCGCGGACCCGGCCTCGACCGAGGACATCGTCGAAGCCATGCACCGCTACCTGGTGGCCACCCCGGCCCGGGTCCTCTGCGCAGCCCTCACCGACGCTGTCGGGGAACGGCGCACCCAGAACCAGCCGGGTACGAGCACCGAGTACCCGAACTGGCAGGTCCCGCTCGCCGGCCCGGACGGCAGGCAGCTGAGCCTTGAGGAGATCTACACCGACGAGCGGGCGTTCCGGCTGGCCGGCATCATGAACGGCTTCAGCGGACCGCTCCGGCTGCCCCGCTCCGAGATCGAACTGGTCGTGCAGAGCTGAATCGGTGCGGCCGTGGCGACCGGCCGGGCCCGGTCCGGGCGGCCGCCGGCTCACCGGAACCGGCGGCGCGCGCGGCGATTCGGGTTCGTCTGGCAACCTTGGGCCTATGAGCGGTCTCTTCGCCCCACGCGACAATCCCAGCGAACCCTGGTTCCGGATCGGACGCCTCGAGGTGACCACCGTCATCCTGGTGGTCCTGTTGGCGGTCGCTTCCGGCCTGGGCTGGGTGGTGGCGCCCGGGCTGCCCGGCTGGCTGCTGTACACCCCGCAGGCGGTGGCGGACGGCGAGTTCTGGCGGCTGGTGACCTGGCCGTTCGCCAACGACCTGTCGATCTGGACGGTGATCACCCTCGCCCTGTTCTGGTACTTCGGCACCGATCTCGAACGGCTGATCGGCCACACCCGGATGGCCTGGCTGCTCGTCGGGATCTGGGCGAGCCTCACCGCCGCGTACACCCTGGTCGCCCTGGTCGCCGGCAGTGGACTCGGCCTGGCGGGCCTCGACTACGTCGAGTTCCTGGTGTTGCTGCTGTGGGTGGCCGAGTATCCGCGCCGGCCGTTCTTCTTCGGCATCCCGGCCTGGGTGATCGGCGTGGTGCTGGTCGGGGTGCGGGTGCTGGGCATGATCGCCTACCGGGACGGTGCCGGCCTGATGAGCCTTGTGCTCAGCCTGGCGCTGGTAGCCGTCATCGCGCGCTCTGTCGGCCTGCTCGGCGACTACCCGTGGATCCCCGGCCGGCTGCAACCCGGCCGGCCGGCCACTGCCCGGGCCCCGCGGGTCTCCCGGGCCAGCGCGCGGGAGGCCAGCCGGCACGCCACCGACCGGGAGCGCCTGGACGCCCTGCTCGACCAGATCAACGCCAAGGGCCTGAACAGCCTGAGTGAGTCGCAGCGCCGCGAGTTGATGAAGTTGCGTGAACGCCTCCGGCGCCAGTAGCCGCCGGCCCGGGGGTTCGGCAGCGAACACCGCCCTCCGGACGCGCTCCGAGCACCTAATCTGACAGCCATGCCCGTTTGGAGCGCTGAGGCTCTGGCTCTGGTCTGCCTCGCAGCAGTGCTGGCCTTCGCCGTCATCCGGCCGCGCGGGCTTCCCGAAGGCGTGGCCGCTGTCCCGGTCGCAGCCTTCCTGGTGGCAGTGGGTGCGCTGCCGCTGGACGCGGCCTGGCGGGAGGTGCAGGGGCTCGGCTCCACCGTCGCGTTCCTCGCCGCGATCCTGATGCTGGCGCACCTATCGCGGGCGGAGGGCATGTTCGCCGCGGCGGGCCAGCTGATGGCCAGGCGTGCCACCGGCCGGCCGACCCGGCTGCTTGGCCTGGTGTTCGTGATCGCCTCGCTCACCACAGCAGTGCTCAGCCTGGACGCCACCGTCGTCCTGCTCACCCCGGTGGTGTTCGCGACCGCGTCCCGGATGGGCGCGCGGCCCAAGCCGCATGTCTATGCCACCTCCCACCTGGCGAACTCGGCATCGCTGCTGCTGCCGGTGTCCAACCTGACCAATCTGCTCGCCATGGGCGCTGCCGGGCTCAGCTTCGCCCAGTTCGGGGCGGTGATGGCGCTGCCCTGGCTGGTGGCGATCGCCATCGAGTACCTGGTGCTGCGGCGCTGGTTCGCCACTGACCTGTCGGTGGCTGCCACGCCACGCGGAGCCGACCGGCCCGTCGGGCCACCGGTGTTCGCGCTGATCGTGGTCGGGTTCACCCTGGTCGGCTTCGTGGCCTCCTCGCCACTGCACATCGAACCGTTCTGGGTGGCTCTCACCGGGGTAGCCGTTCTGGCCGCCAAGCGGCTCCTGACCGCGCCGGGCACGCTAAAGGCCGAGGCCATCGCGCTCCTCCGGGCGGCGAACCCCTGGTTCCTGCTGTTCGTGCTGGCGCTCGGCATCATCGTCAAGGCCGTGGTCGACAACGGGCTCGCAGCCGCGATCGGTCACCTGGTGCCCGCCGGCGACAGCCTTGGCAGCCTGCTGCTGCTGGCCGGGTTGGCCGCGCTGCTGGCCAACCTGGTCAACAACCTGCCGGCGGTCCTGGTGCTGCTGCCGCTGGTCGCGCCGTCCGGGCCGGCGGGGGTGCTGGCGGTGCTGATCGGGGTGAACATCGGCCCGAACCTGACCTACGTCGGTTCGCTGGCGACGCTGTTGTGGCGACGGATCCTCGCCGACCATGACCACGACGCCGAGATCGGCGAATTCACCAAGCTGGGGTTCCTCACCGTGCCGGTGAGCCTGATCGCCTGCACCACTGCCCTGTGGGTCGCCATGCAATGGATGGGAGTCTGAGATGAAGGTTGTGGGATGGGTCGCCGCCGGCACCTGGCCGGCCGTCGTAACTGCCATGCGACATCGACCCGAGTCGGACGAGCTGGTGCTGGTCGCGGTCGCCGACGCCTCCGAAGGGATCCCTGCCGGCCCGCTCGCCGGGCTGATGGGTCGCGGCCGCCCGGCGCGGGAGCCCGAGGTCGATCAGCTCGGGCGCGCCGCAGCAGAGGACCTCCTCGGCCAGGCCGTGGCTGCGCTGGGCCGTCCCTGTGAACCGCAGTTGCGCACCGGCTTCACCGAGCGCGAGGTGATCGCGGCCGCTGCCGGTGCCGACCTGCTGGTGGTGGCTCGCGACGGGGACCGCACCCGGCTCGGCCCGCACAGCCTCGGCCGGCACACCCGGTTCGTGATCGACCACGCACCCTGCACCGTCGCCCTGCTGTGGCCGGGGGAGGCCCCCGGACTCGACTCGGTCCCGCCGCCCCCACCGGACCGCTGATGCCGGCGCCGACCCCCGAACGCCTTTCCGCCGCTGACGCCTCAAATGTGCTGCTGGACGCCCGGGACCAGGTGAACGCGTTCCTGATGGCCGGCATCCTCGGGCCCGGCGGTTTCGTCGCTGCTGACGGGACGGCAGACCTCGACCGGTTGCGGGATGTGGTAGCCACGCGGCTCGACGACCCGGCCGTCACCGGGCTGCGCCGGTTCACCCAGCGTGTCGGTGGTCCGCCGCGCAAGCCCTGCTGGGTGCCGAGCCGGCCGGACCTCGCCTGGCACGTTCGCCTGGTCGACAGCGTGACCGGTACGGACGGGCTGGCCGACCTGTGCGCCACCCTGATCACAACACCGCTGCCGATCGACCGCCCGCTGTGGGAACTGCTGGTCGTGCCCGGCGCTGCCGAAATCGGAACCGGGGTGATCCTGCGCGTCCACCATGCCGTTGCCGACGGGGTGGCCGGCGTCCGCCTTGCCCAGCAGCTCTTCGACCCCGCCCCGGCACCGTCTCCCGAGGCCGCCCCTGCACCCTCGTCCGGGGCCGCGCCGGCGCCGGCCGCCCGGCCGGAGCGGACGCCGACCCCCAGGTTGCGCAAGCTGCTGGCCAGTGTGTCGCGGCTCGCCGCCATGTTCAGCGTGAAGCTCGGCCCGACCGTGCTGCTCGGCCCGATCAGCCCGAACCGCGGGCTGGCCTTCGCCGAGGTCGACCTTGCGGCGCTGTCCCGGGGAGCCAGGTCGGCCGGTGGGACGGTCAATGACGCGCTGCTGGCCGCGGTCGCCGCTGCCACTGCCGCGGCTCTGCGGGCGGCCGGCGAACCGGTCCCGGCAGAACTCCCGGCCAGCATCCCGGTGGCGCTGCCGGACCGCGGTACCTCGGGGAACGCTGTCGGGGTGATGATGATCCGGCTGCCCCTTGCCGAACCCGACGTCGCTGCCCGGATCTCCAGCATCGCCGCGACCACCGGCGCTGCCAAGCGGGAGGCCAGGGAGCAGGGCACCTACGAGCTCACCCGATCACGTTCGGGTACCCGGGTGTTCGCCTTCCTGGCCAGGCGGCAGCGGTTCATCGCGCTGTTCGTCACCAACGTCCGTGGCCCCGAGCAGCGGCTCCGGCTCGCCGGGGCACCGCTGGAGCGGGCCTGGCCGGTGACGCCGATCCAGGGCAACGTCCGGCTCGGCGTTGCAGCGATGTCGTACGCCGGCCGGCTCGACTGCGTGGTGCACGTCGATGCAGCAGCCCTGCAGGTCGCGGCGCTCGGGACGGCGCTGCGCGCCGACCTCGACCGGATCGCCGCCCTGGCGACCTAGGTGCAGTCGGTCGGGTGCACGGTCAGGCGGTCTGTCGGGTGCTTGGCCACGCAGTCAGTCAGGCGCTTCTGGCCGGCGCCTCTGCGGCCTGGCCGTCCATGCCTGCGGTCAAACACCCGCCACCGACGGTTTCGAACGTGTGGACGATTCCGGGTGCTGTCAGGATGTTGTCGGCAGCTACGGTTGCCTCGCGTTCAGATCCACTGGGTCGGCCAGTCAGCTCGAGGTGACCGGGCTGCCCGGCGCTACTCGGCTGCCGGCCGGCTTCGCTGGCGCTTGAGCTGCCCCCGGCGCGCCTTGCTGGTCAGGCGCCGGTCTACCGATCCGCGACTCGGCCGGGTCGCCCGGCGGGGCGGTGGTGGCGGGGACAGGGCCTCGCGCAGCAGGTCGACGAGCCGTTCCCTGGCCGCCACCCGGTTGCGTCGCTGCGAGCGGAACTCGGAGGCGTCGATGGTCAGGGTCGTGCCGTCCAGGCGCTGCGCCAGCCGGCGCAGGGCGCGCTCCCGCTGGAGGTCATCGAGCACCGACGTCGCCGCCAGGTCGA
The DNA here is from genome assembly GCA_964421325.1 of uncultured Propionibacteriaceae bacterium. Classification (GTDB taxonomy): domain Bacteria; phylum Actinomycetota; class Actinomycetes; order Propionibacteriales; family Propionibacteriaceae; genus Propionicimonas. Next base: position 14,608 of record CAYQXH010000030.1, read on the forward strand.
AGGAGAGCTGCACCCGCGAGTCGGTGGTGTTCACGCCCTGCCCGCCCGGCCCCGAGGAGCGCGAGTACCGCTCCACCAGTTCGCCCGCAGGAATCACCAGCCCGGCCGGCAGGCCCGGCCCGGGCGGCAGTCGAAGATCGTCCACGCCGACACCGTATGCCGTCCCCCCACCACCACGAACCGGGTTGCCCAGCTGAGGCCGGTCAGTGCAGCGAGTCGTCGGCCGGCGCGAGCTCCCAGGACAGGAACCTCGCCGTGAAACCGGGACGGGTCGGAGCGCAAACGTACGGCCCCGCGCTCACCCGGCCGTCGACGAACGGCGCCACCCGCACCAGGCGGGACGGCTCGTCATCGACCCAGGCCCGGATCGTCAGTGACTCAGCGGCGCGGCTGACCCGGACGGTGACCACCCGGCCGTTCCAGTCCACCGGGGCCACCGACCAGTCGGAGCGGCCAAGGGTCACCACAGCGCCAAGGTTCAAGACGCCGTCGGCGAACTCCAGCCCGGCCTTCACCCAGTGCTCGGCGTCGGCCCGCACCATCACCCCGGCCTGGTCGAACTGCCCGGTGAAGGTGGTCTGGAGCCGGACCTCTACGGCCTGCCCGACCTCGAGCGGCATCAGCAGGGCGTGCTCGGTGTCGTGGACGAACCCGTAGCTGGTGTGCCGCCAGGCGTCCGAGCCCTCGACTGCGGTCACCTCGAGCGCATCGCCGACGGACGCGACCGCTGCCGGTCGGTTGGTCCAGGAGCCCTCGGCCCAGTCGACCTGCCGCCCCTCCGACGCGGGCTCGTCGCTCTGGCGCAGGTTGACCGCGGCTTCGGCCAGTTCCTCGAGCACCGTCGGCAGGCGGTCGGGTGCGACCGCTGCGGTCAGGTCAAGCAGGACGGTGGTCGCGAAGCCGTCGCGGACGGCGTCCAGCGCGGTTGCCCGGACGCAGTGGTCGGTGGCGATGCCGCACACGTCCACCGCTGTCACCCGGCGGTCCACCAGCCAGTCGGCGAGGCTCACCCCACCACTGCTGCCCTCGAAACCGGAGTACGCGGCCGCATACTCACCCTTGTCGAAGACCGCCTCGAAGGGAATCGCGGCCACTGCCGGGTGCAGCTCGGCCCCCGGCGTGCCGGCGACGCAGTGCACCGGCCACGAGTCCACGTAGTCCGGGGTTGCCGAGAAGTGCGCTCCCGGGTCGATGTGGTGGTCGCGGGTGGCCACGACGTGGTCGTAGCCGTGGTCGCCGGCAGCGAGCAGCCCGGCGATCCTTGCCGCAACCGCCGCGCCTCCGGAAACCGCCAGCGAACCGCCCTCGCAGAAATCGTTCTGCGTGTCGACGACGATCAGTGCCCTGGTCATGACGCGTAGGGGTTGTCGGTGGTCCGGCCGGCGTCGTCGAGCATGATCGTCGGCAACGCCGGCTCGCCCTTCGACATCTTCAGCGCCGCCTGCGGCAGCTCGGCCCGAATCTGGTGATGGCGGTCCCTCGCCGCTGCCAGCGACTCGCGGCCGACGATCTTGCCCTTGGCCACCAGCTGGACCAGGATCGGCCGGTCGTTGTAGTCGCCGTCCGGTGGCGCCCCGATCCCGATCACCTCGGCCTCCGCCCTGCCCTTGTCGTTGAACCGGCGCAGCGCGTACTTGCGGCCGCCGATGGAGGTCTTGTTCACGCTCTTCTTCGCCACCGGGTACAGCTCGGCGTCCTTGCCCTCGGTGGTGGCCCGCGCCACCAGCTTGTAGACGAACCCGCACGTGGGGGCGCCGGAACCGGTCACCAGCGAGGTGCCGACGCCGTAGCCGTCCACCGGGGCGCTGCGCAGTGCGGCGATCTGGTACTCGTCCAGGTCGGAGGTGACCAGGATCCGGGTGCTGGTGGCACCGAGGGAATCCAGCAGCCTGCGGACGTCGGCCGCCTGCTCGGCCAGGTCGCCCGAGTCGAGCCGGATCGCGCCGAGCTTGCCCTTGCTCAACCGCACGCCGGTGCGCACGGCCTCCTCGATGTCGTAGGTGTCGACCAGCAGGGTCGTGCCCTTGCCGAGGGCCTTCAGCTGGGTCTTGAAGGCCTCCTCCTCGGTGTCGTGCAGCAGGGTGAAGGAGTGTGCGGCCGTGCCGGTGGTCGGGATTCCGTAACGCCGGCCCGCCTCGAGGTTGGAGGTCGACTGGAACCCGGCGACGTAGGCAGCCCTCGCGGCTGCGACGGCCGCGTACTCGTTGGTGCGGCGGGAACCCATCTCGATGCACGGCCGGTCCCCGGCCATGGCGGTCATCCGGGAGGCCGCGGAGGCCACTGCGCAGTCGTAGTTGTAGATGCTCAGCAGCAGGGTCTCCAGGACGCAGGCCTCGGCGAAGGTGCCTTCGACGATGAGCAGGGGTGAGCCGGGGAAGTAGGCCTCGCCCTCCGGGTAGCCCCAGATGTTGCCCTTGAACCGGTACCGGCTGAGCCAGTCGGCAAGGTCGGTGTCGATGACGTTCTGCTCGAGCAGGAAGTTCAGCGTGCCCTCGTCGAACTGGAAGGCCTCCAGGGCGTCCAGGGCGCGACCGACGCCGGCCACCACCCCGTAGCGACGACCTTCGGGCAGGCGGCGCGGGAACAGTTCGAACACGCTGCGTCGGAACGCTGTCTTCGAACGCAGCGCCGCCCGCACCATCGTGAGCTCGTAGTGGTCGGTCAGCAGGGCGGTGCTCGCCATCGCGCCCGACTGCGTCGTCAGCAGGGTCATGCCGGTCAGCCTAGCCTTGGCGGCTCACCGATCCCGGGCAGGACGAGGATCGCTCCGTCCGGACCGGGCCAGCTCCCCGCGGCCCTTCTCTGACACAATGGCTTGGTGGCAGGCGAGAGTGCACCAGAGCAGCCGAGTGGGGCTACCGCGGTATCGGAGCGGCCGGCCGAATCTGCCCTGACCGGCTGGGTGACCATCGTCTGGGACGATCCGGTGAACCTGATGAGCTACGTCACCCACGTCTTCTCGACCTACTTCGGGTATCCGGAGTCCAAGTCCACCGACCTGATGCTGCAGGTGCACAACAACGGCAAGGCGGTCGTGTCCAACGGCAGCCGGGAGCAGATGGAGACCGACGTCGACGCCATGCACGGCTACGGTCTCTGGGCCACCCTCGAGCGCGGCTGATGCGGGACTTCAAGCGGTCCGGGCCGATGATCCTGATGAAGCTCACCGACTACGAATCGACCCTGCTGGAATCGCTGGTCGAGCAGTACGCCGGGCTGCTGGAGTCCGATGGGCAGCAGCCGGCCCAGGGCGACTCGTTCGCCCGCTGGCAGGCCGAGCTGTCCGGGCCGGATCCGCTCGACCAGACCGACCCGGTCATCAACCGGCTCTTCCCGGACGCCTATCCGGAGGACCCGGCCGCGTCCGGGGAGTTCCGGCGGCTGACCCAGGCGAGGCAACGGTCCAGCCGGCTGGACGCTGCCGAGGTGGTCATGTCGGCCCTGCGCGACTGTGACGCGGGCAAGCACCCGGTGCAGGTGCGGGTGATCGAGCTCGACAGCTGGCTGAAGACCCTGACCGGCGTGCGGCTCAGCCTCGCCGTCCGGCTCGGCATCAGCACCCCGGACGACGCCGAGGAGCTGGACGCCCTGCCCGAGGACGATCCCCGCAGCTACGTCTACCGGGTCTACGAGTGGATCGCCTACCTCACCGAGAACCTGCTGGGGCTGCACTGAGCTGGTGTCACGGATTTTCGAGACATGTGGCGTTCGATATTTGGTTAGGCTACCCTTACGCATATGTACGTAGGCACCGACCTGGCCAAGGCGCCGCTGCGCACCAACCTCACCCTGGTCGGAGCCGAGACCCCGGAGAGCTCGAGGCAACGGCTCTCCTCCCTCGGGCTACGCGTCGGTACCCGGTTCACGCTGCTGTCGAGAACCGCCGGCGGCGGCCGGGTGGCCCTGGTCGCCGGCTCCCGGATCGCCCTCGGCGCGAGCCTGCTGCCCTGCCTGCGGGCCGAAGTGAGCGACCTGTGACCTTCACCGAGCAGTCCGCCGCCCGCCCCCTTGACCTGGTGGTGGCCGGGCCGACCCTCTCGGTCAAGGCGTGCTGCCACTCCGGCGGCGGCGTCGGAGCCGGGCCGGACGCGCCGGTGGTCGCCCTGGTCGGCGCCCCGAACACGGGCAAGTCCACCCTCTTCAACGCGCTCACCGGCTCCCGGGTGACCATGGGCAACTGGCCCGGCACCACCGTCGAGGTCTCCCGCGGCATCTGGAAGACCACGCGGGACGCCGCCAGCTGCACCTGCGACGAGTGTGACTGCGACCCGAGCGAGCAACGGCTCGACATCACCCTGATCGACCTGCCCGGTGCCTACTCGCTCGATCCGCACTCGCCCGACGAGGCGCTCACCAGGGAGTTGCTGCTCGGCGTCCCCGACGATGAGCGCCCCGACCTCTGCGTCGTCGCCTGTGACGCCTCACGGCTGGCCAACAGCCTCTACCTGGTGGCCCAGCTCCGGGAGCGCGGACTGCCGATGATGGTCGCGCTGACGATGCTGGACGTGGCGGCCAAGAACGGCACCACCGTCGACCTGGCCGCGCTTTCGACTGCGCTCGGCTGCCCGGTGGTCGGTATCGATCCGCGCCGCCGCGCCGGGCTCGAGACGCTGGCAGCAGAAGTCCGTGAGCACATCGGCAGGGCGCCGGCACCCCGGCCCTCGCCGGCGTCCGCCGATCCGCTCGTACTGGACGACGACCGGTTCGGCTGGATCGCAGAAGCCGTCCGCACCAGCATGTCGTCCCCGGCAGAACAGCCCAGGACCTTCTCCGACCGGGTGGATCGCTGGGTGACCGCGCCGGTGCTCGGCCCGGTGATCTTCCTCGCCGTGATGTGGCTGGTCTTCCAGGTCACAACGGCTGTGGCGGCCCCGCTGCAGGGGTTCCTCGACGACGCGTTCGCCGGCCTGGTCAGCGACGGCGCCACCGTCCTGCTCGGCCAGCTCGGCCTCGCCGGAACCTGGGTGGAGGGCCTCGTGGTCAGCGGCCTGATCGCCGGCGTCGGGATGCTGCTCACCTTCGTGCCGCTGATGACCCTGATGTTCATGCTGCTGGCGCTGCTGGAGGACTCCGGCTACCTGGCGCGGGCAGCTGTTGTCACCGACCGGCTGATGCGCTCGATCGGCCTGCCCGGCAGGGCCTTCCTGCCGCTCATCGTCGGCTTCGGCTGCAACGTCCCGGCCATCTCGGCCACCCGGATCCTGCCCAGCTCGCGGCAGCGCATCCTGACGGCACTCCTCGTGCCGTTCACGTCCTGCACGGCGCGGCTGACGGTGTTCGTGATGCTCGGCTCGGTCTTCTTCGGCCCGTACGCCGGCACGGCGGTCTTCGCCATGTACGTGGTGTCCATCCACCTGGTGGTGCTGGCCGGTCTGGTGCTGCGCCGCACGCTGTGGCGGACGATGGGTGCCGAACCCCTGATCATCGACCTGCCCGCCTACCAGGTGCCGACCGTGCGACTCACCGCCTCGGTCACCTGGGTGCGGCTGCAGGGCTTCCTGAAGACGGCCTCCGGCATCATCGTCGCAACCGTCTGTGCGGTCTGGTTGTTGCAGTCCATCCCGACCACCCCCGGCCAGGCCTTCGGGGAGGTCCCGGTGGCCGACTCCGCGTACGGCGTGGCGGCGCAGGCGATCACCCCCGTGTTCGCCCCGGCCGGGTTCGCGAAGTGGGAGACCACTTCCGCCCTGGTCGTCGGCTTCGTGGCCAAGGAAGCCGTCATCTCGGCCTGGGCGCAGACCTACGCGATCGACGAACCGGCCGACGGGACGCCGGGCACGCTCGGCGAGCGCGTCCGGGCCGACTTCGAGGACTCCTCCGGCGGCCACCCGATCCCGGCCGCCCTGGCTTTCATGGTCTTCCTCCTGGCGTACACCCCGTGCGTTGCGACCCTCGCTGCCCAGTGGCGCGAGATCGGGCCGAGGTGGACGCTGTTCGGCGTCGGCATGCAGCTGGTGACCGCCTGGGTCCTCGCCGTTGCGGTCTTCCAGATCGGCAGGTTGTTCTGGTGAGCGGACCCCTGTCCACGGTGCTGGCCGAGCTTGCGGCCGGAACGCCGACGGTTGCCGAGATGGTGCGCCGTTCCGGCCTGGACGAGTCCGTGCTCCGGGCGGCCATCGACCATCTAGTCCGCGAGGGCCGGGTGGACGCCAGAGAGCTGTCCATGGGTTGCCCGGACTCCGGCTGCGGCGGCTGCGCCTCTGCCACAGCAGCCGGGACGCCGGGCTGTGGGCTGGCCGCCCCGGTTCCCGGCCGCCGCGCCGGGCTGGTCACCCTGGCCCTCACCCGCCGCTGACCCCACCTTCCACGGCTTGACCGTCCCCCTGGCTCATGAGGGTGCGTGGATGGGGGTCACCAGATGTCGGGTGGCTGCCTCCGGTCGGCGGGCGGCTCGGGGCGCTTGGCAGCGGCGGTGCCCGTCAGCTTCTCCCACTGTTCGGCGACCGCGCGCCGGCCATCGTCGAGCAGGCGAAGGGTCCGCAACATGATCCGGGTGGCGTTGATCTGATCAGGCATTCCGCGTCCTACCGCTTCGCTACACGTTCGGTGGCAACGCTACCCGTGCACCGGTAGCGTCCCGACGCAAGGGTAGCGAGAGGCGGGTTGGCGCCGCTCCGGCCGCAGGCCTAGAGTCGGTGGACGTGACCGCCTCCGACGCCCCGATCGGGGTCTTCGACTCAGGTTTCGGTGGCCTGACCGTGGCGCGGGCGCTGCTCGACCAGCTGCCCGGCGAGGACATGGTCTACCTCGGCGACACCGCCCGTGCGCCCTACGGCACCAAGTCCATCCCGGAAGTGCGCGAGTACGCCCTGGAGTGCCTGGACTACCTGGCCGACACCGGCGTGAAGGCCCTGGTCATCGCCTGCAACTCGGCATCCTCGGCGGTGCTCCGGGACGCGCGGGAGCGCTACGACGTGCCGGTTGTCGACGTGATCCTGCCGGCCGCCCGCCGGGCCGTCCGGGCCAGCAAGACGGGACGGATCGGGCTGATCTGCACCGAGGCGACCGCGACGTCGGCCAGTTACGACGACGCCCTGGTCGCGGTGCCCGGGGTGGAGCTGGTGACGAGTCCCTGCCCGCTGTTCGTCGATTTCGTCGAGGCCGGGGTCACCGGTGGTGCGGAACTCCTGCGGGCGGCCGAGGGCTACCTCCTGCCGCTGCGGGAAGCCGGCATCGACACCCTGATCCTCGGCTGCACGCACTACCCGCTGCTGGCCGGGGTCA
>CAYQXH010000031.1:0-21549 GCA_964421325.1 uncultured Propionibacteriaceae bacterium
GCGCCCCAGAACGCAAGAAGGGGCGGGTGTGCGGGCTGTAGGCGCCCCCCGGAAGCCTTGCCCGCACACCGCCCCAGACCCGATGGATCCCTCCGAATCCAATCGGATCGCAGCTTGACGCAGGTCATTGACCTGCCAAAGCCGCCCCTCCTCGACCTCGGCAGAGGACCGGCAACCGAGCTTTTCCCCACCCCGTCCCCCCAGACCGGGCGGCGGAGGCTCAGGATCACCCAACGACCTCTACCGATTGCCGCAACACTGGCCGGGCCGGTCCTATTCCCGTCCGCCGAAAATGGCGTGCGGAAGAGGATCAACGAGGCTGGTCGGCCTGGCAGGCGGCAGCCGGGACCCCCGGCTCACCTTCGGCCGGGGCGTCTGCGCCCACCAGAGCAGGCGGGCCGGCGGCGGTGTGGTCAGCGTTCAGGCAGCGGCCACGCCTCAGTTGGCGGGCCACCATGACCCCGACCAGGAACGGCGCCACGACCAGGTAGGCACCCCAGGCCTGCGGCAGGCTGGCGCCCTGCTGGAAGACCAGCCAGCCCGCCGTGCCCGCAGCAAGCCAGTTGGCCGAGGCCTCCACCACCAGTGGCGAGACGGTGTCCCGCATCCCGCGGAGGGCGCCGGACTGCACCATCGTCACCGCCCAGAAGGGTTGGAGGATCAGCGTCATCCGCAGGGTGTCCACCCCCAGCTTGAGCAGTTCGGGTTCCGTGCCCCCGACCAGCAGTCGCACCACCGGCTCGGCGGCGAACCACAGCACGCCGGCAATGGCCGTCACCAGCACCAGGGCCCAGCGGGTGGTGATGGCCGCCAGTCGTGAAGCAGTGCGGGGGTCGCCGGCACCCAGGGCCTGCCCGACCAGGGTCGTCGTCGCCAGCTGCAGGCCGAGGGCGGTGAGCGTCGCGATCGACATGATCGAGGTCGCCATCCGCTGCACGGCGAGCTCCTCGGTGCCCATGTGGCCGACCACGATCGTGAAACCGAGCCAACCGAGCGAGATCGCGACCTGCTCAAGAGCCGCCGGCGTGCCCAGCCCGAGCAGCTCGCGGCCTTCCGTCCATCGCGGACGCCACCCGGTACGGGTCCTCAGGTTGACCGGCCCCCGCCAGAGCGCATCACCGACGATCACCAGCGCAACGAGGCGCGAGATCAGGGTCGCGATCGCCGCACCGGTGACGCCGAGCGCCGGAAGGCCGAGGTGCCCGCCGATCAGTGCCCAGGCCAGCACCACGTTCAGGCCGTTGGCTACCAGGATGGCCCGCATCGGCGTCCGGGTGTCGCCCGAACCGCGCAGGACCGAGGAGCCGACGGCCAGCGCCACCAGGACGAAGACGGTTCCCATCGAGATCCGCAGGTAGTCGGCCCCGAGTCCGGAAGCCGTTGCGTCCAGTCCGAAGATCCCGACGATCGGCCCGGCACCGAAGAAGCCTGCGACGGTCAGCGGCGCTGCCAGGATTCCGGCCCAGACGATGGCCTGCCGGGCGATGGTCGAAGCCCGGGCGAAATCGCGGGCACCGGTGGCGTGGGCGACCAGGATCGCTGCGCCCATGGCGAGCGCGGCGAGGATGGCGAGGGCGAAAGCCATCAGCTGCATCGCAGCACCCACCCCGGCCAGGGCAGCCGTGCCGAGCGCGACCACAAGGGCCGTGTTCACCAGGTCGAGCGAGAGCTGCAGTGTGGTCTCGGCAACGACCGGCCACGAGAGCGCGAAGACACGCTGCCGCAGCTGGCGAATGGTGGGTTGGGCGATTACCTCGGACATGACGACCTCACGCTAGTCGCGCCCTGGCTCAGCTGGGTGCACCGTCCAGCGGTCGCTACGGTGGGTTGGTGAACTCAAGGGACGGTTCCGAGCCGATGCCGGACGAACCGGCCGGCGGGCAACCTCGGCCGAGCCGGCTCCCGGCGCTCGGTCGCCGTGGCGGGGGTTGGGTCGTGCTCCAGGTCGTGATCTTCATCGTCGCTGCCGCGGCGGGCCTGCTCGGCCAGGCCTGGCCGCCAGCGGGGCGGCTGTGGCTCCGGATCACCGGCGGTTTGACCTTCGTGGCCGGAGTCGGGCTGCTCCTGGCCGGCGGCGCGGGCCTCGGCAGGCAGCTCACTCCCTTCCCCCGCCCGGCGCCTTCCGGCGAGCTGCGTCAGGACGGGGTCTACGGCCTGGTCCGGCACCCCATCTACGGCGGTGTCCTGCTGGGCCTGCTGGCGTGGGCGCTGGTCACCTCACCGCTGGCTCTGGCTCCGCTGGCGCTGGCCGCGGGATTCTTCGACGCCAAGCGCCGTCGCGAGGAGGAGTGGCTGCTGGCGCAGTTCCCGGGCTACGCCGAGTACCGCGAGCGAGTGCCGCGGAGCTTCCTGCCCTACCTCTGGTGAGTCCAGCCGGGCGCGGCGCCGGCCCTGGCCGGTTCAGGCTCCGAGCGCCCTGAGCAGCGCAGCATAGGTCTCCTCGACAGCACCGGCTTCTGCGCGGACGACGACGGCCGAGGGCCGCTGTCGCACAACCTCCAGCAACCGGTCGTACATCCCGGCCAGCATCGCCGGCCCCCCGTGCCGCGCCACGAGCCGAGTGTTGTGCCGGCCCCAGTCGGTGTCGTCGCTGCGGCGGTCGAATCTGGCGACGGCCTCTGCCCTGTCGGCGAGGAGGATGATCTCGCGAAAGCCGGCGCCCTGTTCGCGGGCGACGGCCTCGAAGGCCTCGATCTCGGAGCTGCGGGCGAGGAACTGCGGGAGGATCACATCCCGGCCGCCGGCCAGATGGCGCGAAGCCATCGCCAGCGCAACCGGCCGGAGCACCTCGTGGGTGTGGTTGTCCTCGTCCCGCCAGCCGCCGACCAGCGGGTGCAGGCTGTCGATGTCCAGGTTGAGGACACCGGGATGCCGGTCTGCGTAGATGGCCGAGAGGGTCGACTTCCCGATCGCCGGCGGCCCGTTCAGGTGAATCAGGACAGTCACCGGCAGACCCTAGCGCGCAGAGCCCGGGAAAGCTGTGGTTCGGGCATTCCGGGGCACCTGCCCGGTTGCTTCGGAAGCGACCCGGCAACCGGTTCCTTGGCATAGTCTGCTGGCGATCCGCGCCGCGTATCACTACCGAAGGAACGTCGTGCGGAAACTGCAGGACAGCTCGCCCATCCGGTTCGCCCTCGCCTGGATCGGGATCTACCTCGTCGCGGTCAACGCCGGCGACATCCTCGGCGAACAACTCCAGCTGCCCTGGCTGACCAGCGTCGTGCTCGTCGCGCTCTCGGTCATTCTCGTGTTCCGCGTCCGGGCCGACGACCGGCCCGGCCACTACGGGGTTCGCCGGGTCGAACCCGGGACGCTGCCACGCACGCTGTACTACCTGCCGCTGTTCGCGATGGCCTTCGTGCAGTACGCGAAAGGCCTGGCGCCGGATCTGGCGCCGGCCACCGTGGTCACAGCCGTGCTGCTGGTGACGGCCGTTGGCTTCATCGAGGAACTGCTGTTCCGCGGCTTCCTGCTACAGGCGCTGCGAGTGCGGGGGAACCTCACCCGAGCGATCGTCGTGTCCGGAGTCACCTTCGGCGTCGGCCACATCGTCAATCTCCTGCGGGGCTACTCGGTCGCCGACCAGGGGCTGCAGCTGGTGGCCGCCGTGCTGATCGGTACGGCCCTCGCCTATTGCGTCGTGCTCACCGGGAGCATCCTGCCGGGCGTGGCCTTCCATGCCCTGTTCAACCTCAGCGGCACCGTCACCAACCACTCCACAACGGCTGACCTGGCCACCGTCGGCGTCATCGCCGTCGTGATGATCGCCTACCTGCCCTTCCTGCACGCCCAGACCCGGGCGTCCGCCCTTGCCGGCGACCCGGTCAGGGCGCCGCGCTGACCGGACGCCGGCCCGGACCAGGCGAGCCACCAGCGGCAGTACCCAGACGAGGCCGATCAGGGTGAGGTGGCCCGCCCAGTAGGGGCGGTCGAGCAGGCTGGGGTTGTCGGCCCGTCGGCCAAGGCCGGTGAGGAACGGCACAGCGACAATGCTCAGCAGGATGGACAGCGCTGAGGCTCCGGCGACATAGCGCCGCCACGACTCCGGCACCAGGCGGCCGATCGCCAACCCCAAGACCACGACGGCCGGGACCGCCACCAGGTCGACGATCAGCGGCCCACCCAACCACCATGCGCCCACCCCGAGCACGGGCGCGGTCCGGTCGAGCAGGAGTTGCAGCAGCTGGAGCCCGCCGAAGGCGACGGTGGTTGCGCCGACCAGCAGCAGTGCGACCTGCGCCCGGGTCAGTCCGGTGACCGCCGCCCTGACCTCTGCCACCTGCCGTGCGGCCGTCCCCGCGACCCTCCGCCGCAGGGCGGGCCGACGCGGCCGGGTCGGGGCATGCGGTTTCACCGGCGGACCTCGAGGGTGGTGACCCACTTGGTCTGCATCGCCCCGGGACGGTTCGGCGCGATCAACCGGGCCGGGAAGCCGTGGTCGAGGGAGAGCCGTTCACCGTTCAGCCGGAGCGCCAGCAGCGTGTCGGGATGGTTCAGCGTCTGGGTCGACACCTTGCTGGCGCCGTAGCCGCCGGGGTCGGGCGAGCGGACCGTGACCTCGACGACGTCGGCCGGGTCGGCGATCAGTTCGCTGAGCCGGACTCCTTCCCAGGCGGCCCAGGCGTTCCAGCCCTCGACGCAGGCGATCGGCAGCAGCGCCGAGTGCTGCGGCATGGCCTGCAGCTCCCGCAGGCTGAGGACCCGCTCGGCTCCCCGGTCGAGCAGCCGAAGCTGCCAGTCCGGGTCGACGGCGACGCCGGCTGCGACCGCACTTCGGTTCACCGGCAGTCCCTGCGGGCCGGCCCCGCTCCGTTGCGACAGCAGCCCGACCGGCCGCAGCACGGGGAGCTTGTCCCCGGCTGTGGTCACAGCCGCGACCACAGCCCCGAGGCCGGCCAACCGGAACACGTCCCGCCGGTTGAGCTCGCCGGTCGCGACTGGTGGTTCGGGTTGCCCCCAGAGCGCCCTCACCTTGGGCAGCTGGACAGCGACGTGAACAGCGATGGCGCCGATGGCCAGCCAGGCCACCGCATAGTGCACCGGCGGGAAGTAGAACCCGAACGCGTACCAGCCGGCCACGTTCAGCAGGCCGGTGACCAGTTCGAAGACGGCGGACGCGACGAGCACCAGCACCGATCCCCTCTCGAGCATGCGCAGCACGCCACCGACGAGCGGCCGCTGCCAGAACCGGGGCGCCACCGACCACAGCTTCACCGCGAGCAACGGGATCGATGCGATTCCGGACGTGACGTGGATGCCCTGGCTGACCGCGTACGCCCAGGCAGGTCCGGCCGGTAGCGGGATCGGGCCGGGATGCTGGTGGAAGTGGCTGACCAGTCCGGTGACGAAACAGGCCGTGAACGTGAGTCCGAGCCACATCCCCAGTCGCAGGCTGAGCCAGCCGCCCCGAGGACGGTCCGGGTACCACTCCGGACGCGGGATCAGGTCGGCCGGCCTCATCGCGGGTCCCGGTCCCAGCGGTCGCAGACGCGCAGTTCCGCCTGCCAGCGTCCGGCCGACCGCCAGACCTCGACCACGCTGAACCCGGTGGCGGCGGCGACGGCCCGCAGGGCGCCGGTGGGCAGGCTTGACCAGTGGAACCAGTCGCTGGCCAGTTCCCCCACCCTGAGGCGCACCCGGTCGGTCCGCAGGTGGGCTCCCGTCCCCTGGAGGTCGACCAGGACGGTGCCGGTCGGGTCGAGCAGCTCGCGGCAGCGCGCCAGTAGCCGGATCGGGTCGCCGCCGATGCCGATGTTCCCGTCGGCCAGCAGGACGTGTTGCCAGCAGCCTTCCCGGGGCAGCGGGCCGAAGACGTCCCGCTGCAGCGCCGCGGCCCCGCGGGCGCGGGCCAGCGCAACCGCCTCCGCGCTGACGTCAATACCAAGGGCCAGTACGTGCCCGGCCAACAAGGCGGCGGTGAGCCGGCCGGGACCGCAACCGAGGTCGAGGGTCCGGCCAAGGCAGCGGTCCAGCAGCCCGCGGTCGCCGGGGAGTTGGTCGCTGCTCCAGTCCCGGACGCGGAGCTCACTGATGCTGCTGCCCTCCAGCCAGACCCGGTCGCCGAGCAGGCCAAGGCCGTACACCTCGGTCGCTGTGGTCATGAAAGCCCCGCTGCCATCGGGTGCAGCGCCCTGGCGAGGGCGGCGAACCTGCCGCCGGCAACGGCAGCGACGGCCTCGACATCGCTGATCGTGTCGACGTCGCGCAGGACGGGAAGCAGCTCGACGCGATGCTGCTCGCGACCGAGCGCCGCCAGCGTGTCGACCCCCGTGTGCGGAGTGGACATCGCGACGTCGAGCAGGCACCGGGCTGCACCGGCGCGGCGCAGGCCGAGGGCCCACCAGCCGCCATCCTCGGCCGGGCCGAGGAGCGCATCCGGCCCGTCCGGATGGACGATCCGGACCAGGCCGTCGGCAAGGACCAGCGGATCGAGGTGTGGGGTGTCCATCCCGACCTGCAGCGTCGGGCCGAAGTTGCCGGCGGCGTCTGCGTGCGCGGCGGCCAGCCTGGCCGCCAGCCCCTGGCCGCGCTGGGGCAGCACGCGCACCCCGGCAAGGGCCGACCGGATCGCAGCTGCGGACTGAGCCCGGTCGAGCTCGCCGGCAAGGGCGAGGACCACCTCAGCCCCACTCAACCGTGCGGCGGCGCGGCAGGCCTCCAGGGTGTCCAGCAGGGCTGCTGCGGCGAGGGCCGCGGCCTGGTGGGCGGTCAACGGTGGCGTCAGGCGGGTCTTCACCAGGCCGGGGACCGGAGCCTTGGCCACGATCAGCAGGATCGGGCGGCCGCTCATCTGGTTCGCCTCCACAGCAGCTCCCGGTTAGCCACCAGGACGCCGGCGAAGTCCCGCAGTGCGCGCAGGGTGCCACGAATGCTGCCGGTGACCTTCGACCGGCCCCCGTTGCGCGGGTGGTAGGGAACCGGCAGTTCAGCGATCCGCCAGTCGGCGACCCGGGCCCGGAGCAGGGTTTCCAGCGGATAGCCGAAGCGGCGGTCGGCGACCGCCAGCTCGAGCAGCGCGGTCCGTCGCGCGACCCGAACCGGAGCGATGTCGTGCAGGTCGAGCCCCAGCGCAAGGGAGAGGGTCGCGGCGAGGACGCGGTTCCCGAGCCGGGCGTGCGCTGGCCAGGCCGAACTCGTGACCGGGCGCCTCGCCCCGCAGCCGAGATCGGCACGGCCGCCGGCCACCAGCTCGACCAGGCCGGCCAGGTCCCGCGGCCGGATCGAGCCGTCCCCGTCCAGCACGACGACGATGTCGCGTGTCGCAGCGCGCAGGCCGCGGTCGACCGCAGCCCCGTAGCCGGGCCGGCTCTCGTAGACCACAGTGGCGCCGGCGAGCCTTGCCACCTCTGCTGTCTGGTCGCTGGAGCCGTTGTCGACCACGATCACGGCCCACGATCCCGGCACGTCGGCGAGCAGCGCCGGCAGGGCGGTCTCCTCGTTCAGGCAAGGGATGACGAGTTCGACCTGGTCGACGTCCGCCGGGGCTGGTTTCATGCCTCGAAGCTAGGCAGCGTCCGCGGCCGACCGGAGGCGTCCCGGGTTACCGGAGTCTTGCCGGAATCGGCCGGGTCTTACGAGAGTCTTTCCGTCCTGGCCCGGCCGGTGCGGAACCACGCGGCCTCCCCTAGCGTCGCGACGTGGAGACCGCACCCGACCAGCTCAGCCCGGCTGTCGGTGCTCGCTCGCGAGGGTTGTCCCGCATCGACCGGGCCCTGCTGGCCGGCGCCGTCGCCCTGGTGCTGGCCGCCCACTTCGTCGGCAGGGCGATCGAGGCCTCCGGGACGATCCTCCTGCTGCCGTTCCCGCCCATCTTCGCGCAGTGGGCTCCGCACGTGTCCTGGTGGACGGTGGCCGCCGGGTCGGTGTTGGTCGCGGCCGTCGGGCTCCAGCGGGTGGCGGCCACCCTGCACTGGCGCGTCCTGCTGGCGGTGGGCTGGGCTGTCGGGTTCGGCTGGATCTTCTCGCTTGCGGCCGTTGACGGCGACTGGGCCACGAAGCTGCTGTCCCCGCACGAGTACCTGCACGATTTGCCGGCTGTCAGCGACCCCGGTTCGTTCCTGCGGGGCTTCACCGAGCGGATCGTCAACGTCCCGGACGCCTGGACGACCCATGTGTCCGCCCACCCGCCGCTGGCGACGCTGTTCTTCTGGCTCCTGCAACAGGTGGGGCTCCCAGGGCCGTTGTGGGGCGCACTGGTGTGCATGCTGGTCGGCAGCCTTGCGGCACCGGCCTGGGCCGTGACCCTGCGGGCACTCGGCGCGCCGGTCGCGGCCCGACAGTTCATCCCGTGGGCAGCGGTGTTCCCCGGAGCAGTGTGGATCGGGGTGTCCGGCGATGCGGTCTTCCTCGGGGTGGCATCCCTCGCGGTGACGGCCTCGTGCTGGGGCGCCGTCCGGCAGCGCAGGATCGCCTCACTCGCCGGCGGGGTGTTGTTCGGGGCGCTGTTGTACCTGTCCTACGGGCACGTCCTCTACGGCATCGTCGCCGGCACCGCCCTGCTCCTCACCGTCCGGAGGTCCGGCTGGGCCGTGGTCCGCAGCGGCTGGCTGATGACCGCGGTCGGCGTCCTCGGGGTTGTGGTGTTGTTCACCCTGGCCGGGTTCCGCTGGTGGGAAGGCCTGGCCCAGCTCCAGGTGCGGTACTACCAGGGGATCGCCAGTTCACGCCCCTACGGCTACTTCCTCTGGGCGAACCTGGCAGCCTTCGTGGTGTGCACCTCACCGCTGGTTGTGCTGGTCGTTGCCGGGGCGGTCCGCACCCTGGCCAGACCAGGGCGTCGCAACCTCGAGGCCGCGCCGGCCTGGCTGGCAGCCGCGGGCCTCGTCGTGATCGCCCTCTCGGACCTGAGTGGGCTGTCCAAGGCGGAGACCGAGCGGATCTGGCTGACCTTCGCCTTCACGGTCTGGTGCGCGGCCGGCCTGGCGCCCCCGGCATGGCGGCGTTGGGGGCTGGTCGCTGCGGCGACGTGGGCCCTTGCGGTCAATCATCTGTTGCTGACTGAATGGTGAACGCGGTGGACCGGGGAGAGGGGGAAGCGGCGTGCCCGCCAGGAGCGTGCTGGTGATCGAGGACGACCCGACCACGCGGGACGTGCTGCGCCGCTACCTGACCCGGGCCGGCCTCACGGTCGTCGAGGCCGGGGACGGGGCCAGCGGCCTGGCGGCCTTTGCGCAGGCCGACCCCCAGTTGGTGATCCTCGACCTGATGCTGCCGGGCATCGACGGGCTGGACGTGTGCGAACGGATCCGGCGGACCAGCGGCGTGCCGATCATGATCCTGACCGCCCTCGGCAGTGAGTCCGACCGGGTGGTCGGGCTCGAACAGGGAGCGGACGACTATGTGGTGAAGCCGTTCTCGCCACGCGAGGTGACGCTGCGGGCGCAGCGGCTCCTGCAGCGTTCGGCGCCTCGACCCACCCAGGCCGCCGCACTGGTGGACGGCGACCTCGTCATCGACCTGCCGGCCCGCCGGGCGACGCTGGCCGATCGGGAACTGGTGATGACGGCGCGGGAGTTCGACCTGCTCGCCTTCCTCGTGGGACACCCGAACCAGGTGTTCCGCAGGTCGGAGCTGCTGGCCCAGGTTTGGGACTGGGACTTCGGTGACGACTCCACCGTGACCGTGCATGTCCGGCGGCTGCGCGAGAAGGTCGAGCCCGACCCTTCCCGCCCGATCCGCCTCCAGACCGTCTGGGGCGTCGGCTACCGGTACCAACCGTTGGGAGACCGATCATGAGCGAAGACCTGCTGCACATCGCGCCCTGGGCTGTGCTGACGTGCGTCGTCACGGTCGTCGCGTTGTGGCTGCTGCTGAAGGTGTTCGAGCGCCACCTCGGGATCTCCCTCGCCCTCGTCTCCGTCGTGCCGCTGCTCGCCGCCCTCGGATTCGTGGTCGCGATCAGCGGCTTCATGTTCACCGAGCAGCTCGGCTGGACCCTGGTCACCTGCGTGCTGGTCGGCGTCATGCTCGTGCCCGGATCGGTCCTGATCGGTCAGCAGTTCGCGCGGCGCACCCTTGCGATCGAGACCCGGCGGGCCGAGGAGCGGGCAAGGGAGCAGAGCCACCGGGAGCTGATCGCCTGGATCAGCCATGACCTTCGAACCCCGCTCGCCGGCATCAAGGCCATGGCGGAGGCCCTCGAGGACCGGGTGGTTGAGGAGCCAACCGAGGTGAGCGACTACGGCGCCCGGATCGGGCGTGAGTCCGACCGCCTCGGGGACATGGTCGACGACCTGTTCGAGCTGTCCCGGATCAGCAGCGGTGCGCTCGACCTTCGCCTGGAGCCGCTGGCGCTCAACGAACTCGTCGGTGAGGCGGCGATCGGGCTCCGTCCGATTGCTGCGAGCCGCGGCATCGAGCTGGATGTGGACCTGCCCGCACTGGTCGGCATGGGATCGGGGCGGGAGATGGAGCGGGTCGTCCGCAACCTGATGGTGAACGCCGTCCGGCACACCCAGCGGGGCCGGAAGGTGCAGGTTCGTGGGGGCACCGACGAGTCGGCGACCTGGCTGACCTTCACCGACGGCTGCGGCGGCATCCCCCTCGACGAGCTTCCCCGGGTGTTCGATATCGGCTTCCGCGGCACGACCGCCCGCTCCCCGGTTGCGGCGCCGCTCAGTCCGGGCGCCGGGCTGGGCCTGGCCATCGTGCGGGGGCTGGTCACCGCCCAGGCCGGGACGGTCGCTGTGCACAACGTCGACCAGGGGTGTTGCTTCAAAGTGAGCCTGCCCGCGCCGGCACTGGTGGCACAGGCCGGCTGATCAGGGCCGACCCGCGGTCAGCTGCGCATCGGGGCGGACGCGAAGTCGGCGATGCCCTCGACGAACCCGACCCGCGCGGCGAACCCGAGTTCTGACCTGATCCGCGCCGGGTCGGCCACGACGTGCCGGACGTCACCGGGACGTCCACCACCGACGACGACCGGCTCCGGCCCGGCCAGCTCCCGAGCCAGGGCCGTGGCCAGGTCGAGCACGGTGTGCGGCGACCCCGACGCGACGTTGTAGGCACGATGCCCGGCGCTGGCTGGGGTCGAGGCGAGCGACGCCAGAGCTGCGGCGTTGGCCCTGGCCACGTCCTGGACGTGCACGAAGTCGCGCATCTGCCGGCCGTCCTCGTAGACCCGGGGTGCCCGGCCGGCTGCCAGTGCCGAGCGGAAGATGCTGGCGACTCCCGCGTACGGGGTGTCCCTCGGCATCCTCGGACCGTAGACGTTGTGATAGCGCAAGCTGATCGCCCGGCCGCCGGACTGTTCGGCCCAGGCGATCGCCAGGTGCTCCTGGGCCAGCTTGGTGGCGGCGTAGGCGTTGCGCGGGTTCGGCCGGGCATCCTCCCCCACCAGGCCCCAGCTGACCGGTTCGCCGCACACGGCACAGCTCGCCTCGAAGCGCCCGGCCTCGAGGTCCTCGGCAGACCGGGGCAGGGTGGGGACGTCGCCGTGGGCAGGGCAGACCTCGCGACCACCGCCGTAGACGACCATCGAGGACGCCTGCACCAGGCCGCCGACACCGGCCCGGGTCATCGCGGAGACCAGCGAGGCCGTACCGACCACGTTGTGCGAGGCGTAGTCCGGGGCGTCGTGGATGGTCAGGCCCAGGCCGACCATGGCCGCCTGGTGGCACACCAGGTCCACCCCATCGAGCAGCCCGGTCAGCGACGCCTCGTCCCGGACATCGACCACCTGCAGGTCATCCCCCACCCACGGTGGCCGGCCCCGGTGCGCGCTGCCCAGCAGCAGGTCCACCTCGAGCACGTCGTGGCCGAGATCGCGAAGGTGCTCGACGATGGTGGAGCCGATGAACCCGGCAGCGCCGGTCACGAGAACCCTCATCGCTACAGTCCAGCGGATCCTGGCCGGGTTGGCGAGGGAACGGCTGAAGCCGCAAGACGGCCGTAAGGAATCGCCGGCGTTCCGAACGGGAGGGACGTGAGGTTCAGGTCCTCGGCGAGCTCGGCCAGTGCGTCCAGCCCTCCGGTCCGGTACGCGATCCAGTCCGGTCCGGCTTGGCGGGCCTGCTGCCGGGTCAGGTCATCGGCCCAGTCCGCAACCACCTCGGCGACCGCTCCAGCCGAATCCAGTTCGAACAGCGGGGAGCGCTGTACCTGTCGAAGGGCAGCCCACCGGCCCTCGGTGTACTTCAGCCCGGGCACCGCCATGCCGGCGCGGGAGAAGGTGCAGATGGCTGCGCCAGCGCCGAGCCGCTGCAGGTCGGCCGTGGACGCGGCCAACCGGGCCGCCAGCGCAGCCCCGGGCGCGTCCACGCTGGTCATGTCCGGCCAGCGGGAACCGGGCACGCGACCTCGCCGCCGAGCCGGCGGTGCAGGGCGTAACCCAGCAGGCCGACGCCGGCAAGGGCGAGCCAGGGTTGTACCGGGGCGAACCAGGTGAGGGCACCGGTGTAGCCGAGCGCCAGCAGGGCGAGCTTGTTGCAGACCGGGCAGCCGACGGCCAGGTAGGTCAGCACGCCGCCGACCAACCCCGGCCGCGAGACCGGTTCGGGGCCGGTCGGACGGCGGACGTAGGTCGCGCCGAGCAGGCCGCTGAGGATGGCCGTGACCACCAGCGCCGGCCAGGCCCACGCCGTCGTCGGGACCTCCCGCCCGAAGACCGGGTTCGGGATCATGGCGGTGGGCAGCCCCATGACCAGCACGGTGGCGACCGCACCGACCAGCGCGACCAGCCAGCGGCGGCGGGGCCAGGCCTGGAGGGCCGTCCACTGTGCCCACCAGGGTGGCGGTGCTGCCGGTACGGCGGTAAGCAGAAGCTCACGCGGCGGGTTCTTCGAGTCCATGGAGGGCCTTTCGTCGCCGGACCGTATCAGCATACCCCCGGGGGTATAGTGGGCGCCACCGCCGGACTGGCCGGCGGAGCCAAGAATCGAAGGATGCCCGATGACCGTGGACTTCACCCCGGAAGTGTCCGCCCGGCAGGCCCTGCGCCTGGTCTCCGACGGAGCGGAGGTCCTGGACGTGCGCGACGGTTGGGAGTGGATCGAGGGCCACGCGCCCCGGGCCCACCACGTGCCGCTACCCCAGCTCCCGATCGCCGGCATACCCAGCTGGAACGCCAAGCGCGTCGTCGTACTCTGCCGAAGCGGCAGCCGCGCCCGGACGGCGACGAACCTCCTGCGCAGCCGCGGCGTCGAGGCCTTCGTTGTGGCCGGCGGCATGGGCGCCTGGCGTGACGCGGGTGGTCGAGTCGTCTCCACCGACGGTTCGCCGGGCCTGGTGGCCTGAACGGGCACAGGCGGCCCCGCCTCGCCAACGTCAGGGGCCGACGGTCCCTCCCGAACCGGCTCCGTCGGGTCGCCGGAGCGGCCATTCCGGACCGGCCTCCGGAACGCCTCCCGGTGTCCTAGGGTTGGGGAATGCGCGCTGGCGAGATCGCCGAACCCTACCCGGTGGTCGATGTGGCCACCTCGGCCCTGGTCGCTGCCAGGTTGATCGCCCGGGACCGATTGCCGGGCCTTGTGGTCACGGAGGCGGACGGGGCACCGAAGGCGGTGCTGCCGGCCTCGGAGGTGGTCAGGTTCATGGTCCCCGACTACGTACAGGCCGACCCGACGCTCGCCGGCGTGATCGGTGAGATCGCTGCAGACAAGATCGCGAGCCGGCTCGGCAAGGCCACCGTCGGTGACCTGCTGCCGACCAGACCGGTCGAGTTGCCGGTCCTCAATGCCGACGACACCGTGCTGGAACTGGCAGCTGTGATGGCCCGGCTGCGGAGTCCGCTGTGCGCCGTCGTCGACGGGGGCAGGATCATCGGTGTGGTCACAGCATCGCGCCTACTTGATCTGGTCTGTGGGGACCAGGCGCAATGATGATCGTTGCGATCATCGTCTTTTCGATCGTCTACATCCTCATCGCATCGGAGAAGATCAACCGGGTTGCCGCAGCGCTCGCCGGAGCGGGAGTGATCCTTGCTATCGGGGTGGTCGGCCCGGACGATGCGTTCTTCTCCAAGGACACCGGCATCGACTGGAACGTCATCTTCCTGCTGTTCGGGATGATGGTGATCGTCGGCGTGCTGCGGCAGACCGGCGTGTTCGAGTACGTGGCGATCTGGGCGGCGAAGCGGGCCAAGGGCCGGCCGTTCCGGGTGATGACCCTGCTGTGCCTGATCACGGCCGTCGCCTCCGCCGGACTGGACAACGTCACGACCGTGCTGCTGATCGCCCCGGTCACCCTGCTGGTCTGCGAGAAGATCGGCGTCCGTCCGGTGCCGTTCCTGATCGCCGAGGCGCTCGCCTCCAACATCGGCGGCACGGCGACGCTGGTCGGCGACCCACCCAACCTGATCGTGGCCAGTCGCTCCGGTCTCGGCTTCAACGACTTCCTGTTGAACCTCGGACCGATCGTCGTGGTGATGCTGATCGTGTTCGTCGGGCTCTCCAGGTTCCTGTTCCGCAAGGACTTCACCGCCGACCCCGACCAGGTGGCCGAGGTGATGGAACTCGACGAACGTGAGGCGATCCAGGACCGGGGCCTGCTGGTTCGCTCCCTGATCGTGCTCGCCCTCGTACTGGCCGCGTTCACCCTGCACAGCCTCATCCACCTCGAGCCGTCCGTTGTGGCCCTGCTCGGCGCCGGGGTACTGATCGCGGTCAGCGGCCTGCGACCGCAGTCCTACCTCGTCGACATCGAGTGGGAAACCCTGTTGTTCTTCGCCGGCCTGTTCATGCTGGTCGGGTCACTGGTCAAGACCGGGGTCATCGATCACGTGGCCGCCTGGCTGGTCTCGATCACCGGCGACAGCGTCCCGGTGGCGATGATGACCCTGCTCTGGGGGTCAGCGGTGCTCTCGGCCATCGTCGACAACATCCCCTTCGTCGCCACCATGTCGCCCGTCGTCGACCAGTTGGTCAACGGCGGCGGCCCGTTCGCCGGCCAGAACGGCCTGTGGTGGGCGCTCCTGCTCGGCGCCGACCTGGGCGGCAACGCCACGGCGATCGGCGCCAGCGCCAACGTCGTCGTCGCCGGCATCTCCAAGCGCAGCGGTCACCCGATCTCGTTCTGGGAGTTCACCAGGTACGGCTCGGTCGTGGCGGTGGTCACCCTTGCCATCGCAACTCCGTACCTGCTGCTGCGCTACTGAGCGTCCACCGGCTACTGGGTGTTGTCGGCCGTCTGCAGCTTCCACATCGTGCCGGCGACACCGGCAGCGAAGGTTGCTGCCAGCACCACCAGGCTGCCGACCGGCAGGGCTTCTACCGGGCTGCTGACCGAACCGACGAGGATCGGCACGATCGACCACGGGAACCACGGCGCCCAGCCGGTGTGGCCGATCACGTTGCCGAGCAGGAGCATTCCCAGGGCGAAGCCGACCGGCGCGAGGTAGCCGCGTGCCCAGACGGTGACCAGGGCCACGACCGGCGCCAGCAGGTAGGAGATCCCGGCGACGACGACCAGGCTGCCGAGCAGGGAGCCGACCGTGCCGACCGTGATCCCGGGCAGCCCCAGGCCCAGTCCCACCGCCACGGACTCGGCGAAGACGACCAGGACGATGGCCAGCCACCACAACGCGACGACCAGGAGCTTGGCCACCACGAACCAGGGCCGCCGGACCGGCAGGGTCAGCATGACCTTCGCCGTCCCCTCGCTGTACTCGCGGCCGAAGACGTAGGCGGCGACGAAGGCCAGCAGCAGCGTGCCACCGAGGCCGACGATCAGGCTGAGGAACGATGCGAACGACGCCCAGTTGGCTTCGATACCACTCAGTTCGACCTTGGTGCCCAGCAGGCCGAACTGGGCGGCCCTTCCCGGGTCCCTGATGATCCACATGAACAGCGCGAGGGCGAGCGGGCCCAGCATCAGCGAACCCAGCGTCACCCAGGGCGCGATGGTGCGGCGCAGCTTGGTGAGCTCGCCGCGGAAGACAGTGGCGATCATCTCGGTTGACTCCCGTCGGTTCGGGCCAGGAAGTAGCGCTCGAGCTCGAGGGTCAGCAGCGCGTCGGCGCGCTGCTGCTCGGTGAGCCGTTCCGCGCTGAACGCGCGGGCCGCGCCGATCAGGGCCGCGCGGTCGAGTTCCTCGACCAGACGGCCGTCGTGCACGATGCCGATGCGGTCGGCCAGGTGAGCGACTTCGACGAGGATGTGGGAGGAGACGAACACCGTCGTGCCGTGGTCGTCGGCAAGGGAACGCAGCAGTTCGCGGATCTCGACGATTCCTGCCGGGTCGAGGGCGTTGGCCGGCTCGTCCAGGACCAGGAGTTCCGGGGTGTGCACCAGAGCCCGGGCCAGCGACAGCCGCTGCTTGTTCCCGAGCGAGAGCTGTCCGGCGAGGCGGTGCGCCACAGCACCGAGCCCGAGTTGTTCGATCACCGCGGCAACCGCCCCTGCCGGAGCCCCGGTGAGCCGCTGCTGCAGGTCGAGGTTCTCCCGGACGGTGAGGTTCGGGTAGGCCGTAGCGGTCTCCACCAGGCAGCCCACCCGGCGCAGCCATTCCGGGTCGGCCGAGTTCACCGGGCGGCCGAACACGCGCACCTCGCCGGCCAGGGGCCGGACCAGGCCGAGAAGCATCCTGATGGTCGTGGTCTTGCCGGCACCGTTGCGGCCGAGGAAGGCGTAGATCTCGCCCTGCCGCACCTCCAGGTCGAGGTGGTCCACCGCCGTCACCTTGCCGAAGGTCTTCGTGAGGCCACGGGTGGTGACCACTGCTGTCGCGCTCATCACTGCCCCCGGACGCCGAGGGCGCGCAACGCCAGCTCCAGCGCCCCGTCGAGGGCCCCGGGCAACTCGGCCATCGGCGTGCCCGACCGTTCGACGCTCTGCAGGCCGCCGAGGACGAACCAGGCCGCCGCGCCGGCGTCCGGGACGTGCATCGAGCCTTCAGCCACGCCCTGGTCGACGATCTCGTGGACGAGGGCGAACAACCACTCGGCCAGCGGCTCGGTCAGCCGATCGTGCAGCGCGGAGTTCTCCGGACGGTGCAGTAACTCAGCCATCGCCTGGTTGGTCGAGTTCGTGGCCAGTCCGCCCAGTGCCGCCACCAGGCTTCGGAGCCGATCCGGGGCCGGGGCCTCAGCACCGGTGACGGCCGCCGCCACCGCCGTCCCGACCTCGGCCACGAACTGTTCTGCGACAGCGAGCACGACGTCGTCCTTGGAGTCGAAGTAGAGGTAGAAGGTGCCCTGGGCCACCCCGGCGGCCCGGACGATGTCGGAGACGGCGGTTCCGGCCACTCCGCGTTCGCTGAAGACCGTCGCGGCAGCCGCCGCCAGTTCGGCGCGCTTGATCGCGCGGTCCACCCGTGGTCGAGGACTCATGTCATACCCCCATAACTGACTGACGATCAGTCATCTTTCACCCGGGCGCCCGGACTGTCAAGCCGGCGCCCCCACCCCAACCGCGACCCGCCCGTCCAGGCAGAATCGCGAAACGGTCAATACCCCTACGGGTAGTGGTATATGTTCTTAGTCGTCCGACGACGAGGTCGGGCAGTAGACCAGGAGCACGACACATGTCGACCACGATCGAAGAACTCAAGTCCATCGCGTCCCCCACCATCGTCGACGCCAGGGGGGTTTCCTGCCCCGGCCCGATCCTCGCTGCCAAGAAGTCCATCGGGGCGGTCGGCGTCGGCAGCGTGATGGAGGTCCTTGCCACCGACTCGGGAACCCTCAAGGACATCCCCGCCTGGTGCAAGAAGATGGGACACGACTTCCTCGGCTCCTTCGACGAGGCCGGGTCGATCCACCTGTTCCTCCGCAAGGCGAAGTAGCCCGAGATGTCGGGACATCCGAACCCCGACGAGTACTCCCCGAGGATCCTGGTCTTCTCCACGATCAACATCTCCGACCCGGGGATCGACCTCGCCGGCAGCCGACACCTCGAGTACCCGGCAACCGTCCAGACCATGGCGGTCCCGTGCAGCAGCGGGCTGAAGCCGGCCTGGCTCGTGCACGCGCTCGACAGCGGGTTCGACGGCGTCTTCATCGCCTCGGACGGCGAGGAGTGCGCCTACCTGCCCGACTGCGCCGAACGGACCTCCCGGATAGTCAGCGAGGCCCAGGCCACCATGACGGCAAGGGGGCTGCACCCGCAGCGGCTCAAGATGGCCGCGGTCTGTTCGGTGTGCGCCGAGCCGTTCGCCAAGTACATGCGTGAGTTCTACGAGGCCCTGAAACCACTCGGCCGCGACTCCTCGGCGGCCTGACCGCCGCACCCGAGCCAACAGAAAGCAAGGCAACCGACATGTCGAAGAAGACGATCATTGTCTTCAGCGGTGACTACGACAAGGTGATGGCTGCGTTCATCATCGCCAACGGCGCAGCAGCGATGGATGACGAAGTCACCATGTTCTTCACCTTCTGGGGACTCGCCTCCCTGCGCAAGCCCCCGGCCGGGGCCAAGGCGGCCGGCAAGCCGAAGAGCACCCTGCAGAAGGGCTTCTCGATGATGCTCCCGGGCGGCCCGGAACAGCTCGGGCTCTCCAAGTTCAACTTCGGCGGCCTCGGCCAGAAGATGATGAAGAAGGTCATGAAGGCCGAGAAGGTCATGCCGATCTCGGAGCTGCTGGCCACCGCGCAGGAGCAGGGCATCAAGCTGATCGCCTGCACCATGAGCATGGACGTGATGGGCATCCGGGCAGAGGAACTCATCGACGGCATCGAGTACGCCGGCGTGGCCACCTACCTCGGCGAGGCCGACGAGGCCAACGTCAACCTCTTCATCTGATCCGACCGACCCGTCGCCGGCGATGCCGGCGCACACAGCTGGGAGCAAGCGATGGACTACGACGCCCTGGTAATCGGCAGCGGCATCGGCGGCATGGAGTCTTCGATCAAGCTGGCCGACATGGGGTACAAGGTGCTCCTCGTCGAGAAGGAGGCCAGTGTCGGGGGCCGGATGATCCTGCTCAGCAAGGTCTTCCCAACCCTCGACTGCGCCTCCTGCATCTCCGGCCCGAAGATGTCCTCGACCATCAACCATCCGAACATCACGACGATGGCCTACAGCGACGTCAAGCAGATCACGCGGGATCCGGACGGCCGCTTCACCGCCCGGATCCGGGAGAAGGCGAAGTTCGTCGACTGGGCTGCCTGCACTGGCTGCGACGCCTGCCAGAAGGCCTGCACGGTTGCCGTTCCCGACCAGTTCAACGCCGACCTCGCCGCCCGGAGGGCCGCCTACATCGCCTTCCCGCAGGCGGTACCGAAGAAGGCCGTGCTGCAGCGTGAGGGCACCTCGCCCTGCATCGGCGCCTGCCCGGCCGGCATCAAGGCCCACGGCTACGTCTCCCTGGTCCGAAGCGGCAAGTACGAGGAAGCGTTCCAGCTCGTCCTGGACGCCACTCCCCTGGTCGGCACCCTGGGCCGCGCCTGCTACGCCCCGTGCGAGAGCGAATGCACCCGGGCGAAGCTGGAAGGCCCGGTGCCGATCCGGCTGCTGAAGCGGTTCGCCGCCGACCGCCACTACGCGACCGGCGCCGGCCCCGGGATCGCGGCAGAGGCCGCCAACGGCAAGTCCGTGGCCATCATCGGCTCCGGCCCCGCCGGACTCACCGCCGCCTGGCAGCTGGCCCGCAAGGGCTACCGGGTGCGGATCGTCGAGAAGCGCTCGGCCCCCGGCGGGTTCCTCCGCCACGCCATCCCCGAGTACCGGCTGCCGCACGAGGTGGTCGAAGCCGACATCGCCAACCTGACCGCGCTCGGCGTCGAGATCGCCTGCGACACCGCAGTCACCGACCTCGAAGCGCTCAAGGCGCAGGGCTACGACGCCGTCGTCCTGGCCACCGGCACGCAGCTCGCCGCAGCCATGGGCATCCCCGGCGAGGACGCCGAAGGTGTCGTCTCCGGCCTCGACTTCCTGAACCGGGTGGCCAATGACCAGGCTCCCGACCTGACCGGCAAGAAGGTGGTCATCGTCGGCGGCGGCAACGTCGCCATGGACGCGGCCAGAGTGTCGCTGCGCCTCGGCGCCGCCGAGGCCCGGGTAGCCTACCGGCGCGGCCGCGACGAGATGCCCGCCCACCACGTGGAAGCTGCAGACGCCGACGCCGAGGGTGCCGTCTTCGAACTGCTCGTGACCCCGACCAGGGTCGTCACCGACGCCTCCGGCAAGGTCGTCGGGCTGGCCCTGCAGAAGATGCGGCTCGGCGAGCCGGACGCCTCCGGCCGCCGCAGCCCCGAGCCGATCCCGGGCAGCGAGTACACCATCGCCGCCGACCTGGTGGTCTCCACCATCGGGATGGGTCCAGACGCCGAGCCCTACGGCTCCCTGGTCGGCGTTGCCGGCGGCTCCCGGGTCAAGGTGGACGCGAAGACGCTGCAGACCGAACAACCCTGGCTGTTCGCAGCCGGCGACGTGGCCACGGGCGCCACCGACATCACCCGCGCGATCGGCGCCGGCCGCCGCGCCGCGCACATGGTCGACGCCTGGCTGAACGACCGCCCGCTGGACGGGTTCACAGCCCTGGACGACCGGCTGCCGGTCATCGACCACAAGACGGTGCTGGCCCGCCAGGCCAGGTTCGGCCACCGCGACCCGGTGTCCGGCGAAGTGGTGCTGCTCCCCCGTCCCGCCGGTTTCGAGGAGATCGAGGCTCCGCTCACCGAGGAGCAGGCCCGCTCCGGCGCGGGCTCCTGCGTCGACTGCGGGGTCTGCTCGGAGTGCCAGGAGTGCGTCAAGGCATGCCCGGCGTTCGCGATCCGGATGGACCAGCGGGACCGCTTCACCGACGTCCAGGTGGGAGCAGTGGTGGTCTCCACGGGGCACAAGCTCTTCGCCGCCGACCTGAAACCGGAGTACGGCTTCGGCAGGTTCCCCAATGTCATCACCGGCATGCAGATGGACCGCCTCCTCGCCCCGACCCGTCCGTTCAACACGGTGCTGCGGCCCAGCGACGGCAAGGTCCCCGACCGGATCGCGTACGTCTCCTGCACCGGATCGCGCGACAAGACCGTGGGCAACCCGCTGTGCTCGAAGTTCTGCTGCATGTACTCGATCAAGCAGAACCAGCTGATCATGGGCGCGCTGCCGCTGGCGGACGTGACCATGCACTACATGGACATGCGCGCGGCCGGCAAGCGCTACGACGAGTTCTACACCCAGGCCAAGGACATGGGCGCCGTCTACATCAAGGGCCGGGTGGCCAAGATCACCGAGAAGGACAACGGCGACCTCATCCTGCGCTACGAGGACATCGAGAACGGCGGCGCGATCGTCGAAGCGGAGTACGACCTGGTGGTGCTCGCGGTCGGTATCCAGCCCAACCGCGAGATCGACAACCTGTTCACCGGCACCCCACTCGGGCTGGACGAGTTCTACTACGTCGCCGAACCGAGCGAGGAGCTCAACCCCGGCCAGACCAACATCCCGGGGGTGTTCGTCGCCGGCACCGCCTCGGGGGCAAGGGACATCGTCGACACGATCCTGCACGCCGGGGCAGCCGTCGCCCAGGTGGCGGCCCACCTGGAGCACCAACACTTCACCGCGGAGGCGCTGGTATGACCGAGAACGAAGCCCAGCAGCCCGCCGGGGCAGCGCCCGAGCGCCGGATCGGGGTCTACATCTGCCACTGCGGCGGCAACATCTCCGACTACGTCGACGT
>CAYQXH010000032.1:0-21206 GCA_964421325.1 uncultured Propionibacteriaceae bacterium
GCATGAACTTCTCCTCGCCGTAGGCCTCGAGGGTCTCGGCCTTGTTCTTGCCCTGGAGGTTGCCGTAGTGACGCTCGTTGAGGCGCCAGGACCGGCGCACCGGCACCCAGTGGCGGTCACAGCCGTCCAGCGCCAGGTTGGCGGTGTGGATGGCCCGGCGAAGCACCGAGGTGTGCACCACATCGGGCAACAGGCCTTCGGCCTTGAGGAGCTCGGCGCCGCGCTTGGCCTCGCCGATCCCCTTCTCGTTGATGTCC
The DNA here is from genome assembly GCA_964421325.1 of uncultured Propionibacteriaceae bacterium. Taxonomy (GTDB): domain Bacteria; phylum Actinomycetota; class Actinomycetes; order Propionibacteriales; family Propionibacteriaceae; genus Propionicimonas. The sequence goes on from CAYQXH010000032.1 coordinate 258, forward strand.
ACGTCCACCCAACCGGTGAACAGGTTCTTGGCGTTCCATTCGCTCTCACCGTGGCGGAGCAGGATCAGCGTTGCAGTCATGGATCCGAGCCTATCGGCCATCGACCGCTTGCGATCGGCGGTGTTCGAGGCTGGCAGAATCAGCGACATGACTCAGCGTGCGATAGCAGTTGTCACCGGGGCGAGCAGCGGAATCGGCGCGGCCACCGCCCGCAGACTGGCGGCCGAAGGGTTCGAGGTGATCTGCGCCGCGCGCCGAACCGAACGCATCGAGGCGCTCGCAGCCGAGATCGGTGGCCGGGCCCTGCGCTGTGACGTCACCGACGACGCCGACATCACAGCCCTCGCCGCCGAGGTCGGCCCCGACCTTGCCGTGCTCGTGAACAATGCCGGCGGGGCCTTCGGCCTCGAGCCGGTGGCCGAGGCCGACACCGGGGCCTGGGAGCGGATGTACCGGGTGAACGTGATCGGCACCGAGAAGGTGACCCGGGCGTTGCTGCCGGCGCTGGTGCGCGCCCGCGGCGTGATCGTCTTCGTGACCTCGGTGGCGGCCGACGGGCCCTACGAGGGCGGCGCGGGCTACTGCGGCGCCAAGGCGGCCGAGCGGATGATCGCCGGAGCGCTGCGGCTGGAGTTCTTCGACCAGCCGGTCCGGATCACCGAGATCAGCCCGGGAATGGTGGCGACGGAGGAGTTCTCCCTGACCCGCTTCGGTGGCGACCGGGCCAGGGCGGACGCGGTCTACCAGGGGGTTCCCGAGCCCCTGGTCGCAGCGGACGTCGCTGACGCTATCGCCTGGATGGCCACCCGCCCAGCGCACGTGAACATCGACCGGCTCACCATCCGTCCGGTGGCCCAGGCTGCCCAGCACAAGCTGTTCCGGGGCACCTACGCCTGACCCACCGAGCCCCATCCCGTCCGACCCCATCCCGTGCTGCAACGCAGCAGTGGCCCGCCCCCGAAGGGACGGGCCACCTGCACTCCCGATCAGTCGAGCTCGATGAGGCCTTCCCCGGCCTGCACCGGAGTGCCCTTCTCGACCAGGATCCGGACGACCTTGCCGGCCTTCGGAGCGGTGATCTCGGTCTCCATCTTCATGGCCTCCAGGATCAGCAGCACCTGGCCGGACGTGATCTCGTCGCCCTCGGCGACCAGGACCTTGGCGACCGAGCCGGCGAGCGGCGCGACCACGGCGTTGGCCGAAGCGGCCTGAACCGATGCGGTGGTCGGAGCGACGATTCCGCCGCTACCGCCACCGATCACGATGGCGCCGAGCTGCGGGGCCTCCTGCTCCTCGACGTCCACCTCGATGTCGTAGTGGATCCCGTTGACAGTCACTTTCAGTTTCATTGGATTTCCTTCTAGGCCGTTCAGCGCGTGTACAGCGGGTGGTGAGCGTGCTGGGCGCGCCTGGTGTTCGAAGTCCAGTTACGTCCGGTGGTGAAGTGCGGCTGACGACGCCTCGCCCGGTGGCCGAGGTAGGCCGCCACCGCAGCGGCGATGGCGACCAGAGTCTCCTCCGGCACATCCTGGGTCCGCAGCTCGAGCCCCTTGATCTTGATCTCGAGCCCTTCGATCCGCTCGGTGAGCGACTTGACGAGCTCCAGCAGTTCCGCATCCTGGGACATGGCGATCACACCGGCCCGAGGCCGTGCTTCTTGGCCGGCCGCAGCTCACGCTTGGAGGCCAGCAGTTCGAGAGCCATGGCCACCTTGCGACGGGTGTCGCCCGGATCGATGATGTCGTCGACCAGGCCACGGGAGGCCGCCATGAACGGCGTGGAGAAGGTGCTGCGGTAGGCCTCGACGAGTTCCTCGCGCTTGGCGTCGGGGTCATCGGCCGCTTCGATCTCGCGCTTGAACACGATCGAAGCCGCGCCCTCAGCACCCATCACGGCGATCTCCGCGGTCGGCCAGGCGAACACCTTGTCAGCGCCGAGGTCCTTGCAGGCCATGGCGATGTAGGCGCCGCCGTAGGCCTTGCGCAGCACAACGGTGATCTTCGGGACGGTGGCGGCGGAGTACGCGTACAGCATCTTCGCGCCGTGGCGGATGATGCCGCCGTGCTCCTGGGTGACGCCGGGCATGTAGCCGGGGACGTCGACCAGGGTGACGATCGGGATGTTGAAGGCGTTGCAGAACCGGACGAACTTGCTCCCCTTGTCGGAGGAGTTGATGTCCAGCACGCCGGCCATGTGGTTCGGCTGGTTCGCAACGATGCCGATGCTGCGGCCGTTGATCCGGGCGAAGCCGACCACGATGTTCATCGCGTAGGCGGCCTGGACCTCGAGGAAGTCGCCGTAGTCGACGAGCTTGGCGATCACCTCGCGGACGTCGTAGCCCTGCTTGCCGTCCGCCGGAACGACGTCGTGCAGCGACGGGTCGTACTCCACGCTGTAGTCGCCCTCAACCATCGGGGCGTCCTCGGAGTTGTTCGCCGGCAGGAAGCTGAGCAGCTTCTTGGCGATCAGGATCGCCTGGGCGTCGTCGTCGGCCACGAAGTGGTTCACGCCCGAGATGGACATGTGCGCGTCCGCGCCGCCGAGGCGGTCGGACGTCACCTCCTCGCCGGTGACCTGCTTGATGACGCTCGGCCCGGTGATGAACATGTGGGCCTTGCGGGTCTGGATGACGAAGTCGGTGAGAGCCGGGGAGTACGCCGCACCACCGGCACACGGGCCGGCGATGATCGAGATCTGCGGCACCACGCCGGAGAGCAGGACGTTGGCGTAGAACACCTGGCCGTAGCCGGAGAGCGAGTCGATGCCCTCCTGCACGCGGGCGCCGCCGGAATCGTTGATGAACACGAAGGGCGTGCCGTTCTCCAGCGCAGCCTTCATCATCTCGACGACCTTGATCGAGTGCGTCTCGCCGGCCGAACCACCCATGACGGTGAAGTCCTGGCTGGCGAGGTGCACCGGACGACCGAGGACGGTCGCGGTGCCGGTGACGACCCCGTCTGCCGGCATGTCCGCCGTATCCATGCCGAAGGTGACGGTCCGGTTCTTGCGGAACAGGCCGATCTCCTGGAAGCTCTCCGGATCGATCAGGGCGTCGATGCGCTCCCGGGCGGTCATCTTGCCCGCGTCGCGCTGCTTCTGAAGCCGGGCCTCGCCGCCGCCGAGACGCGCTGTGGTGCGTGCCTCGAGCAGGGCCTCGACCCGCTTCTTCATCGTGATTGGCTTCTTGGTCATCTGTCCGTCCTCACGCCATCTCGACCGAGACGCTGTGTTCGCGTCCGCCAAGGGAGACCTTGTATTTGATCGGGCCACGCACCGCATTGGCTGCGCCGCTGCTGGCTTCTGCCTCGGCCTTCATCTGCTCCTCGGTCATGCCGACGTTCTTCGGACCCTCGTCGCGGGTGCTGAAGAAGGTCGTCGCAACGCTCGGGAACATGGCGTAGGTGAGCACGTCCTCGTCGGTGCCGTCGTTGCCGGGAAGCTTGGAGGCCTCCTCGACGAGCTTGCCCCACTCCGGCGGGATCAGGTCGGCCGGACGGACCGTGATCGGGTCCTTCTTGGCCTGCGCCTGGGCGATCGCCACGACCTCCGGGTTGCGCTCGCCGATGCACTCGCCGTAGTAGCCGAGCATCAGGTCGGCGAACTCGCCGGTCATCACCTTGTAACGGCCCATCAGGACGTTGAACACGGCCTGGGTGCCGACGATCTGGCTGGACGGTGTGACCAGCGGCGGGTGGCCACAGTCGGCCTTCACCAGCGGAACCTCGACCATGACCTCCTTGATCCGGTCGCCGGCGCCCTGGGCCTTGAGCTGGCTCTCCATGTTGGAGAGCATGCCGCCGGGGATCTGGCTGGAGAAGATGTCGGTGTCGACGAGGGTGGCCGACTCGAACTTCTTGTACTTCGGCCGGACCTTGGCGAAGTGGTCGCGGATCCTGGTCAGGCGCTCCGGGTCGAGGTTGGTGGTGTACTCGGTGCCCTCGAGCATGGCGACGAGGGACTCGGTGGGGTTGTGGCCCGGGCCGAGCGACATCGAGCTGATCGAGGTGTCGACAACGTCGGCGCCGGCCTCGATGGCCTTCATCAGCGAGACCAGGGTCACGCCGGTGGTGGCGTGGCAGTGGACGTTGATCTGCACGCCCTCGCCGTAGGTCTCCTTGATGCCGCGGACGATGTCGTAGGCCGGCTGCGGCTGCAGCAGTGCAGCCATGTCCTTGAGCGCGATCGACTCCGCACCCATGTCCAGCAGCTGGCCGGCGAGCTTCACGTAGCCCTCGACGGTGTGCAGCGGGGAGATCGTGTAGCAGATGGTGCCCTGCGCGTGCTTGCCGGTCTTCTTGACGGCCTGCATCGCGTGCGCCATGTTGCGCGGGTCGTTGAGGGCGTCGAAGACGCGGAAGACGTCCATGCCGTTCTCCGCCGACTTGTCGACGAAACGCTCAACCACTTCATCCTCGTAGTGGCGGTAGCCCAGCAGGTTCTGGCCCCGGAGCAGCATCTGCAGCCGGGAGTTGGGCATCAGTTTCCGGAACGTCCGCAGACGCTCCCAGGGGTCCTCGTTGAGGAACCGGATACAAGCATCGTAGGTAGCGCCACCCCAACACTCGACACTCCAGTAGCCGGCCTTGTCGATGTCCTCGCATGCGTCGACCATGTCTTCGAGGGCCATGCGGATAGCTATCAGGCTCTGGTGAGCGTCGCGGAGGGCGACCTCGGTAACACCAATGGTTCGCTGACTCATGGGCACATCCTCTCAGACCCTCTACTACAACTCGTCGTATCGGGCCGATTCGGGACAGGCGTGAGACACCCCGTCTCAGGTGTGCAAAAAGGTGCTGGCAAGCCAACGGGCTCGCGCCCGCCGGGTGAACTCAGCCGCGGTGGCGGATGCTGGGCATTCGCTTGGCCATCTCGTCCTCGAACAGCCGCCGGACGGCATCGGCGTCGATCCGGCCGGCAACGCCGGGCAGGGTCTTGTCGAACGCCTTCTGGCAGACCACCAGCCAGGCCTGGCCCATCGCGAGGGTGAGGGAGGAGGCTACCGAGGCGTTGATCACGCCCCCGACCACCGACCCCGCGCCCGGGATGAACTTCAGCAGGCTGGACGCGGCGGCACGGCCGGCTGAGGTCGCCACCGAGGTGGACGCGACCGCCAGCAGCGCCGACTTGTCCAGGCCGAGGCCGTGCAGCTGGGCGATCCGGGCCATCATCGACAACTGGATGGGCACCAGCATGGCCGCTGAGGAGAACGGGATCGGCACGGCTGCTGCGGCTGCCGCTGCAGTGACGGCCGCTGCTATCGCCTTGTGCGACTGGCTCGCCTTGAGCTGAACATCGATCTCCTGGGCTGCGGCGAGGGCTCCCTGGACCGCGACTGGAGCCACTTGAAACGTGGCCCCGAGGACCTCCACCAAGCCGTATGGCGGCTGACCAGTGAACTGGTCCCTCATCGCGTAGGTCATGAACGGTCGACCGCCGACGATCGGCAGGCCCTTCGCCTCGATCTGGCGGGCCAGCTCGACGGCGTCCGGGTGGAACATGCCGTCGCGCATCGGCACCTGGGTGAGCACCACCAGGACCGGCACGCCGAGGGAGTCCAGAGTCCGGATGAACCGCTCCTCGAAGTCCTCGAAGCGCCGGTCCATGCCTCGGATGCAGTACCAGGCGGCGTGGATCTGCTCGGTGATCGGCTTGCTGCGGCTCTCCTTGATGGCCTTGGTGAGCTCCTTGATGATCACGTCGTCGTCGCGACCCAGCTCGAGGCCGCGGGTGTCGATCACCCCGAGCGTGCCCCGCTTGTCGAGGTAGAGGTGCGAGCCGACCGTCACCGGGGAGCCGATGCCGGTGACCGCAACGGGCTCGCCGAAGATGGCATTGACCAGGGTGGACTTGCCCACCCCGGTCTTGCCGAACACCGCCAGGTTGACGCGGCCGATCTGCTCGGCCTGCTTCTCGAACTCGGCGCGAAAGCTCTCCGTGAACCACTGCGTCACCCGGCCAGCCTAACTGGCGGCCCGGCTCACGCCAGGGGTGCGCACCCTGGCCGGCCCCGGGCCGGCTGCCCTGATCAGGCCGGACCGCAGGGCCGGCCTCAGGAGGAGATGGTCTTCACCGGACGACCGGTGAGCACGGCGACGACCGCATCGATGGTGACCTGGAGGTACGTGCGGCCGTCGGGGGCGACGGTCTCGGTGTCGAAGTAGTGCCCCTTGGCGTTGTGGTGCATCGGGCCGAGCTCGATGATGTCTATCCGCCCTTCGGCGAGGGCGTCGCTCCACGGCGAGAACGCCGCGCGGGGCCAACGGCCGGCGAACATGACGCCACCGAGCTTCTCGAAGACGTCCTTCGAGCCGCGCAGGTGCCAGAGGTGGTTCACCCGGGCCAGGCCGGGATCATCCGACATCATGCCGCCGATCGAGACCACCTGGACCGGGATCCTCCCCATCCCCAGGTACCAGGCTGCGCCGATCGAGATCTGCGCACCCCCGCTCCAGCCGACCAGCGTGACCGGCTTGCCGCCGTCCAGCTGGTAGCCGTTGCGGCGCAGGGCCAGCACGACCTCGCGGGCGGTGCCGATGTTGTAGGCGGGCCCGTAGCGCCGGTCGGAGCTGACGAACAGCTGCATCGCGTTGCGGCCGTTGACGAGCATGCCGGCGAGCGCCTCCGGGTTCTTCAGCCGGGACTTCTCGATCCGGCGCCACAACCAGGCGAGGGCACGCTGCCCGGTCAGCCCCCGGTTGGTCACCGAGTAGGGGAAGACGTCGCGAATCACGCAGGTTCCGGGCAGCTCGGCCAGGGCCTCGACCAGGGGGAGTTCCTCCGGCGGGAGCGAGTGGCCGTCGATGGCCCCGATCCCGGACAGGTAGACCACGTACTGCTCGTACGGCTCCGGGCTGTCGTCCCCATCGTCGGTGACCAGGATCTGCTGGACGGTCTCGGCGGCCTCGTCCGCACCCTTGCTCGACCACCAGCCCAGGGCGTCCAGCGGGGCGATGGCGAGCGCGAGCAGGATGAAGACCAGCACGCCGACGAGAAGGGCGGTGAGCATCAGCGCACTTCCTTCGGATCCAGCTGGTAGTCCAGCGGCATGAACATGTGGCCGCTCAACAGGTCCCGACCGGTCATCATCGATGGCTGGCCGGAAACCAGGCGCCAGATCCGGTCACCGATCCAGGCCACCGGCTTGGACAGTGACCAGGAGAGCAGCTGCATCACTGCCCAGCCGATCCCGGTGACCAGCAGCGCCGTCCAGAGGTCGGTCTGGAACAGGACGTCGACCACAACCCAGAGCACCAGCAGACCCCACGCCTGCAGCACCCGGGCGATCGCCGGACCGAGGTAGGGGATGAGCACGAAGAAACCGAACACCAGGGGCGCCGTGGCCAGCATCACGCCACGGGTTACCGCTGCGAGCCCGGGGCTGTGCCCCACCACGAGCGGACCGACGATCGCGATCACGAGGGCCTGCAGGGCGTAGAGGAGCACGAACCCGAGAGCGTTGAGCAGCATGGTGATCGCGAACCGCCAGCCGCGCACCCGGTTGAGGAACAGTACGACGCTGTCACCGAGCAGGGTGGAGGCACCGGCGAGGGCGGCGACCGTCATCGAGATCTCGAGGTTGAGCGGGTGGATCCGGAACCATTCGGTCACCGACTCGTCCCCGGTCAGCACACCCCAGATGACCAGCCAGACGGATGCCATGAAGTCGAAGAACGCTTCCACCACGGCCTCCTGTCGGTCGCGCCTTCCGGATGCCGAAGAGGTTAGCAGCGCCGGGTGCCGCCCAGATGCTGGCCACGGCCACCGGGGAAGCTGGATCCGGCTTAGCGTTTGCCGGCTGCCCGGGAGCCACAGAGGCGTGGTTCCCGCACTAACGAAGAGGGTCCGATGAGCCTGCTACGCACCAAGTCGATCGAGCAGTCGATCGCAGACACCGACGAACCCGAGTACCAGCTGAAGAAGTCGCTGACCGCGCTCGACCTGACCGTGTTCGGAGTCGGCGTCGTGATCGGGGCCGGCATCTTCACGCTCACCGGCCGGGCCGCGCACGCCGTGGCGGGGCCGGCGATCGTGGTGAGCTTCGTGATCGCCGCGATCTGCTGCGCCCTGGCAGCGATGTGCTACGCCGAGTTCGCCTCGACCGTCCCGGTCTCCGGCTCGGCCTACACCTTCTCCTACGCTGCGCTCGGCGAGATCTTCGCCTGGATCATCGGCTGGGACCTGATCCTGGAGATGTTCCTCGGCGCGAGCGTAGTTGCGCAGGGCTGGAGCGCCTACCTGGGCAAGCTCCTGTCCCAGCTCGGCATGGGCCTGCCGCCCGAACTCAGCTACGGCGGGCTGGTGGACCTCCCGGCGATGCTGCTGGTGCTGGTGCTCGGCCTCCTGGTCACGGTCGGGATCAAGGAGTCGATGCGGGTGAACATGGCCCTGGTCGCCCTCAAGCTGTTCATCGTCCTGTTCGTGATCTTCGCCGGCATCGGCTTCATCAACCCGGCCAACTACAGCCCGTTCATCCCGCCCGCAGCGCCCACCGATGCCGCCGGTGGGCTGTGGACGCAGCCGCTGCTCCAGTTCTTCACCGGCGCGGTCCCGACCGCTTTCGGCGTCGGTGGCATCTTCGCCGGAGCCGCGCTGGTGTTCTTCGCCTACATCGGGTTCGACGTGGTGGCCACCACAGCCGAGGAGACCAAGAACCCGCAGCGCGACCTGCCGATCGGGATCATCGCATCGCTGGCGATCTGCACGGTTCTGTACTGCGCTGTCGCCGTGGTGGTCACCGGCATGGTGCCCTACGACAAGCTGGACCCGGCCGCGGCGCTGGCGAACGCCTTCGCCTTCCACGGCCAGGCCTGGATGGCAACGCTGATCTCCGCGGGCGCCGTGGCCGGCCTGACCACCGTCGTGCTCACCCTGATGATCGGCGCCACCCGGCTGATCTTCGCCATGTGCCGCGACGCCCTGCTGCCGATGGGCCTGGCCAAGGTGCACCCGAAGTACCGCACCCCCTGGTTGATCACCGTCATCGTCACGGTCGTCGTCGCGATCGTGGCCGGCCTCACGCCGGTCGGGGTCCTGGAGGAGATGGTGAACATCGGGACGCTGTCCGCTTTCGTGATGGTCTCCATCGGCGTCATCGTGCTGCGGAAGAAGCGGCCCGACCTGAAGCGTTCCTTCCAGGTGCCGCTGTCGCCGTGGCTGCCGATCGCCTCAGCGGTGATCTGCACCTACCTGATGCTGAACCTCTCGGTGGAGACCTGGCTGCGGTTCGTCGTCTGGCTGCTGCTCGGGTTCGCCATCTACTTCCTCTACTCCCGCAGCCACTCGAGGCTGGAGACCGGCGTGGGCATCCGTCCGGACATGCTGCAGGCGATGGAGGAGGGGCACGCGCCACACAGTCCTGACGACCTGCGGTAGGAACACCCCGGCCCGGGCCGCACGAAAGGGGACAGTCCCCTTTCGTGTCGCCCTGGGCCGCATGGGCCGCACGGAAGGGGACAGTCCCCTTTCGTGTCGTCCTGGGGTGGGAAGAGGCGCGGAAGAGGGTGAGCGCTGCCTCCGGTAAGCTTGGATGGTTCCCGATCCAGACCGGAGTTTCACCATGCCCGCACGTCATGACCTGCGCAATGTCGCAATCATTGCCCACGTCGACCACGGCAAGACCACCCTCGTGGACGCCATGCTGTGGCAGTCCGGGGCTTTCCGCGCCAACCAGGACGTCAACAACCGGGTCATGGACTCGATGGATCTGGAGCGCGAGAAGGGCATCACGATCCTGGCGAAGAACACCGCCGTCGACCACAAGCTCGACGACGGCACCACCGCGACCATCAACATCATCGACACCCCCGGCCACGCTGACTTCGGTGGTGAGGTCGAGCGCGGCCTGGAGATGGTGGACGGTGTCCTGCTCCTGGTGGACGCCTCCGAGGGCCCGCTGCCGCAGACCCGGTTCGTGTTGCGCAAGGCGTTGGCCAAGAACCTGCCGATCATCGTCGTGATCAACAAGGTGGACCGCCCGGACGCCCGGATCGCAGAGGTCGTCGACGAGGTGTACGCCCTGTTCCTCGACCTGTTGGAGGACGACGAGGCCCATCACCTCGACTTCCCCATCATCTACTGCGCCGCGAAGGCCGGCCGGTCCTCGCTAACCCAGCCCGCCGACGGCACCATGCCGGACGCCGCCGACCTGGAGTCCCTGTTCACACTGATCATGGAGACCATCCCGGCCCCGCTGTACACCGAGGGTGCCCCGCTGCAGGCGCACGTGACCAACCTCGACGCCTCCCCCTACCTCGGCAGGCTGGCCCTGTGCCGGATCATCGAGGGCACCATGAAGCGCGGCCAGACCGTCGCCTGGTGCCGCCACGACGGCACCATCACCAACGTCCGGCTCTCCGAGCTGCTGATCACCAAGGCCCTCGACCGCGTTCCCTGCGACGAGGCCGGACCCGGCGACATCGTGGCGATCGCCGGCATCCCGGAGATCACCATCGGCGAGACCCTCGCCGACCCCAACGACCCGAAGCCGCTGCCGCTGATCCACGTGGACGAGCCGTCCATCTCGATGACCATCGGGATCAACACCTCACCGCTGGCCGGTCGCGTCGGCCGCCTGCTCACCGCTCGGCTGGTCAAGAACCGGCTCGACACCGAGCTGGTCGGCAACGTGAGCATCCGGGTGCTGAACACCGAGCGTCCCGACACCTGGGAGGTGCAGGGACGTGGGGAGCTGCAGCTCGCCGTGCTGGTCGAGATGATGCGCCGCGAAGGCTTCGAGCTGACCGTCGGCAAGCCCCAGGTGCTGGTCCGCGAGATCAACGGCAAGCTGCACGAGCCGGTGGAACGCCTCACCGTCGACATCCCCGAGGACCACGTCGGCACCATCACCCAGCTGATGGGCACCCGCAGGGCGCGCATGGAGCAGATGGTGAACCACGGGACCGGCTGGGTGCGGGTCGAGTACGTGATCCCGGCGCGTGGCCTGATCGGTTTCCGCACCGAGTTCCTCACCGAGACCCGCGGCACCGGCATCATGCACCACGTCTTCGAGGGCTACGAGCCGTGGGCCGGGGAGATCAAGACCCGCCAGTCCGGTTCGCTGGTCGCCGACCGCACCGGCGTCGTGACCGGGTACGCCCTGTTCAACCTGCAGGAGCGCGGCAGCCTGTTCGTCGCTCCCGGCGACGAGGTGTACGAGGGCATGATCGTCGGGGAGAACCCGCGTCCGGACGACATGGACGTGAACCCCACCAAGGAGAAGAAGCTGACCAACGTCCGCTCCTCCACCGGTGACGAGCTGGAGCGGCTCATCCCGCCGCGCCTGATGAGCCTGGAGCAGTCGCTGGAGTTCTGCCGCGAGGAGGAGTGCCTCGAGGTGACCCCCAAGAACGTCCGGATCCGCAAGCTCGTCCTGGACGCCAACGAGCGCGCCAAGCAGCGCAACCGCGCGAAGAAGGCCTGAGCCCGCTCCGAAGCCGTCCGGCGCTGCGTTTCCCGCGGCACCAGCACGAGAAGGGGTCTGTCCCCTTTTCGTTCAGGCCTTCCTCCGGGCAAGCGGCACAAAAGGGGACTGTCCCCTTTTGTGCCGCTTTTGTGCCGGTCCCCTTCTATGCCGGGGTCGGGCTGGCCCTCGGTCCCTTGGGGAAGCTGGTGCGCACGATCACTAGGCTGTCGGCCATGTCATTGCCGGTTCTCTCCGCCGAGGAACAACGGGTGCTGGGCTGCCTGCTGGAGAAGCAGCGGACGGTGCCGGCCAGCTATCCGCTCTCGCTGAATGCGCTGCGGTTGGCCTGCAACCAGACGAGCAGCCGCGACCCGGTCGTCGACTACTCCGATCGGGAGCTGCAGGACACGGCCCGCGCACTGAAGGACCATGGGCTCCTCCGGCTGGTTTGGGCCGGCGCCGGCTCGCGGACGGTGAAGTACCACCAGCTGCTCGACGAGGTGCTGCCGCTCGGCGAGGACCAGCGGGCGATCCTCACCGTCCTGCTGCTGCGCGGGGCGCAGACGCCCGGTGAGTTGAAGACCCGCACCGAGCGGCTGCACGCCTTCGCCGATCGGGCCGAGGTGGAGACCTGCCTGGCCGCAATGGCAGCGGCCGAACCGCCCCTGGTCCGGCAGTTGCCGCTCCAGCGTGGCCGGGACCCCCGCTGGATCCACCTGCTCGGCCCGGTTCCGGTGGGGCCGGTGGCCGCCGAACCGGGACCGGACCGCGAAGCCGTCCTCGCCGACGGCCCGGCGGCCCGCAACGCCAGGGTGCTGGCCGCCTACGACGCCGCGGCCGCTGCCTACTCCGAGGCGCTGCTTGACGAGCTGATCGAGAAGCCGTTCGACATCTGGCTGCTCGAACGGATCGCCGGGTTGGCCGGCGGACCGGTGATGGACCTCGGCTGCGGACCGGGGCAGATCGCTGCCTTCCTCGCCGACTCCGGCGTCGAGGTGCACGGGCTGGATGCCTCCCCGGAGATGATCAGCCGGGCCAGGAGCAACTTCCCCGACCTCGACTTCGAGGTGGGCCGGTTCGAACAGCTCCTGCGCCCGCGGACCGCTGCGGCGTGGGGTGCCATCGTCGCCTGGTACAGCTTCGTGCACCTGGCGCCCTCCGAACTGGCCCCGACCATCCGGACGATCGGGGCTACCCTCCGGCCGGGGGGCGTCCTCGCTGTCGCGCTGCACCTCGGCGATGGCATCGTCCACGTCGACGACCTGTTCGGGGTACCGGTGGACGTGGACTTCGTCACCCACGACCGGGACCAGGTGCTGGCAGCCGTCACCGAGGCCGGGCTGGTGGTCGACGAGTGGTTCGTCCGCTCGCCGGTGCCTTCGGAGGCGCAGACCGTCCGGCTGTACCTCCTCGCCAGCCGCCCGGGCTGACCCGCAGGGAGACTAGAGCGCCGCCAGGAAGTCCACGATGGTCTCCAGGATCCGGGTCTCGGCCTCGGCACGGTCGACCGTCGGCACGCCGTCCCCGGCCTGTGGCCCGTAGCGGCCGAAGAAGCTGTGGACGGCGCCGTCGATCTGCACCAGCTTCGAGCCGGCCGGCAGCCGCTCCAGCCCGCCGGCCACCTTCGACTGCTCGGCGACGTGGTCGTGCTCCGCCCGCAGGCTGACCGCCTTGAGGCTGGCCCCGGTGAGATCGGCCCCGTCCGGCGGATAGGCACCCATCAGCACCAGGCCGGCCACTGGCTGGCGTCCGGCCTTGAGTTCGTCTGCGACGTACTGCCCTGCCATGGCCCCGCCCAGCGAGTGCCCCGCCAGAACCACGCGGCGGCCCTCGGCGTACCGCCCGATCAGGGCGGTGGCCCTACCGCTGTCGGTGACGGCGAGATCGAAGGCGAACTCGGGGATGACGGTGGTGTAGCCACGCACGGCCAGCGCGCGGGCCAGCCACTCGTAGGCCTGCGGACGCACCAGGCCGCCGGGGTAGACGATCACCAGCGTGTCCTTCTGCGCCGTCCCGGACGGCGGCTGCACGACGATGGTCCGGGCGCCGTTCGCGGTGTCGAGCACCGGCGTCAGCGTGGCGGACGCGGCGTCGGTGACGGCGTCCTGCCCCACTACGAGCTGTGGCCGGACCAGGACGTTCGAGTAGGTGCCCACGGCGAAGGCGAGGGCGACGATCACCAGCACCGCCAGCCAGCGAAGGAAGCGGCTCACCTCAGGCCCTGCCGAGCCCCCGCTGCGGCCGCCAGTGCAGGCCGGCGTCGGGGTCGACCAGGACCTCCTGGGCTGCCGGGATGCCGTCGACACTCACTTCTGCGTCCACCGGGGTGCCGCGCTTGAGCAGCGCGAGGCCGATCGGCCCGAGTTCGTAGTGGCGCTCCGAGGTGCCCATCCGACCTACCGCGACCCCGTCCAGCAGAACGTCTGCGCCCAGCGCCGGCAGGCGGTCGACGCTGCCGTCCAGCAGCAGTTGGGTGAGCCGTCGCGGCGGACGGCCGAGGTTGTAGACGCGCGCCACCGTCTCCTGGCCCGGGTAACAGCCCTTGCTCAGGTGCACGGCGGGGCCGAGCAGGTTGGACTCGGGGTTGGCCAGCTCATTGGGGATGGTCCGGTCGTCGGTGTCGAGGAAGACCCGCGGCACCCCGGACGCGATCCGCACGGCCTCCATCGCCCAGAGGCCGGCCCGGACCTCACCGATGGTTGCCTCCACCCCAGCGACGGGGACGATGACCGGCGCCCCGCCGGGCGGCAGGACAAGGGCATGGTCGTCGAGTTCTGCGATCTCCACGCGGGCTGCGAACACCATGCGGCGCAGCCAGGCCAGCAGGGGCTCGAGGCGTCCGGGTTCGGTGTGGCACCACAGGGTCTGGCCGTCGTCGACGGCGCCGAAGACGTGGGTGAGCCGTCCCTGCGCGTCGAGGATGTAGGCGACCGTCGGCTCCCCCGGAGCGAGGTTCACGAAGTCCTGGCTGGTGATGTCGTTCAGCCAGCGCAACCGGTCGGAACCGGCGACGGTGAACACCGGACGGTGCGAGAGGTCGACACCGGCCCTGCCGGCCACCAGGGCCTTCTGCTCGCGGAACGGGTCTCCGTAGTGCCAGACGGCACCCGCGTCGACGCCTTCGGTCAGCTTGGTGGTCATCGGCGGGCCAACGTGGCCCAGAGGTAGGGCTGGAGTTCGTGGTCCTCGGTCGCGCGGTCGAAGGAGAACAGCAGCTTGCCGTCCACATTGCCGTACAGCCGGCGGCCGGCGGTGTAGGCCACCTTCGCGTCCCTCGTGCGTGCGACGGCGTCGGTGATCAGGTCGAGCCGGCCGGGCTGCAGCTTGCCGAACCAGATCTCCGCGAAGCCGTCCGGGGAGCACATCACCACGTCGACGGTCCCGTCGGCCAGGGGACGCCAGAAGCCGGTCTCCATGAACAGCGGCTTCACCGGCGCGCCGTCGGCATCGACCTCGAACGCCTGGCACAGGTAGTGCAGGTAGTCCTCGCCGTTGTCGACGAAGTCCACCTGGAGGGAGTAGCCGAGCTTCTCCTGGCCGGGCCACTGCTGGAAGCCGGTGCCCTCCCAGCGTCCGCGCAGCCAGGCGAGGCCCACCAGTGCCGGGTTGAGGTCGGCGGGAATCTCGAAAGCCATGTTCACCCTTCTCCTCGGCCGCGCAGGAGCGCGAAGATGCCCAGCCCGGCCAGCACCACCAGCAGCAGGCAGGCGGTGAACAGGACCACTCCGGTAACCGACAGCGGGATCAGGCTGGACACCCAAGCAGCATAACCGGCGCCCGCAGGGCGGATCGCGGCCGCCCCGGCCCGGGTGGTTGGATGAACGCATGCGAGCAGTTGTGCAGCGGGTCAGTTCCGCGCAGGTCAGCGTCGACGGTGAGGTGGTCGGCCGGCTCGACTCCCCCGGCCTCCTCGTCCTGGTCGGGGTCACCCACACCGACAGCACCGCGGTGGCCGACAGGCTGGCTGAGAAGGTGTGGCACCTGCGGATCCTCCCCGGTGAGCGCAGCTGCGCCGAGACCGGGGCCCCGCTGCTGGTGGTCAGCCAGTTCACCCTCTACGCCGACACCAGCAAGGGGCGCCGCCCGTCGTGGAGCGCCGCAGCGCCCGGCCCGGTCAGCGAACCGTTGGTGGCAGCGTTCGCCGAGGCGCTCAGCCGTCGGGGCGCCCGGGTGGGGACGGGCCGGTTCGGGGCCGTGATGGACGTGTCGCTGGTGAACAGCGGCCCGGTTACGCTGATCATCGACGTCGACGGCGGATGACCGCCAAACCGGTCAGGTACCGGCTGGCGCCGCCGAATCACTAAGGTTTGTCGCGGACCATCAATCGAGACAGCTGACGGGGGTGCGCGCATGGCTCAATTGCTGCTGGTCAGCAACGAGGTCGCAGCCGGCACCCCGGCCGAGCGGTCGCTCCCGGTACTGGCCCTGCTGCCCCACGACATCCAGGGCGTCGCCGCCGACACGCAGGCCCTGACCGAGTCGGCGCGCGTCGACCTGGTGGTCCTCGACGGAAGAGCCGACCTCGCCGGTGCCCGGATGATGGCCCGGCTGTTCCAGTCCTCGGGTTCCACCGTCCCGGTCCTGCTGGTGCTCACCGAGAGTGGCCTTGCGGCCGTGGCAGCGGACTGGGGTCTCTCCGACGTCGTGCTGGACACCGCCGGCCCGGCCGAGTTCGAGGCGCGGATCCGGATGCTCGTCACCGCTGCGGCCAACGACGGCCTGATCTCCGCCGGCGGCATCGTGATCGACGACGCCGCCTACTCGGTGATGCTGGACGGCGAGCCCCTCGACCTGACCTACACCGAGTTCGAGCTGCTGAAGTACCTCGTGCAACACCCCGGCCGGGTGTTCAGCCGGGAGCACCTGCTGGCCGACGTGTGGGGCTACGACTACTACGGCGGTACCCGGACGGTTGACGTCCACGTGCGGCGCCTGCGGGCCAAGCTGGGCACCGAGCACGAGTCGCTGATCGGCACCGTCCGCAACGTCGGCTACCGATTCTCCCCGGACGGCGCCGGACGTCGGTAACCTCCGGCGGCTACCCTGCCCGGGTGTGGACAACCGAACTGACCGCCGGCCAGGCCGAGCAGGTGCTCGCCCTTGCTGCGGACGCCACAGCCGTGGACGGGGTGGAGCCGCTGAACGAGGCGGCCCACTTCGCGCTGCGCGACGGGTCAGCCGAACACCTCCTCAGCACTGCCGGGCCAGGCGGGGTGCTGACCGGTTACCTGCACTGGCACCCGCTGCACCGCACCGCGCAGCTGGTGGTCGCCCCGGGGCACCGGCGCCGCGGCGTCGGCTCGGCCCTGCTGGCGGCCATCGGTGACCGGCCCAGCCTCGGCTGCTGGGCGTTCGGGAACCTGCCGGCGGCCCAGGGGTTCGCCGCGGCGCTCGGCCTGCGGCCGGCCAGGACCCTGTTGATCATGGAGCGGCGGCTGGCTGGCACCCCTGCGGCCCGGCCACCGTCGGGGCTCAGCCTGCGCGGCTACACGCCTGCGGACGCCGAGGACCTGCTCGCCGTGAACGCCGCGGCCTTCGCAGACCACCCCGAGCAGGGATCGCTGGACCGCGCCGGGCTCGCCGCCAGGATGGCCGAGCCGTGGTTCGACCCGTCCGGCCTGATCCTCGGCTTCGACGCCGATGGCCTGGCCGGCTTCCACTGGACGAAGCGGGCCGATCCCGCCACCGGCGAGGTTTATGTCATCGGGGTGGCCCCGCGGGCCCAGGGCAGGGGCTACGGGCGGGTGCTCCTGGAAGCCGGGTTGGCCCACCTTCACCAAACCGGAACAGAGCGGGTACTGCTCTTCGTCGACAGCGCCGAAGAAGTAGCGGTAAGAATGTACGAAAGCGCGGGATTCCGCGTCGCCCGGAGCGACGTCCTTTACGCGCCCGACACCAGGAGCAGCCATGACCTCGGTTGAGGACGAAGAGACCGTCGAGGATCTTCTCGAAGACCCGCCGGAGCTGCCCGCCGACCGCTTCCTCGACCGGGAGCTGTCCTGGCTGGCCTTCAACAACCGGGTCCTCGACCTCGCCAAGGACGCAAAGCGCGTGCCGCTGCTCGAGCGGGCCCGGTTCATGGCGATCTTCTCCTCCAACCTCGACGAGTTCTTCATGGTGCGGGTGGCCGGCCTGAAGCGGCGGATGGCCGCCGGCGTGGCCGTCGCGAGCAACTCCGGGCTGATGCCCCGCGAACTGCACGACGCGATCCTCTCCCGCAGCCGCGAGCTCGTCGCCGACCAGGCGAAGCTGTTCGCAGAGGACATCCGCCCGGCCCTTGCCGGGCACGGGATCGAGATCCTGCGCTGGGAGGAGCTGACCAGCAGCGAGCGGCACCAGATGACCGAGCTGTTCGAGAACCGGATCTTCCCGGTGCTCACCCCGCTGGCCGTCGACCCGTCCCACCCGTTCCCGTACATCTCCGGGCTGAGCGTCAACCTCGCTGTGCTGCTGCGGAACCCGGTGACCGGTGTGCGCCAGTTCGCCCGGGTGAAGGTCCCCACCATCCTCAGCCGGTTCGTGCCGCTCGGCGAGGGCAGGTTCGTGCCGCTGGAGGACGTCATCGCGCGGCACCTCGACCAGTTGTTCTCCGGCATGCAGATCATCGGACACAGCACGTTCCGGGTGACCAGGAACGAGGACGTCGAGGTGGAGGAGGACGACGCCGAGAACCTGCTGTTCGCACTGGAGAAGGAGCTGCTGCGACGCAAGATCGGCCGCCCGCCGGTACGCCTCGAGGTCGAGGAGGACATCGACAACAAGATGCTCGAGCTGCTCGTCAGCGAGCTGGACATCTCCGAGAAGGAGGTGTTCCGGATGCCGAGCCCCCTCGACCTGCGCGGGCTGTTCTCGATCGCCGACCTCGACCGGGAGGCGCTGGAGTACCCGTCCTTCCTGCCCAAGACGCACCCGGAACTGGCCGAGGTCGAGACCGCCCAGCCGGCCGACCTGTTCGCAGCCCTGAAGAACCGGGAAGTGCTGCTGCACCACCCCTACGACTCGTTCGCAACCAGCGTCCAGCGGTTCATCGAGCAGGCCGCGGCCGACCCGGCGGTCCTCGCGATCAAGCAGACGCTGTACCGCACTTCCGGCGACTCCCCGATCATCGATGCGCTGATCGAGGCGGCCCAGGCCGGCAAGCAGGTGCTGGCCCTCGTCGAGATCAAGGCCCGTTTCGACGAGCAGGCAAACATCGCCTGGGCGCGGAAGCTGGAGAAGGCCGGCTGCCACGTCGTCTACGGGATGCTCGGGCTGAAGACCCACTGCAAGTTGTCGCTGGTGGTCCGCGAGGAGCCCACCGGGTTGCGCCGCTACGTCCACATCGGCACCGGCAACTACAACCCGAAGACCGCCAGGATGTACGAGGACATGGGCCTGCTCACCTCCAACTCGGTGATCACCGACGACGTCGCCAGGCTGTTCAACCACCTCTCCGGGATGGCCCAGGAGACCCACTACAAGCGGCTGCTGGTCGCCCCCCACGGCGTCCGGCGCGGGCTGCTCGACAGCATCAACGCCGAGATCCTCAACCACAAGCGCGGCCTCCCGGCCGGGGTCCGGATCAAGGTCAACTCGATCGTCGACGAGGCGGTCACCGATGCCCTCTACCGGGCCTCCATCGCCGGGGTGCCGGTGGACCTGTGGGTCCGCGGCATCTGCTCGGTCCGTCCCGGGATTCCCGGCCTGAGCGAGAACATCCGGGTGCGCAGCATCCTCGGCCGCTTCCTCGAACACAGCCGGCTGTACTGGTTCGCGAACGCAGGCGACCCGCGGCTCGGCATCGGCTCCTCAGACCTGATGCACCGCAACCTGGATCGCCGCGTCGAGGTGATCGTCGGGCTCAACAACCCCAAGCACATCGCCCAGATCGAAGGCCTGTTCGACCTCGCCTTCGACGAGGGCACCGCATCGTGGTGGCTCGACGGCGACACCTGGACGCAGCGCACCACCGGCGCCGACGGCGAGCCGCTGCTGGACATCCAGGAGCACCTGATCGCCACGATGGGCCAGCGCCGGGCGGTTGAGCGCTAGGCCGACATGACGAACAACAGCGCGGAGAAACGGATCACCGCGGCCGGCACTGTGGTGCTGCGCCCGGTCGAGGGTCGGGAACCCGAGGTGCTGCTGGTGCACCGGCCCCGCTACGACGACTGGAGCCTGCCCAAGGGGAAGATCAACCCGGACGAGTACCTGGCCGGGTGCGCCGTCCGGGAGACCCTCGAGGAGGCCGCCGTCGAAGTCCGGCTGGGACTGCCGCTCGACCGGCTCAGCTACCCGGTTGGCGGGGGCATGAAGACGGTCTCCTACTGGCGGGCCCGGGCCCTGCGGGAGAACGGCCACAAGCCCAACGCCGAGATCGACGGCACCCTGTGGCTACCGGCTTCGCACGCCCTGCGGAAGGTCACCTACGCCGATGAGCGGCCCTTGATCCAGCAGGCCATCGAACTGCCCGACTCGACCCCGCTCGTGATCGTCCGGCACGGCAAGGCGATGTTGCGGGCGAACTGGACCGGCCGCGACCAGGCCCGGCCGCTGGACGAGCGCGGCCGGCGGCAGAGCCGGCTGCTGGTGCCGCTGCTGGAGGCCTTCGGGGTCGGCAAGCTGACCTCCTCCACCTCGGTGCGCTGCCTGAAGACCCTCCAGCCGCACGCCAAGGCCCACCGGCTCGAGGTCGAGGGGTGGACCACCCTCACCGAGGAACAGGCGGAGAAGAATCCCAAGGCTGTGGCCACCCTGATGAAGCGGCTGGCGAGGGAGGCTGCCGAATCGCAGGTCCCGACGGCGATCTGCGGCCACCGGCCGGTGCTGCCGGTGATGCTGGAGGCGATCGGGGTGCCGTTCCGGCCGCTGCAGCCGGGAGCGGCGTTGGTGGCCCACCTCGGCCCGCAGGCAGAGGTGCTGGCAGTGGAAGTGCACAAGCCCCGGATCTGAGGCCCCGGCCTGCCGGCGGGTCAGGCCTTCGGCGGCGCCGTGCTCGCCCGGACGATCAGTTGCGGCGGCAGCACCAGGTGCTGGGTGTGCGGGCCGTCGGTCTCGATCAGCTGCACCAGCAGTTCCACCGACCGTTGCCCGATCTCGTCGAAGTCCTGGCGGATGGTGGTGAGGCCGGGGCTGAAGTAGGCGGCCTCCGGGTAGTCGTCGAAGCCGACCAGGCTGACGTCCTCGGGACAGCGCAGGCCGAGCTCGTGCATGGCGTGGAGCGTGCCGAGGGCCATCGAGTCGTTCCCGACGAAGATCGCCGTGACCCCCGGGCTCCGGAGGAGTTCCATCGCGGCGGCGTAGCCGGACTCCGCCGACCAGTCGCCGCGGAAGACCGGGGGCACCTCCGCGCGGGCATCGGTCAGCGCCTCCTGCCAGCCGAGGACGCGCTCGACCCCCTCGTACCAGAGGGTCGGTCCGGAGATGTGCCAGACGGTCCGGTGGCCGAGGCTGAGCAGGTGCTCGGTCGCCAGCCGGGCGCCGAGTCGCTGGTCGACGCTCACCACCGGGTAGTCGCCCGGGGTGCCGGCGTGGATGGCCACCATCGGTGGCAGGTCGGCGGGGTCGCC
>CAYQXH010000033.1:0-21036 GCA_964421325.1 uncultured Propionibacteriaceae bacterium
CGGAACGGCCCGGTCTGGCCGAAGGTGTGCGCGAGGCTGAACGGGGTGCCCATCGCCATGCCCTGCGCAGCCCAGTCAGCGGGAGTGATCAGGCGTTCGGTGACGATGTCGTCGGGGTAGCCGTTGGCCGAGAGGAACCGGTGCAGCCGGTCCCGCGCCGGTCCGCGCTCGGTGGTCCAGTCGATGTCTGCGCCCAGATGCGGCACCGGTTCCAGCACGTAGAGCACGCTGTGCCCGTCCGGGGCCATCTCGGGAGCGTCGAGGCTGGGCACCGTCACCAGGCGGGACGGGTCGGTCATCAGCTCCTTGCGCTTGATCAGCTGGTCGAAGGACTCGGCCCAGGCGTCAGCGAAGTGGATGTTGTGGTGAGCCACGCCGGCCTTCGGCTTGCCGCGCACCCCGACGTGCCAGACGACGGCGGACGGGGAGTACGCTGCCCGGTCGAGCACCCGCGGCGGGCGCAGGTCGGGCAGCAGCTCTGTGTAGGCGGTCGGCAGGTCGAGGGTGACCACGACCGCATCGGCCATCACCTGCTCGCCGCCTGC
This sequence comes from uncultured Propionibacteriaceae bacterium, assembly GCA_964421325.1. GTDB lineage: Bacteria > Actinomycetota > Actinomycetes > Propionibacteriales > Propionibacteriaceae > Propionicimonas. The sequence continues at coordinate 546 of CAYQXH010000033.1, forward strand.
CCTCACCCCGGCCACCCGACCCCTGGAGTCCCGAAGGATCTCACTGACCGGGGTCTCGTAACGCAATTCGACCCCGGCGTCACCCAGCACCCGGGCGAACGCCTTCGGCACGGCGTGCATCCCACCGTCGGGGAACCACACCCCGGAGATGCAGTCCATGTAGGTGATCACGGCGTAGATGGCCAGGGCGTCCGAAGGGGCCAGGCCGGCGTACATGGCCTGGAAGGTGAACAGGCGCACCAGCCGGGAGTCGGCGAACCGGCTGGAGACCGCCTTCTCCAGGCTGCCGAAGCCGCCGAGGCGGACCAGCTTGGCTGCAGCTCCCGGGCTGGCCAGCAGGTCGAGCACCGAGTCGAAGTTCCGCTCGATGAAGTGCGGCATCTCGCTCTCGTAGAGCTGCTCCAGCCAGTCGACGAAGCCGGGGTAGGCGGCTGCGTCCCTGGCAAGTCCGCGGTTGCGGATCTCGGCAACCTGGTCGGCAAGTTGCGCCCGTACCAGCAGCTGGGAACCGTCCCGGTAGACCGCCCGGTAGGCGGGGTCGAGGCGGGTCATCGGGAGCTCCGCCTGCCGGTCGCGGCCGAGGCGGGCGAACGCCCGGTCGAGCAGGTGCGGCATGGTGAACACCGTCGGGCCGGTGTCGAAGGTGAAGCCGGACGAGGCCAGGGTGCCGTTGCGGCCGCCCGGCTCGGCCCCGCGCTCGAAGATCGACACCCGATGACCGTCGGCGACGAGCTGGCTGGCTGCGGACAGGCCGGCGAGGCCGGCCCCGATCACGACTACGCGGCTCACGTGGTCCGCCAGGCGACGCGACGGGCAAGGGCTTCGAGTCCGGCTGCTGCCGAACGGTCGATCGCGGGATCCTCGAGCGCGTCACGGGCCGCTGCGACCGCGTCCCGGATCATCACCTCGACGTCGGCGATTACGCCGGAGCGAACGAGCTCCGACTGCAGGGCTGCCACGTCGGACGCGGATACCCGTCCGCTGCCGGCCCGCTGCAGGGCCCGACGCCAGCGCGGCGCGAACCTCTGGGTGGCCAGGGCCAGCAGCACGGTCGGCTTGCCGGCCACCAGGTCGTCACCGACGGGCTTGCCGGTCGCGCTCGGATCGCCGATCACGCCGAGGATGTCGTCGCGCAGGGCGAAGGCCTCGCCGACCGCGACGCCGTAGCGTTCCAGTGCCGCGAGGGTCTGCCTCGAGGCGCCGGCGGCGGCTGCGCCCAGCTGGAGCGGCCGCCAGACCGTGTAGGCGCCGGACTTGGCGCGGGCCACCTCGCGGGCGTGGTCGAGGTCGCGGCGGCCGTTGGCTGCGCCGACCAGGTCGCGGCCCTGGCCCATCATGAGCTCGATAGCCAGGGTGCGCCACAACTCCTGCATCGGGGCCGGCAACCCGGCCACGAGCAGCCCGGCCTCGCTGTGGGCGAGGTCCCCGGCGAGGATGGCGATGTTCTCGCCGTACCGCTGGGCGTCACCGAGACCGTGCAGCCGGACGTGTTGGCGGCGGGCACTCGCGTGTACCGAGAGCTGGCCCCGGCGGGTCTCGGAGGAGTCCATGACGTCGTCGTGGATGAGGGCGAACACGTGCAGCAGCTCGAGTGCTGCTCCGACCCGGATCAGGTCGGCCTGCCCGCGACCGGTCTCCTGCCCGCCTGCGGCCACCCAGCCCCAGTGCGCCATGCGCGGCCGGAACCGCTTGCCGCCGGAGTTGACCATGCCGTCGAGCAGGTCGAGAACCGAGTCGGTGTGCAGGACACCAGGACGTGGAACCACGGTGGCCGCCAGGTCGGCCCATCGAGTCCTCAGGGATTCGAGGGTGTCTGCGACCAGGGCCTCGACCGCGGCCACCGTGGCATCGTCACCGACAGCCGAGGGGGGAGCCTCACTCAGGCGCCGGTGACCGGAACTGGTCAGGGTCATGCTGCCCCCACCTTCGCCAGGACGGAGTCGAGCAGGGGAACCTGCGCGACGCACCACGGACTGAGCAGGGCCGGAGCGGCCTCGGCCATCGCCACCAGGTCGGGCCAGGCCACCCAGGTGAGCTCGGCGACCTCGCCGGGATCGGGCTGCAGGGGGCCGGCCAGCCGGGCCACCCAGACCGGACAGAATTCGTTCTCCACCACACCGGAGGCGTCCACCGCCCGGTAGCCGAAGTCGGGCAACGCCAGTTCGAGCCCGGTGACGACCGTGCCCAGTTCGTCGGCCAGCCGGCGGCGGACCGCGTCCTCGGCGGCTTCGCCGGGGGCCGGGTGTCCGCAGCAGGAGTTGGTCCAGACCCCGGGCCAGGCGACCTTCGTCAGCCCGCGACGGGTGAGCAGGACCCGGCCGCGGTCGTCGAAGAGGTAGCAGGAGAAGGCCAGATGGCGCGGGGTCTCGAACCCGTGCACGGAGGACCGCGCAGCTGTCCCGATCGGCTGGTCGTTCTCGTCCAGGAGAACGACCTGGTCAGTTCTGATGCTGGTGCTGGGCATGATTCCCCTCGGTGAGCGACGTCTCGGGTACGCGGTGTTCGGTGTGGCGGCCGAGCAACACCAGGGCGGTGGCCACCGCAACCACGGCGGCTGCAATGCCCGCAGCAACTCCGGTCAGGTCGGAGGCGGGCTCGCCGGCCAGGCGGCCGACCGCTATCCAGGAGAGTCCCCAGACCATGGCCGCGGCAACTCCGAGCCGGCCGCCGAGCACCTTCGCAAGCACAGCGCCGAGCGCGGCGCCGACCCCCAGCACTGCCACTGCCAGGTACTCCGCCACCTCACCGCCGGGATCGACGCCCGACGCGACCAGGGTCGCAGTCACATTCGCGAGGGTAGCCACCGAAACCCATCCGAGGTAGAGGCCGAACGTACCGTCGACCAGCAATCGTTCGGCTGCGCCGGTGGCACGCGGCTCTCCCAGCCGCCGCATCAGCTCACCGAGGGTGACCGCCAGCGCGACGATCACGGCGACGCTCAGCCACAGGGCGCCCACCTGCACCACCAGTAGCCACAGCCCGTTCAGGGCCATCGAGACCGAGGACAGCCAGCCGATCCGGCGCGCCCTCGGCGAGGCTGCGTTGGCCGGCAGCCACTGCCAGACGACGTAGCCGATCAGGCCGAGGTAGATGACCGACCAGATCGAGAAGGCCCGCACGGCCGGGGCCAGCAAGGTGGCCTCGGCGGACAGGCTGCCGCCCGCACTCTGCTCGACCGGGGTACCGATCAAACCGAACCCGTAGAGGGTCCCGAAGACCATGAGGACCGCACCGGCGGTGACCAGCCATTGCCGACGTCGATCGGACATTCGAACTCCTCCCAAAGGTTTGACAAGATCATTGCAGGATGTGCTCCAAACGCCAACCTCTGAGCGTAAAACCTTAGACAAAGTGCGTACGAGTGTGTCGACCGGTGCAGTTTTGGCCCTAGCATGGGCCCCGTCATGGTGACCATAAAGAAGGCCTCAGCGCTGACCGGCGTACCCGAGCACACCCTGCGTGCCTGGGAGCGTCGCTACGGCCTGCTGGAGCCCTCACGAAGCCCCTCCGGCTACCGGATCTACGACGACGGCGCCCTGGCCCGGATCAGCGCCATGCAGGCCCTCGTGCAGGCCGGCTGGACGCCCAAGGCTGCAGCGGCCGAGGTGGCCAGGCAGCCCGAAGGTGAGGATCCGGCCGTCGATCCCCACGCGGCCCTGATCGCGGCGGCGGCCGACCTGGATGCCACTGCCGTGGCAAAGGTGCTGGACGAGCGCTTCGCCAACGCCGGGTTCGAGACCGTCGTGGACCGCTGGCTCATGCCGGCCCTGCAGCGCATCGGCCGGGAATGGGCGTCCGGAGCCGTCTCGGTCGCGGCCGAACACCTGGTCTCCAACATCGTGATGCGCCGGCTGTCGTCGGCCTACGAGGCGACCGGCAGGACCCTGCCCGGGTCGCCGGTGCTGATCGGAGCGCCGCCTGGGGTCGACCACCAGATCGGGTTGCTGGCCTTCGCCGTAGCCGCCAGGCGCGCCGGGATCGCGACCATCTACCTCGGCGCGCAGGTGCCGCTGCCGGCCTGGCGGGATGCGGCCGCCAGGTCGGGAGCCTGGGCCGCGGTGACGGCCGTTCCCAGGAACCGGGACGCGCCGAAGGCTGCGCGGATCGTCGCGAGCCTGGCAGAGGAGCCGGTACTGCCGGTCTGGGTGGGTGGGAAGTACCAGCACCTGGTGGTCGAGCCGGGGCGCCGGCTCGGCCACAGCATCGGCGCTGCGGCAGCCCTGCTGGCGACGGCCAGGGCAGATGCCTGAGGCCGGCGCCCTGCTGTGGCTGCGCCGCGACCTGCGTCGCGGTGACCACCCAGCGCTCGGCGCGGCCGCAGCCAGGGGGCCGGTGCTGGCGTGCTTCGTGGTCGACCCACAGTTCTTCGACCCGGCCGGACCGGTGCGTCGCGGCTGGCTGGCAGCCAACCTTGGCGCGCTGGACGAGACCTACGACGGGCGGCTGTGCCTGCGCTGGGGCGACCCGGTCGAGGTGATCCCGGCGCTGGCCGCCGAGGTGGGGGCCCAGGAGGTGCACGTCTCCACCGAGACCGAGCCGGGCGGCGCTGCGCGCGACTCCCGGGTTCGTGCCGAACTTGCCCTTCGGGGAATCGGGTGGGTCGAGACCGGCTCGCCGTACGCCGTGACGCCGGGGCGGGTCGTGAACCGCTCCGGCGACGGGTACCGGGTGTTCGGCGCCTTCCAGCGCGCCTGGCGCGAACACGGCTGGCGCGGGCCTGCGGTCGAGCCGCCGGACCTCCGGTTGGCCGAGGCTGTCAGCGACCACCGGGCGCTGGCCGCAGTCGACGCAGCCCTCGCCGAGTGCCCGATCAGGCTCCCGGAAGCTGGCGAACGTGCCGCGCTGGCGAGGTGGGCTGAGTTCGTCGAATCCGGGCTGGCCGACTACGCCACTGCACGCGAACGGCCCGACCTCCGCGGCACGTCCGGGCTGTCGCCGTACCTGAAGTTCGGGGTGGTGCACCCCCGCACCCTGCTGGCCGACCTGACCGGCAGGGCTGGCGCGGGGGCGGAGCGGTTCATCACCGAGCTGGCCTGGCGGGAGTTCTACGCCGACGTGCTGTTCCACCACCCCGGTTCGCTGGACGCCGACCTGAATCAGCTGCCCATCGCCTACGACGATCCTGGCGGCGGCTTCGCCGCCTGGCGGGCCGGCCGCACCGGCTTCCCGATCGTTGACGCCGGGATGCGGCAGTTGCTGGCGGAGGGCTGGATGCACAACCGGGTGCGGATGATCACGGCCAGCTTCCTCACCAAGGACCTCCACGTCTGGTGGCTGCACGGGGCCGACCACTTCCTCGAGCACCTGATCGACGGCGACCTGGCCTCCAACACCCACGGCTGGCAGTGGACGGCCGGAACCGGGACGGACGCCGCCCCCTACTTCAGGGTCTTCAACCCGATGACGCAGGGCGAGAAGTTCGACCCCGACGGGGCCTACGTGCGTCGCCACGTCCCCGAACTGGCCCACCTCGACGGGGCTTCGGCGCACCGGCCGTGGGAGGTCCCGGACGGCTACGACCACGGCTACCCCGAGCGGATCCTCGACCACGCCGCGGAGCGCACCGAGGCGCTCGCCCGCTACCAGCGGTCCCGGAACCGCCCCTGATCCCCGCCGCCCCACACCAACCGCTCCCATGCCCCGGACCCTGTGCCGCCGGGCCCCGCGCCCCCGACATGCTGTGAGTTCGGGCCCCGACTACGGCGCCCGAAGTCACAGCTTGCGGGAGTGGTCGGTCAGGCGTGGAGGTAGACCCGCCCGGCATGCATCCGGCCGGCGAACAGTTGCGGCACCGTGACCAGGGTGAAGCCCCGCTTCCGGAGCCCGTCAATGATCCGGGGGTAGGCGTTGCGGGTGCTCTTGAGCGAGTCATGGGTGAGGATGATCGAGCCGCGCCGCGCGTGCTTCAGCACCCGCTTGACCACGGTGTCGGCCTCGCGGTCCTTCCAGTCCCTCGGGTCGACATTCCAGAGGACGACCGCCTCGCCGAGGGCGCCGCACGCCGTCCGCACCTGGGGCGTGACTTCCCCGAACGGAGGACGCATCAACCGGGGGTGGTGCCCGGTGGCCCCCCGGATCGCCCGGTCGGCGCGGACGAGCTGACGCCGCAGCCGCTTCGCACTCATGCCGAGGAACTCCGGGTGGTTCCACGAGTGGCTGCCCACGACGTGGCCCTCGCGAACCATCCGCCGGAGCAGTGCAGGGTGCTGCACCGCCCGCTCACCAACGACGAAGAAGGTGGCACGGACGTGCCTGCGCTTGAGCAGGTCGAGCACCTTCGCCGTCCCGGGCGCCGGGCCGTCGTCCATCGTCAGCGCGACGCACTTCAGCCTGGAGCAGTCGGGTGGCCGGCTGGACCTGGCCGGGGGCGGCTTCGGCCTGGACGGGGCCGGCGACAGCGGGTCCTCCCTTGCCGGCGCGCCGCCGGCCGGCTCGGTCACGGTTGGCACCGGCTGGAACGGTGCGATCGCCGGCGCGGCCGGTGCCGTCCGGGCTAGCGTCGGCGATCCTCCCGGTTGGGCGGCTGCCAGCAGGTGGTCGGGTGGCTCCTGCGCGCAACCTGCGAGCAGGGCGACGACCAGCAACGTCGCTGGTAGCTGCCGGCTGCGCATCCACAGACCATAGGCCGCGGCAGCCGCCCCGGCCCGCAGGGATCGCCGCCGACCGGGGCGCCGGGCTTCGCCGGGCGGGCGGATCCCGCCTAGACTCCCCGCGTGATCGGAACCTGGGTGCGGCTGGATCCCCTGTCGGTGGAGGACGTGCCCGGGCTGGCCGCAGCGGTCGCCGACGGGCGCCTGTGGGAGTCGCGGGTGACGATGATCCCGCCCCCGGACCGGATGGCGGCTTTCGTCGACCAGCGGCTCGCCGAGGTCGCCGCCGGGGACTGGGAGGCCTTCACGGTCCGCCGGCTGGCCGACGACCGGGTCGTCGGCCTGACGAACTACCTGCACATCGACCGGGTGAACCGGCGCCGCGAGATCGGCGGCACCTGGTACGCGGCGTCCGCGCAGCGGACCGAGGTGAACACCGAGGCGAAACTGCTGCTGCTGGGTGAGGCTTTCGGGCCGCTGGGGTGCATTGCCGTCGAGTTGCGCACCCACGCCCGCAACACGGCTTCCCGCGCGGCGATCGAACGTCTTGGGGCGCGGCAGGACGGCATCCTGCGCCACCACATGTTCATGCCGGACGGGACGCTGCGTGACACCGTCGTGTACTCGATCCTCGCCGAGGAGTGGCCGGCAGTGCGCGACCGCCTGCGGGAGCGGTTGACCGATGGTTGAACCCGGCACCCAGAATGGACCAGTGACCACTCCTCCCCTCTACGATCGGATCGGCGGGCACGAGACCTTCGTGAAGCTGGTGGCGGAGTTCTACCGGGGCGTCGCCGATGACCCGCCGCTGCGCGCGCTCTATCCGGAAGCGGACCTCGGGCCGGCCGCCGAACGGCTGCAGCTGTTCCTCGAGCAGTACTGGGGCGGTCCGCACACCTACTCCGACACCAGGGGCCACCCGAGGCTGCGGATCCGGCACGCCCCGTTCGCGGTCACCTCCGACATGCGTGACCGCTGGCTTCGTCACATGAGCGCGGCCCTGGACTCGCTCGACCTGCCCGAACCCGAGCTCAGCGAGTTCCGCGAGTACGTCACCCGGGCGGCCGCCTTCATGATCAACTCCTTCGACTGACCACAGTCGCGCTCCCCACTCCCGCGGCGGCTCGGGGCTGCGGGCGACGAGGCGCGTTCAGGGCGTCGAGGTCTCGGCCGCCACCGGGGTCGCCGGCTCGGTCGGGGACGGGAGGCTGGTCACGGTCGGCTCGGTCACCGTCGGGGTCGGGGTTACCGACGGCTCAGCGGACGTGGCCGTGGGCGTGGGCGTGGGCGCTGTCGGCGTCGCCGACGGAGTGGGCTTCGAGCTCGGGCTGGGCCGCACCACCTGCGAGATGGTGGTCCCGCCCTTGCCGTCCAGCGCCCGGCCGAGGCCGAGTTCCACGACGGTGATGGCAACCAGAGCCAGCAGGAACATTGCGGCTGCCGTGAGCCCCATCACCTTCCAGACCCGCCGGCGCCGGTCATCGGGGTGGTCCTCCGGCGGAAGGTCCAGCCTGGTCTCCGCCGTCGCCTCCGGGTCCGCTGCTGCCGCGGGCACCTCACCCAGCCCCGGCAGGACCGGGCTGGCTTCGTCGGCGCCGAGTGCCAGCACAGCGTCCGGATCGTAGTCCTCGGCGTTGCGCACCCGGCTGTAGCCGCGGTTGATCGCTTCGGCCACCTTGCGGTGGGTGCGGTCGAGGCCGGCGCTGTACAGGGTGCCAGCGACGCCGCCGACGATGCTGGCGACCGCAGCCCCGACGATGGTGCCGGCCACCCCGAGCTGTGAGCCGATGGTGGCTGCGGTCGCGGCGGCGAGGGCACCGCCGACGATCTGCGGCAACGAGAAGGCGACCTTGATCGGTTCCTTCTCTGCTTCCTCGGCCGGCTTCTGGTCCTGCGTCAAGTGCTCGTCTCCTGGTTGGCTTCGACCCTCAAAGGTAGCCGGTGCCCCGGGCGGCCCGACAGGGTCCGGTCCGCTCTCAGCCCTGGACGCCGACCTGGTCGGCGATCAGTCGGGCGATGGCCCGCGCCGCGTCCGGTTTGGCCACCCGCCGGCTGGCTGCGGCAGCCCTCGCCCTTGCCTCCGGGTCCTCCACCCAGCGCCGGAGGGCCTCGACCACCTCCCGGGGGCGTGGCGCCCAGACCCCGGCGCGTTCGTTGACGACGTAGCTGACGTTGCCGTCCTCCTGGCCGGGAAGGCGGGCGTACAGCACCAGCGGCAGGCCGCTGATGAACGCCTCACTGATCGAGCCGGGCCCGGCCTTCGTGACCAGCATGTCGGCTGCGGCCATGAACTGCGGCATGTTGGAGGTGAAGCCGTACAGGTGCACCGGCAGGTTCCACTCCACCTGCTCGAGCTCCTCGCGAAGCTCGGTGTTGCGGCCGCAGATGACGACGAGCGTTGCCGGCAGCCGGGCCTCGTTGATCGCCTTGGCGACCCGCTTCAGCGGTCCCATGCCGTCGCCGCCGCCGACGAGGAGGATCACCGGCAGGTCAGTTCGCCAGCCCTGCTGCCGGCGCCAGGCGTCACGGTCAGGGAGAGGCTGGCGGAAGCGGTCGGCGACCGGGAGCCCGATCACCCGCAGGTTGCCCTCCGGGATGCCGTAGTCGATCCCCTTGGCCTTCGCCTCCTCCGTGGCCACCACCACCAGGTCGGCCCGGCGGTCGAACCAGAAGGCGTGCGTTGAGACCAGGTCGGTGACCACCGTGATGTAGGGCCGGGGTGACTTCCGCATCGCCCGCATCAGGGTGGTGTTCACCAGCGGATGCACCGAGACGATCAGGTCGGCCGGGTTCTCCTTGATCAGCCGCTGGGCCGCGCGCCGCAGGTAGGGGTAGGCCAGCTCGCTGACCACCTTGGTCCGGCCCCTGCCGTCGGACACCTTGAAGGAGAAGCCCCACGCTTGTGGCACCCGCGAGATCGGGGGGTAGATCTCGGGCGCGAACTTCAGCGGCCGCGGGTAGTACTCGCGGAAGAAGTCGACCTTGCGGGACTCGAAGCGTCCCGGGAATTCCAGGTCGAGCGCCTCGATCATCGCCTCGGTCGCCGACCGGTGGCCGCCGCCGGTGTCGGAGAACAGGAACAGGATGCGTCGCCTGGGCTCGGTTGGGCCCCCGGGCTCCGACTTGTCGTTCATCTGCACTCCGCGTCGCTCGCCGGCATTCGTTGGATCCGAGCATGGCACAGCGGGAGCGAAACCGCCCGCTGCGCCGGAACCTGCTCCCCGGCTCAGTCGTCGGCGAGGCGCTGGAAGAGGATGTGGTCGCGGTAGCTGCCGGCGATGGCGAGGTAGCCGGGCGCGTAGCCGAACCGCTTGAAGCCGTTTCTGCGCAGCACTGCCTGGGACCTCTCGTTCTCGGGCACGGTTCCGGCCTCGACGCGGTGCAGCCCGAGGGTCCGGAAGGCGACGCCGACCAGTTCGGCCACAGCTGCGGTGGCCAGCCCGCGGCCGCCGGCGGCCTCGTCCAGCCAGTAGCCGACGCTGGCCGACTGGAAAGGTCCCCGGACGATGTTGTTGAGGTTGATCCGGCCGACCACGTCGCCGGCTTCGTCGATGATCACATAGGCAGCCATGCTGCCTTCGGCCGAGCGCCGCCTGGAGTCGGCCACGGCTTCCGCCTGGCCCTCCACGGTGAAGTAGCTCTCGGGCCGGACCGGCTCCCACGGCTGGAGGAACTCGCGGTTGCGCTGCATGAGTTCGGCGAGGCGGGCGGCGTCCCCACTCTCCAGTGGGCGGATGTGGCGGGTCATCCCGGCATCCTGCACCTACCCGGCGGGGCACCGCGACTCCGGTCGGATCCCGGGGACGGTTCCTTTTCCGTTCAGAGGTGGCATCCGGGGACGGTTCCATTTCCGTTCAGCTGGACGGAGACGCACCGTCCCTGTCGGTCGCTCAGCTGAACGGTAATGGAACCGTCCCCGGTCCTGCGTCCCCGGTCCTGCGTCCCCGGTCCTGCGTCCCCGGTCAGCCGGCCGTCAGCCGCTCAGCTGAACGGAAAAGGAACCGTCCCCGGTCAGCCGAGGATCTCGTAGCGCTGCAGGCGCTTCCGGTCGGCCTTGGACGCGGACGCCTGCAGGGCCAGCAATTCGGCGTAGATGCCGTTGGTGCGAGCCAGCTCCGCCGGGGTCCCGATCTCCTCGATCAGGCCCTCGCGCAGGGTGATGATCCGGTCGACCGAGCTGATCGTGGACAGCCGGTGGGCGATGATCAGCGTCGTCCGGTCGGACATCAGCTCCTCCAGGCCCTCCTGGACCAGGCGTTCGGCCTTCGAGTCCAGCGAGCTGGTGGCCTCGTCCAGCACCAGGATCGGGGCGTCCTTCAGCATCGCCCTCGCGACCGCGATCCGCTGCTTCTGGCCACCGGACAGCTTCACCCCGCGCTCGCCGATCTCGGCGTCGTAGCCGCCGGGCAGGGCGATGATGAAGCCGTGCGCGTGCGAGCGCCGGGCCGCCGTGACGATCTCAGCCTCCGAGGCCCCCGGACGGCCGTAGGCGATGTTCTCCCGGATGGTGCCGGAGAACAGGGCCGGGTCCTGGAACACCACCCCGACCTGGGCGCGCAGCTCCGGCAAGGGGACAGTGGTCACGTCGCGGCCGTCCACCAGCAGCTTGCCGCCGGTCAGCGGGTAGAGGCCCAGCAGCAGGCTGGTCATCGTGGTCTTGCCGACCCCGCTCTCGCCGACGAAGGCCACCCGCTCACCGCGCCGCACCTCGAAGCTGACCCCACGGAGCACCTCGACGTCGTCGGTGTAGCCGAACCGGGCGTCCTCGAAGACCACGACGGGTTCACCCGGACGGGTCCGCAGGGTGGGCGGTGGCGGCGCATCCGCCGAGACTGCTGCCGACTCGACCGGCTCGTCCATCACCTTGAAGTAGTCCCGGCAGCCGGTGATCGCCCGCTGCGAGGCGTCGACGAGGAAGCTCATCGACTGCACCGGTTGCCTGGCCATGTTCACCAGCTGGATCAGCAGCACCATCACGCCGAGGGTGAACTCGCCGGAGATCGTGGCTGTGAAGATGATGGAGTAGATGCCGAAGAAGATCAGGTTGAGCGCTCCCCTGCGGGCCACGTCCATCTTGTGCCAGTACGCCGACTGCTCCCTGGTGAGGCCGATGGTCGCGTCGTAGCGACCGTTGAAGTGGGCCAGCTCCCTTGGCTCGGCCACGAAACTCTTCACCACCCGGATCTGCCCGACCACCTCAGCGAACCGGCCACCGGCCACGTCGAACTCGAGGTTCTTGGCGGTCTCCAGCCGCTGCCAGCGTCGGGACGTGAGGGCGGTCAGCCAGGTGAACAGCGGGTACACCGCCAGCATCAGCAGGGCCAGCCACCACGAGTACCAGCCGATGATCACGAGGGCGGCCACAACGCTCAGCAGCATCGGCAGGAAGTTGTTGGCGAACATGTTCAGGAAGGCGGTGGTCTCGGTGATCGAGCGCTGCAGCCGGGAGATGATCGTGCCGGTGAGCTCGTTGTCGAAGTAGCGCTGCGGCAGGCGCAGCAGCTTCTCGAAGTAGTTGCGGGACAGGATCGAGCGCAGCCGGATGGCCATCACGTCGCCGAGGTAGCCGCCGACGTTGCTGATGATCGTGTTGGCGACGTCGGTGAGCAGCAGCAGGAAGGCCAGCCAGAGGACCCCGGGGACGCCCGCGCCGCCGCCGCTGAGGCCGGCGACCACCTCATCGGTCGCAGCCTTGATGATGAACGGCACAGTCAGGCCGGTCGCTGCCACCAGCACGCCGGCGGCGACGATGGCCGCGTAGGCGGGCAGCAGTTCCCGGGCAACGCCGAGGATGCGGATCAACGAGCGCATGGCCCGATGCTCTCATGCCGCACCGACTGGACCCAGACCCACCAGGGGCCGGAGCGGCTCAACCGCTGAAGCGGACCTTGGCGTTGTAGTTGGGCAGTTCGACGTACGTCTGGCCGGGGGCCATCTTCAGCGGGGAGCCGTCGGCGAGGGTGAACTCGAACACCTCGTCCACCTCACCCTTGGTCCAGGTGCCGGACACGTACTTGCCGCCGTGGGCGTAGTAGAAGCTGCCCTTGGTGTTGATGATGTCGTGGATCGGCTCGTCGTGACCGCCGTAGTGCGGCACGATCTTGCCGCTGGAGTAGATCTTCCCGAAGACGTGCTTGGTCCGGATCACCAGGACGTTGTCGCAGGTGACGCGCTTGCCGCCGGCGAGCACGTGCGGGCCCCAGGGCATCGAGCGCAGGTAGCGCTTGGCCTTGGCGCTGTAGGTGTAGGTCATGTCGTAGGTGTTCCCCCTCATCCAGGGGACGCTGACCTTGCTCGCCGGCTTGCCGGCGACCTCCGTGCTCACCTCGTCGTCGCTGGCAGCCCAGGGGAAGTAGTTCTGCTTCGGCCCGTCGGGGAACTTCTTGGTCTGCTCGGCCAGCACCTTGGGGTGGCAGGCGACGGCCCGGTCGTAGTAGGTGTTGCCCTGCCACGTGCGGACGCGGCTGGCGAGGATGCTGTAGGAACCGGTGCCCTTGGTCGCCATGTAGGACTTCATCGGCACCAGGTAGTCGGAGAACTCCTTGGCGTAGTCGAGAACCCACTTGAAGGCGCCGGTGTTGCCGATGATGGCGTTCATCGGGGCCAGCATCGGGATGTCCACCGGACGGATGGAGCGCACCGGGTTGACGGTGTCGGCGAACTGGGAGTGGAACACCGGCACCAGGCGCGTGCTGGAACGGCCGACGGCTGCCGGGTACCCGTCCATCTGCACATAGACGATGTCGGCCTTGTCCAGGCCGATCTGCGGGTGCTCGTTCCGGTTGTCGGGCACCTTGACCGCGACAGCGATGTGCTTGGCGTCCTCAGGGTCCTTCAGCACCTTGCCGGTGAGGGGCCACCTCGGGGTGGTGTCGACGGTCGGGGTCGGCGTCGGCGTCGCCCCGGTGGTGTCGGGCGGGCTCTGCGTTGCCGGCGGCATGGTCTGGGCCGGGGCCTCGGTCGAACATCCGACCAGCGCCACGCCGGCTACGCCGACTGCTCCGATGACGGCCGTACGACGACTCACCGAATCCATTGAATCCTCCGTCTACTGCTCCCGCCCGCTGGCGGTAGGAAGGCTCGTGCTCCCCGCACAATGGTAGGGCCGGCCCGCACCTGTGGCGCACGACGCGAGCCAGGACGGACCAGCCGGATCGTTCCCGCCGGCCGGCGGCAGTTACCTCGGCCCGGCTCAGGCCTCGTAGTCGACGCAGACCCGGGCGGTCCGCATCTTGCCGATCAGGCCGGCGACCGCAACATGGTCGGGGTGCGCAGCGTAGGCGGCGAGCGCGGCCGGGGACTCGAACTCGGAGTACAGCACCAGGTCGTAGCTGTGCTCGAAGGGGTCGGTCGGGATCACCGGTTCGAGGGTGATGATCCCGGGAACGACGTCGGCGAGGCCGGCCAGCCGGTCCCGGACGATTCGCAGGTTGGTGGCCCTGTCTGCGCCTTCGGCCTCGTCGGCGAAGTTCCACATCACGATGTGCTTGATCACGGTCACACCCTACGGTTTGCCGCCGCGCCCCTGCCTCCACCACCCCGCAAGCGATCTTCGGGTGAGTGGCGGCGTTGCCGGCAGTCAGTCCTTGAGCTGTCCGGCGCGGACCAGGTCGAGCAGGTCGTGCCAGGCCTCGATCTTGGTGCGCTCCCTGCCGCGGATGCCCCCGCGGGCGATCTCGGCCTCGTCGATGCGACGCCAGTCGGCGAGGTTGCTCGGCCGGACGCCGCGGGCGGCGAGGGCCGCGTCAAGGTTGTGCAGCGGCCGGCGCGGCTGGACGGCGAGGTCTGCCAGCAGGTGCCCGACGGTTTCGGCAGCGTCCTTCTTGTTGCTACCGATCAGGCCGACCGGGCCGCGCTTGATCCAGCCGACCGCGTACTCGCCGGGACGCGCCGAGCCGTCCAGTTCCAGCACCCGGCCCTCGTGGTTGTGGATCCGGCCGCCGTCGAACGGGACGCCGGGCAGCGGCACCCCGAGGTAGCCGATCGAGCGAAGGACGAGGTCGGCCCGCACCGTCACGGCCTTCCCGCCCGGCGCCGTCGGCTCGAACCGGACGGCCTGCACAAGACCGGCACCGGACAGCTCGACCGGCCGGTGCCAGAACAGCAGGTGCAGCCAGCGGTCGGGAGTTGCCGGCGACTCGGCCACAGCCCTGGCGATCGCGGCCAGATTGGCACGGGCGTGGCGTTCGAGCCCGGGCTCGTCGATGGCGCTGAGGTCACAACCCTCGACGGTCACCCCGATGCCCGGCGTCTCCAGCAGCTCCCGCAGTTCCGGGGTGGTGAAGGTCGCGTGCTGCGGGCCGCGGCGGCCGACCAGCCAGACTCTCTCCACCCGGGCCGAACGGAGCTCCTCGAGCACCTGGTCCGGCATGTCGGTAGAGCTCAGGGACGCGGGCTCCTTCAGCAGGATCCGGGCGACGTCGACAGCCACGTTGCCGACCCCGACCACCACCGCGTCCCGCACCCCGGCGAGGGGCTGCGGTTCTGCGTCCGGGTGCCCGGAGTACCAGGCGACGAACTGGCGTGCCGACCGGCTGCCCGGCAGGTCCTCGCCCGGGATGCCGAGACGGCGATCGTCGGCAGCACCCACCGCGTAGATCACTGCGTCGTAGGCTGCGACCAGCTCCGCGGCCGTGACGTCCCGGCCGAACTCCACCAGGCCGAGGAACCGCACCCGATCGGACTCGAACACCCGCGCCAGCGTGGTGGCCACGGCCTTGATACTCGCGTGGTCGGGGGCGACGCCGTACCGCAACAGCCCGAACGGGGTCGGCATCCGGTCGAAGATGTCCACCCGGAGCTCCGGATCGGCGACCAGTGCGGCTGCGGCGAACAACCCCGCCGGGCCAGCGCCGACGATGGCGACCCGAGGTGGCTCAACTGTCGGCATGGCACTCAACGTAGTAGCCCCACACCCTTCGTCAAGCTCGGGGGACACCGGCACGGGCCAGGGGAATGGCGGCCGGGCCCCGACCGGGTCCAGACACCCTTCGCCGGGCTCAGCGTGCGAGGAGCCAGGCCGTGGTCGCGATCGGCTGCCGCTGGCCGCCGACGTGGACGACCTCGTCGCCGTCCACGGTGAGCTGGCTGGCGTAGTTGCCGAGTGCCCGCCGGACGGTGGGCAGGAACTGCGGCAGGGCGATCTCGGTGGCCGCGGGCACCGGCAGCAGCGGCTCGGAGACCACCTCGAACAGCGGCACCCCACTGCTCGCCGCTGCGGCGATCGCGATGTGGTGGCAGGCGACGTGATCGGGATGCCCGTAGCCGCCGTGCTCGTCGTAGGCCACCAGCGCGGCAGCGCCGTAGTGCCGCAGGTAGGCGGCCAGGTCCGCGGCCGCAACGGGAACCGAGGCTGCCGTGAGGCTGTCCGGCCCGGCCCGCCCGCCAGGACCGGCGAGGGTCTCGGCCGCATCCAGCCAGCGCATCCCGGAGTCGGTGTAGCGCCGCGGCTGCCGGCCCGGTGCCAGCGCCGGTGGGGTCCCGAGAAAGGCGTGCTCCGCCACCCCGAGCTCGGCGAGGGCTCCCCGGAGCTCGCCGATCCGGTGCTCGACCAGCTCCGGGGTACCGGCGAGAGCGGAGAGCGGCCCTGGCACCACAGCTCCCTGCTCGCCGCGGGTCGCGGTCACGACCGCTGCCCGGTAGCCGTCCGCGGCCAGCGCTGCCAGCAGCGCCCCGGTCGCCAGGGTCTCGTCGTCGGGGTGGGCATGCAGGAACACGACCCGGGGACCGGGGAGCATCACGACAGCAGTCCCCGGTAGACCGCCGACAGCCGCTGGGCCGCCATCCGCCACTCGAACCGGCGGGCGTGCACCCTTGCGACGATCCCCATCCGGACCAGCAGCCCCGGCTCGGTCAGGAGCCGGTTGAGCGCGCGGCCCCAGTCCTGCGGCAGGCGGGAGTCCATCAACTGGCCGGTCTCGCCGTGCGCGACGGCCTCCCGCAGCCCGCCTGCAGCCGCTGCGATCACCGGCGTCCCGCTGGCCTCGGCCTCCAGCGCGACCAGGCCGAAGGTCTCCGAGTGGGACGGCACCAGCATCACCCGCGCCCCGCGCATCAGCCGGGCGAGTTCCTCGCGGGGCTGCGGCCCGACGAAGGTCACGTTGCCGTCCAGGCCGGACGCGGTGACCAGAGCGCGGAGCTCGTCCTCGTAGTGCGCGAAGTCGGCGGAGGCGTCGCCGGCGACCACAAGGTGCGGCCGGACCGCCGGGTCGAGCTCCGCGACGGCGCGGATGGCCAGGTCGGGGCCCTTCAGCGGCTGCAGCCTTGCGGCGAACAGCACGTATCCCAGCGGCCACGCCGCCGCACCGGACGGCTGCCACGACCAGCGCTGCTCGCCCGGCTGGAGCGGCCGGAACATTACCTGGTCGACGCCGGGGGAGACGATGGTCACGCGTTCGGCGGGCGCCCCGCAACGCTCGATCACGGTCCGGGCCTCGGCTGCAGAGATCGCGACAACGGCCTGGGAACCCCTTGCCACCAACGCCTCCCCTGGCACCCGCCGCGGCGACTCCGGCGGCTCGCCGGCCGACAGCGGTGAGCCGACGGGAGCCGCGACGGAGTGGTAGCTCTGCACGTGCGGGACGCCCCAGCGGGCGGCCACCGGCATGGCGGCCACGCCGGACATCCAGTGGTGGGAGTGGATCAGGTCGGGCCGCTCCAGGCGTTCCAGCCCGGCGCTGAATTCCTCGATGTGGTCGTCGATCACGCTCTTGGCCAGCGGCGTCCGCGGACCGGCGTCCAGGTGGCGCAGGAGGACTCCGGGCAGCAGTTCGACCTCGTCGGGGTCTTCCGGGTGCGAGCGGCGCGTCACCAGCTCGACCCGGTGCCCGATCGCCGCCAGCGCCTCGGCCTGGGAGCGCTCGACGACGTTCATGCCACCGGCATCGCCCGAACCCGGCAGGGTCGCGGGCGAGGTGTGCATGGACACGAATCTGATGCTGAGGGGACGCGGCACCCGGTGAGCATAGTTGCCGCTCGATGGCCGGAGGCTGCGCAGGTCACGGAAGGGGCCCCCGGACGTGCGAGGATGCGCCGGTGACCAGCCAGCAGACCACGTCGGCGCCGAACCGGCAGCCCGCCGGCGGCAACTGGCTGTTCCTGGTCATCCTCGCCGGGCTGGGCATGGTCGGTCCGTTCTCGATCGACACGATGTTCCCGGCCTTCACCCAGCTGGAGGCAGAGTGGGGCGCGTCCGAGCTGGCCCTGCAGCAGATCGTCAGCGTCTACCTGCTCGCCTTCGCTGTGATGAGCCTCCTGCACGGCCCGCTGTCGGACGCCCTCGGCCGCAAGCCGGTGATCATCGGCGGGACGATCCTGTACATCGCTGCCTCGGTCGGGTGCGCCCTCTCGCCGAACCTCGGGGTGCTGCTGGTCTTCCGCGCGCTGCAGGGAATCAGCGCCGGTGCCGGGCAGATCATCAGCCGCGCAATGGTGCGCGACGTCTTCTCCGACGAGCAGGCCCAGCGCACCATGAGCCACATCGCCATGATCTTCGGCCTGGCCCCGGCGCTGGCCCCGATCATCGGAGGCTGGGTGCTCGGCGTCGGCAGCTGGCGCGGCATCTTCTGGTTCCTCACCGGCTTCGGCCTGGTGCTGCTCGCGCTGGTGGTGCTGGTGATGCCGGAGACCCACCCCGCCGAGCGCCGCTCGGCCTTCCAGGTCCGGTCCCTCGCCTCCGGGCTGCTGGAGGTGTGGCGCAACCGCGACGGCCGCCGCCTCGCCTTCGCCGGCATGTTCAACTTCGCCGGCATGTTCCTCTACATCTCCGCAGCCCAGCTGTTCGTCGTGAAGCTGCTTGGCCTCGGCGCGCAGGACTTCTGGATCCTGTTCGTGCCGCTGATCTCCGGCATGGTGGTCGGCTCCTGGGTCAGCGGGCGCCTTGCCGGCCGGATGAGCGGACGCCGGCTGGCCAGCCTCGGCTACCTGATCAGCCTCGGCGCGGGGGCGGTGAATCTTGCGCTGGCGCTGGTCCCGGCAGCCCGGGGACTGCCGTGGGCTGTGCTGCCGCTGCCGTTCTACTCCTTCGGCATCGCGCTCGCCTTCCCGATCCTGACCCTTGCCATGCTCGACCTGTTCCCTTCGGTCCGCGGCTCGGCCTCCTCCGTGCAGTCGTTCGTGTCGCTGGTGGCGAATGCCGCGATCGCCGGCATCCTCGCGCCAGCCGTCGCCTTCTCGCTGCCGACCCTTGCCGGCACGGCGCTCGTCCTGACCGTTGCGGCCTGGGCGCTGTGGCACCGGCACCTCCGGGTGACCAATCGCGAGCCGACCGGTTCCCCGGACGCAGCTGCCTACGAACCCACCGACGAGATGTGACCGATCCGGCCCGGTTCCAGCTGCTCGCGCCTGCGCGTTGATAGCGTTACCACCGTGATCAGCGTTGATGCTCCCGTCCGCCTCGAAGGCGACACCGTCCGACTTGAGATCCTGCCCCTCGGCGCCACGCTGCGCCGTTTCGACGTCCGGTTTCCCGATGGGACCTGGCGCAACATCGTGCTCGGCCACCCGACCCCGGAGGCCTACGCCACCGGGCTCGGCTACCTCGGCGCGAGCGTCGGGCGGTTCGCGAACCGGATCGCCGGTGGCCGGTTCAGCCTCGACGGCGTCGAGTACGCCCTGGACATCAACGAGGCGCCCAACCAGCTGCACGGGGGCACCGGCGGTTTCGCCTCCCGGGTGTGGGACGTGGCCGGCTCCGGCCCCGGCTGGGTCGAGTTCGCCCTGACCAGTCCGGACGGCGACCAGGGCTTCCCTGGCACGATGCAGGTCTCGGCCCGCTTCGAGCTCGTGCCGGGCGGCGCCCAGGTGACCTACCGGGCCACCACCGACGCCCCGACCGTGGTGAACCTGACCACGCACCCCTACTTCAACCTGGACGGGGAGGGTTCCGGCGACACCGACACCCACCAGATCCAGATCCATGCCGGGCGGTACACGCCCAACCGTGACGACGGGATCCCCACCGGCGAGATCCGCGACGTCACGGGCTCTGCGGCCGACTTCCGTTCCGCCCGGCTGCTCGGGACGGCACGGGGCCAGGCGCTGGCCGAGGGGATCACGCGCAACGGTGGCTACGACCACAACTTCGTCGTCGACGGCGAGGGCCTGCGCGACCACTGCCGGCTCACCGGACCTGCCGGGCTGACCCTCACCCTGCGCAGCGACGCCCCTGCGCTGCAGGTCTACACCGCCGAGCACCTCGACGGCACGGTACCGGGCACCTCCGGTGTTCCCTACGTCCGCAGGGCCGGCGTGGCCCTTGAGCCCCAGGGCTTCCCGGACGCCCCCAACCACCCGAACTTCCCCAGCACGGTGCTGCGCCCCGGCGAGGAGTACGTCGCGACCACCCAGTGGCTGGTCGGCTGAACCCAGGAAGCCGGCCCGACCTGGACTCCCCACCGGCAGGGCCGCAGATCAAGGGTGGGCGCAAGAAAGGGGACAGTCCCCTTTCGGTTCGCTGGGCGGCACCGCAAGAAAGGGGACTGTGCCCTTTCTGGTTGGCTCCCCTTTCGGTTCGCCTCCCTGCGCTGAGCCGCTCGTGGGCGGGTGTCGAGCTGGTGCCGGCTCGGGTGGTTTGTCCGTCTGTTCCCGGGTGTAACCCGACACGCCGACGACACGCCGGACGCCCGGAAACTGGTCGGATTCATTGCGGGAAACCCTTGCGGCGATCACCCCGGGAGGACTAGAAATCTCTCTACCGGGCCACTTCGGTGGACCGGGGATCGGAAGCAGGAAGTCAGTTTGCTGGCGGGTTCGCCCGCCGGGACGCCCGGTGATGCGGGGGTTGGCTGGCTGGTGGTTTCCGGTGCGACGAGGGCATCACACCACGTCAACCAGAAGGCCCCGGAGACTCATACTCGCCGGGGCCTTCGCCTGTCCCGGCTGTGCTCAGTCGATCGGCCGGC
>CAYQXH010000034.1:0-20720 GCA_964421325.1 uncultured Propionibacteriaceae bacterium
GACTGGGCCGACGCCCAGGGGATGGACCTGTCCAGCCTCGGCCTGCTGGAGCCGCGGATCCGCACCTGGTACAACCCGGAACGACGCTCGTCGGACTTCCTGATCCCGGGCCTGATGGTGGTGATCATCGCGATCGTCACCGTCCAGCAGACAGCTGTGACCCTGGTCCGTGAGCGTGACCTCGGCACCCAGGAGCAGCTCGAGGTGAGCCCGATGCGGCGGATCGAGCTGATGATCGGGAAGCTGCTGCCCTGGACGCTGATCGCCTTCCTCGACGTCGCCTTGATCACCGGCCTCGGCCGGACCCTGTTCGACGTGCCGTTGCGCGGCAACTTCTGGGCCCTCGCCGTCGGCGCAGCCCTGTTCGTGTTCGCCTCGCTCGGCATGGGCCTGCTGATCTCGGCGATCGCCCCGTCGCTGGACACCGCCAACATCCTCGCGATGCTGGTGGCCTTCCTGCCCTCGTTCCTGCTGTCCGGCTTCGCCTTCGCCCTCGACCAGATCCCGGTCTGGCTGCAGTGGATCAGCTATGCGTTCCCGGCCAGGTTCATGGTGACGATCTCGCGGGGGGTCTTCCTCAAGGGCGCCGGGTTCGACGAGCTCTGGCCCGAGATGGCAGCGCTGGTGCTGTACGCAGTGGTGATGCTCGTGGTCTCCTCAGTCCTCTACGGACGGCGGACCTCACGATGAGCCTCAAGCGAATCCGGCTGCTGATCTGGAAGGAGTTCACCCAGCTGCGACGCGACCCGCTGCTGATCCGGTTGCTCCTGCTGATGCCCGTCCTGCAGCTGATCATGTTCGGCTACGTCGTGGCCGTCGACGTGCGCAACCTCTCCACAGCCGTGGTCGACCTCGACCGGACGGCAACCTCCCGGAACCTGGAGGCCGCCTTCAGCGGGTCCGGCTACTTCACCGTCACCACGCACGTCGCCAGCGAGACCGACCTGCGCCCACTGCTGGACAGCGGCGCCGTCAAGGTCGCCCTCGTCATCCCGGAAGGCACCCAGGACCGGCTCACCCGCGGGGAGACCGCACCGATCGGCATCATCGTCGACGGCTCGGACTCCCAGATCTCCGCCGTCGGCAGCGGCTACGCGGCGCAGATCGTCGCCCAGTTCAACACCGAACGGCGCGACGCCCTCGGCATCCAGCTGGCGGCCCCCGGGATCGACGCAAGGGTGCGGGTCATGTTCAACCCGACCCTCGACCCGATCAACACGATGATCCCCGGCCTGATCGCAGCGATCATGATGATCTCGTTGCTGGCGATCATGAGCCAGGCAGTGGTCAAGGAGCGCGAGTCGGGAACCCTGGAGCAGATGTTCGTCACCCCGATCAAGGCCACCGAGTACCTGATCGGGAAGCTCACGCCCTACGCGTCCCTCGCCACGGCCCAGATGCTGCTGGTCGCGGCCGGCGGCCTGTTCTGGTTCAAGGTGCCGTTCAACGGCAGCATCTGGGTCGTGCTGGCCGGGCTGTTCCTGTTCATGTTCACCTGCCTTGGCCTCGGCCTGCTGATCTCGCTGGTCTCGCGGACCCGTCACCAGGCCCAGCAGGCCGTGATGTTCGTGATGATCCCGACCATGGTGCTCTCCGGCTTCATCTTCCCGATCCAGTCGATGCCGGCGGTCATCCAGCCGTTGACCAACCTCATCCCGCTCACCTGGGCTTTGCAGGTGCTCCGCGGCGCCTTCGTGAAGGGCAGCGGGTTCGAGGCCCTGGCCGTGCCGATGCTGGCCCTGGTGGGGTTCGGCGTCGTGATCTTCGGCGCAGCCATCGTCGCCACCCGGCGCCGGATCTCGGAATAGGAGCGACCATGCCCGGTGAACCGATCCTCGAGCCGGCTCCGGCGATCTCCGTCCGCGGGCTCACCAAGACCTTCGGCGACTTCACGGCCGTCGACGGCATCGACTTCGACGTCCCCAGGGGCGAGGTCTTCGGCTTCCTCGGCCCCAACGGCTCCGGCAAGACCACGACCATCCGCATGCTCACCGGCACCCTGCGGCCCAGGTCGGGCAGGGCGGACGTGCTCGGCGAGGACGTGGTGCGCCACCCGGACCGCGTCCAGCGGCGGATCGGCTACATGTCGCAGAAGTTCTCCCTCTTCGAGGACATGACGGTCGACGAGAACCTCAAGTTCTACGCCGGGGTGTACGACCTGGCGCCGGAGAAGTTCGCCGCCCAGCGCGAGTACGTGCTGAACATGGCCGACCTGGTCGGACGCGAGAACGAACTGACCCGGAACCTGTCGGTCGGCTGGCGGCAGCGACTGGCGCTCGGGGCAGCCACCATCCACGAGCCGGAGCTCCTGTTCCTCGACGAACCCACCTCGGGTGTCGACCCGGTGGCACGGCGCCAGTTCTGGGACCTGCTCTACGACCTCGCCAGCCGCGGGGTGACGCTGTTCGTCACGACCCACTACATGGACGAGGCCGCGCACTGCAATCGGCTGGCCTTCATCTACCGCGGCCGGATCATCGCGGAGGGCAGCCCTGCCGAGATCCGCGCCGACCACATGGAGCAGCGGATCTTCGACATCACCACCGCACGCGCGGACCCCGTCCTGCAGTGGCTCGAGACCGCGCCCGGCGTCGACGAGGCCTACCTATCCGGCGCCTCGCTGCACGCAGTGGTGCCGGCCGGCTCGGCGCTGGAGGAAGCCGACCTGCGCAACCGCCTGCTCGCAGCCGGCTTCGCCGACGCCAGGGTGGCCGAGGTTGACCCCACGATCGAGGACGTGTTCGTGAACCTAGTCTCCCGCCAGCGCTGACTTCGGGGACGGTTCCTTTCCGAATCCGGGGACGGCTTCTGGAGTCCTGAACGGAAATGGAACCGTCCCCGGATTCCGGGGTCCCGCCTTCAGCGAAGGAGCAGCCAGCTGCCACCCAGCAGGAGAGCGCCGACCGTCAGCAGGAGCCAGATCAGGTTCCACACGAACTTCGGGACGTGGGTGAGCTGGGCGAGCTGGGCCGCGTCCGAGCCCGGCGAGTGGCGGAGGAGCAGTTCCACCACCGGACGGGGGCCGGAGAGGAGGAACAGCCAGGCGAGGCCGGTGGCGATCCAGCCAAGCACCAGCGGCTGCGCGAACCAGGACGCGAGGGCAACCACCGCGCCGAATCCGACCACGACCAGCGCGCCGTAGACGTTGCGGATCTTGAGCAACATGAGTGCGAGCAGCACCACCAGGAGCCAGAGCAACCCGGCTGCGTGACCCGCCCCGGCCAGCCAGGCAGCGCCGAGGCCAACGACGGACGCGGTCGGATAGCCGGCGAACAGGGTCGCCACCATCCCCGGACCGGTGGGCCGGCCACGGCTGACCGTGAGCCCGGAGGTGTCGGAGTGCACCCGGATGCCGCGCAGCTTGCGCCCCACCAGGGTCGCCACCAGGGCATGCCCGGCCTCGTGGCAGATCGTCACCAGCGTGCGGACCAGCGGCCACGCCAGCAGCACGACAGCGAGCGCCACCGCGCCGATGACGGCCACAACTGTCGTGCCCGGCACCGGCTGGATGGCCAGCGCCCGGCGCCACAACTCTGCGATCAGCTCCACCGGGCCAGTGTGCCCGCTCCTCCTGTGCGGGGTCGCGAGGCCCCACAAGGGAGACCAGAGCGGCGAACAGGTCATCGACCGTGAGCTGTCCGGCGAGATCGCCGGCATCGCGCCCGCCATGCTCACTGACGGCGCCCGGGCTCCGGCTCGCCGCGGCCATCACCCTCCTCGCAGGTCGACTCCGGAGACCACGACGCCGGTGACGATCTCGTGTGGTGCTGGCCGCCCGGGTGGAGTGGCCGGGCACACTGTCCAACGTGGAGACCCTGAGATTGCTGCTCGAGCCCGACGTCGAGGTGATCGCCTACCGCTCCGGTGTCGCGTCGGCCACCGCACCCGTCGTGGTCCTGCTGCACGGCATCGGCATGACCCACCGGACGTTCGAGGAGCTCCAGCCGCTGCTGGCAGCACACCACTGCGTGATCTCCTTCGACCTGTCCGGCTTCGGTGCCACCCGCAAGCCGGGCCGCCCGTTCACGGTCGCCGACCACGCCGAGGCGGTCGACCGGGCCCTGCAGCGCCTCGGCGTCGGACGCCGGGTGCTGGTCGGGCACTCGATGGGCGCCCAGTTCGCCGTCGAACAGGCCATCCGCCGCCCGGACGACGTCGACGGCATCGTCCTGATCGGGCCGGTGGTCGACACCCGCCGCCGCAACCTGCCGGCCCAGGCGCGGGACCTTGCGCTGGACACGTTCCGGGAACCGCCGCGCGCCAACGCCAGGGTGCTGGCCGACTATTTCCGGGGCGGGCTCGCGTGGTACCTGGTGACGCTCAAGGCCATGTTCGACTACGACACCGAGGCCCGCATCCGGCTGACCTCCTGCCCGGTCCTGGTGGTCCGAGGCGAGCACGACCCGGTGGCGCGGGAGCCCTGGTGCCGGCGGTTGTCCAGCGCCGCACGCGACGGCGCGCTGCTGACGGTCGCAGGCCATGCGCACGTGGTGCCGTTCACAGCTGCGGAGCGGATCCACGGGGTGGTGGTGCGGTTCACCCGGGAGGAGGCGTGACCCGGGTTGGCCGGCGGGAGGCACTCTGGTGGGTGCAGGACTACGCCTTCGCCACCGCAGCCTGGGTCGGCAGCCACCTCGGTGGGGCCGACCCCGGCGGCCTTGCGGACGGGACCGGCCGGCCGGTCCTGATCGTCCCCGGCGTCTATGAGAACTGGCGGTTCCTGACCCCGCTGATCCGGGGCGTGCATGCCGCCGGCCACCCGGTCCACGTCCTGGCCGGCCTCGGCCACAACATCCGTCCGATCTCCGACGGCGCCGAGGTGGTGCGCAACCACCTCGAGGCCAACGACCTCCGCGGGGTGGCCCTGGTCGCCCACAGCAAGGGCGGGCTGATCGGCAAGCTGGCCATGACCAGGGAGCTCGCACAGGAGTCCCGGATCGCATCGATGGTGGCCATCTGCACGCCGTTCGGTGGCGCCCGCCTGGCCCGCTACCTGCCCTGGCCGGGGCTGCGACCGCTGGTGCCGGGCCATCCCACCCTCGTCGAGCTGGCGGCCGCGCAGGCCGTCAACGCCCGCGTCACCTCGATCTACGGAACCTTCGACCCGCACATCCCTGAGGGCAGCGTGCTGCCCGGTGCCACCAACATAGAACTGCCGGTCGCCGGCCACTTCCGGATGCTCGCCCAGCCCGAGACCCTGAGCGCGGTCCTCGCCGCGATCCGGTGAACCGGGGAACCCAATCGCCACTCGGGTTTGGGTAGCATCAAGGCGGCGGCGAGGCGGCCGCGGAAGGGAGCACCCGATGTCGTACCTCGTCCTTGACGTCGGCGGCTCCAGCATCAAGCACGCCATCGCCGACGAGTCCTACGTCCTCACCGAGAAGGGCAGCGTCCCGACCGGCTACGACACCCACGCCGAGTTCATCGAGACCATCGGGACCATCTACGACCGGTACTCCGACCAGGTGACCGGGATCGCGATGTCCAGTTGCGGCGAGCTCGACCCGGTGAGCGGCCACATGTTCAGCGGCGGGGCGCTCCTGTTCAACGCCGGGACCAACATGATCGCCTCGGTCACTGCGCGCTGCGGCGTGCCCGTGTCGGTGGAGAACGACGCCAACTGCGCGCTCCTCGCCGAATTGCATGACGGCAGCCTCAGCGACTGCACCAACGGGGTTGCCCTGGTGATGGGCACCGGCGTCGGCGGGGCCGTGCTGATCAACGGCCGGATCTACCACGGCTCGCACTTCCACTCCGGGAACGCCAGCTTCTTCAAGCCGGACCTCGACCGGCCCGACGACCCGGGCTTCGCCTGGGTGAACGGCGTACCGGCGCTGATCACCGACTACGCGGCCAGGGCAGGGCTGCCGGCGGAAGCGGTCGACGGACGGCTGGTCTTCGAGCGGGTGGCGTCGGGAGAGGCTGAGGCCGTCGCAGCCCTGGACGCCTACTGCTCGCGGCTGGCGACGTTCATCTTCAACCTGCAACTGATCCTGGACGTCGAGGCGTTCGCCATCGGCGGTGGGATCAGCATCCAGCCGGTCTTCATCGAGACCCTTGACCGCCACGTCGGGAAGGTCTTCGACGGCGTCACCAGGACCGAGTTGCCGCGGCCATCGATCCGGGCGTGCCGGTACTTCAACGACGCCAACCTGCTCGGCGCGCTGTACCACCACCTGAACCCGTCGCGCTGACCGGCCAGGCGGAGGCTCCGGCTCAGGCCAGCGTGACCGCCTGGTCGAAGCCGAGCCGCGGGTTGCGCGGGAAGGCCCCGTCGTCGGCGACATGGCCGATGTTGACCACCATGATCGTGCGCAGCGCTGTGCCGGGGAAGAACTCCTCGTCGATCCCGGCGGCGTTGATCCCGCCCATGGGGCCGGCGTCCAGGCCCACGGCCCGGACGGCGAGGATGAAGCCGCCGGCCTGGAGCCAGGCGTTGTTCTTCGCCATGGCGCTGCGTCCGGGCTCGTTGGCCGCGAAGCGCTCCTTCGCACCGATGCTCTGCGGGCTCACGACCGGCAGCTGCTCGTGGAAGTCGGTGTCGGCGGCGAGGATCGCGACCACGGGGGCCGAGGCGGACTTCGCCCGGTTCATCTCCGACAGCAGTGGCAGCAGCCGCGCCTTGGCGGCCTCGGTGCGCACGAACGTGATCCGCAGCGGCTGGCTGTTCAAGGCTGTCGGCGTGAACTTGGCCAGCTCGTAGACCCGCGCGAGCTGCTCGTCGGACACCGGCTCGGCCGTGAAGCTGTAGGCCGTGTGCCCTTCGGTGAAGATGGTCTCTGCGGTCCTGCTGACGCTCTGGTCGATCACTGTGGCCGACACCTTCCGAAAATAGTTGAGAATTGAACTATATCAGGTGCCGGAGAGAAAACCGAACAGCACCCGGTTTGACGTCGGGGTCAGTACTTGATGGGATGGAGCCATCCCCGATGGCCCGTCCAGCCGGCCGCCCGGAGGCTGGGCCTCCGCCCGACCTCCACTCCCGTGGACGGGATTCGTCTCCTTCCTGCTGACCCTGGAGCGTGCTGTGTTCCGGCCTTCCCCGGCCCGTTCGGTGCTGGACCGTGCCCGGTTGCTCCTGCTCGGCGCTTTCGCCCTCAGCGGCCTGGTGGTGTTCTCGTGGCTGGCCAGGATCCCCGGCATCCGGGACGCTCTCGGCCTCTCGCCGACCGAGCTCGGCGGCATCCTGCTGGTCGGTTCGATCGGCGGCCTGGCGACGGTGTTCTCCTCCTCGGCCCTCCTGGCGCGGTTCGGCAGCGCCCGGGTCTTCGCTACCGGCGCCGTGGTGATGAGCGCCGGCTTCATCCTGATGGGTGTCGGCCCGGCCCTCGGCTCCCGTTGGTTGTTCCTGCTCGCGATCGTCGTCAACGGCGTGGGTGGGGCCATGCTGAACGTGCCGATGAACATCGAGTCGGCCCGGATCGAGCAGGCCTACGGCCGCACGGTCATCCCGCACTTCCACGCAGCCTTCTCCGCCGGAGCCGTGGCCGGCTCCGTACTCGGCGCCGGCTCCTCCTCCGCCGGGATCCCGGTCGGCATCCAGTTCGCCGTGGTTGGGATCATCGTCGGCATCCTGCGCCTCGCCGCGCTCGCCGGCGGCATGCTGCTCCCGGGCGGCCAGCAGCCCGGCCAGCGCTCGGGCACCCGGCGGGCGAACCTCGCTGCCGAGCTGGCGGTCTGGACCGAACCGAGGACGGTGCTGATCGGCGTGGTGGCCTTCGCCGCGGCGCTCAGCGAGGGCGCGGCCAACAACTGGCTCGCACTGGCCTTCGTTGACGGCTTCGGCACCAGCGAGGCGACCGGCGGCCTGGCCCTCGGCGTCTTCATCGGCTCGATGACCCTGGTCCGGGTGCTCGGCACCCGCGTGATCGACCGGCTCGGCCGGGTGACCAGCCTGCAGGTCTCCGGGCTGTTGGGGGTCATCGGGCTGGCGCTCTTCGGGCTCGCCGGACACCCGCTAATCGCCGTCGCCGGCGTGGCCCTCTGGGGGGCCGGCGCAGCATTGTGCTTCCCGATCGCAGTCGCCGCGGCTTCCGACAACCCGGCGCGGGCCGCGGCCCGGGTGTCGGTGATCGCCTCACTGGGCTCGGTGGCGGCGATGACCGCAGCGCCCCTGATCGGCTTCGCAGCCGCGGCGCTGGGTGCCCAGCACGCGCTCCTGGCCGTGCTGGTCGCCCTCATCGCCAGCCTCGCGGTCTCGAAGCGGGTGGCGCCGCGGGCCGCCTACGACCTGGCCCGGCCGAAGCCGGCCGCCGCTGGCCAGGAGTCCCTGCAGGCCCCCTGCTGACTAGGCAATCCTCCGGGGATGCCGGTGGGGTCCCCGTAACCTGACCGTCAGATTCGCTGGCTAGCATCCCGGCATGCCCAGGGCAGTCCGAGCGACCATCATCCAACCCGATCCCCAGGTGCCACTCGACCGCTTCGGTCCGTGGCTCGGGAGCAACGGGGTGCTGCTGCGGGCCGTCCCGTTGTGGAAGCTCGCGGTGCCCGGCGTCGAGTCGCTCGGCGACGGGGTGATCGTGCTGGGCGGGCAGATGAGCGCCCACGACGGCGACGACCATCCCTGGATCAAGCCGTTGAAGGAACTCCTGGTTGCCGCTGTGGCGGCCGAGGTGCCGGTCCTGGCGATCTGCCTCGGCCACCAGCTACTGGCCGAGGCGTTCGGCGGCCAGGTGACGGTGAGCCACCCCGGCGGCGGTGAGCACGGCGCCTACCGGGTGACCTGGCACGACGGCGCTGCTGCCGACCCCCTGCTCGGCAGGCTGACCGAGCACGGCGGTTCGCTGGTCGCCCAGTCCCATTCCGACGCCGTCACCACGCTTCCACCGGGGGCGACCCAGCTGGCCAGCAGCGCTGCCTACCCCAACCAGGCCTTCCGGGTCGGCTCCGCGGTCGGCGTCCAGTTCCACCCGGAAGCGTCCCCGGAGCTGATGGGACGGTGGGCAGAGCTCGGCGGCGAGGACGGCCGCACGATGCGGCGCGCCATGCACGTCCAGGACACCGAGGTTTCCCGCACCGGCCGGCTCCTCGCCCAGTCCTTCTGCGGGCAGCTCAGGGCAAGGGCACTGGCCGCCTGACCATCGGCCCGGAGTCCCGGAGGGGGTTGAGCGATGGCCTATCGTTGGGGCACTACTCAGGAGCCCAGATGATCCGCTATCTGCCTTTCATCCTCCAGCTGGCGCTGGTGGTGTTCTGCTTGATCGACTGCGTGCAGGCAGAGGACACGCGAGTCCGCAACCTGCCCAAGTGGGCCTGGCTCATCCTGATCATCCTGATCCCGATCGTCGGCCCGATCGCCTGGCTGCTGGCCGGCCGCCCGAACCGGGCCAACGCCGGCACCGGGGGCGCAGCCTGGCCGGCCACCCGGACGGCGGGCTTCCCCGAGCACGAGCGCCCGCAGCGGCCCCGGCCGAAGGCTCCCGACGACGACCCGGAGTTCCTGCGCTCGCTGAAGCGGAGCAATGCCGAGCACGAGGACCTCCTGCGCAAGTGGGAGGAAGACCTGAAGCGTCGGGAGGACGAGTTCCGCAAGGACGACGAGTTGGGCCCCGACGGGTCCTGACCTCAGCCGGTCGGTTCCGCGACCAGGCCCGAAGGCAGTGGTTCGGTCCTCGGCTCCGGTTTCCGGGAGCGCCGGGACCCGATCAGGACCCCGCAGACCACGACGGCTCCGCCGAGGATCTCCAGCCAGGTCGGCCGTTCGCCGAGGACGACCGCCGCCGTGAGGATGCCGGCCACCGGCACGAGCATCGAGAACGGCGCGACCACCCCCGCCGGGTGCCGCGCCAGCAGCCACGTCCAGATACCCGACCCGACAGCCGTCCCGAGAATGCAGGTGTAGGCGAGGCCGATCCAGGCCGGTGCCGCCGCGGCCCCGAAGGAGCCGGCGAGCGCCGTCCAGATCCGGCCCGGACCCTCGAAGACCAGCGAGAGGGCCAGCATCGGCAGCGGAACCACCACCGACATCCACAAGGTGAGGTGCAACGGGTTCGGCGGCTTGGCCAGCCGGCTGGCCAGGTTGCCGAAGGCCCAACCGAGCCCGCCCACGAGCACCAGCAGGAAGGGCAGGAACGCCGCGGCCTGGGCCCGGGAGACCCCGACCAGCACCATGCCGGCCACGGCGATCCCGATGCCCAGCCACTGCCGTCCGCGCACCCGCTCACCGAGCAGGAGCGCACCGAGCACCAGGGTGAACGGGGCCGAGGCCTGCAGCACCAGTGAGGCCAGCCCGGTCGGCATGCCGGCTGCCATGCCCCAGTAGAGGAACGTGAACTGCGCCACCCCGAACCCGAGGCCGTAGCCGACCAGCCACCGCAGGGGCACCTGTGGGCGCGGCACCAGGATCACGGTCGGGACGGCGATCAGCAGGAAGCGCAGCGCGACGAGGAAGAACGGCGGGAACTGGGCCAGCGACGCGTGGATGGCCAGGAAGTTGACCCCCCAGATCACGGCCACGGCGACGGCGAGCAGGCGATGGCGGAGGGGCACCCGTCCATGGTGGCCGCAGCAACGATGAAGCACAAGCGCGATGTCTTGAACTGTTCCTTTAGGCTGCCTTCATGGACGTACGTCATCTCCAGCTGCTCCGGGAACTCGCCGATCGGGGCACCGTCACAGCGGTGGCTGCAGCCACCTACCGGTCGCCGTCGGCGGTCAGCCAGCAGTTGCACACCGCGGAACGGGCCTTCGGCGCCCCGCTGGTCGAACCGGACGGGCGCAGCCTGCGGCTGACGGCTGCCGGCCGGCTGCTGGCCGCCGGCGCGGTTGAGGTGGCGGTGACCATGGCCCGGCTGCAGCGCGAACTCGACGACCTGCACGGCGAGCCCGTCGGCGAGGTGTCGATCGCCGCCCTGCCGAGCGCCGCCGAGCTGCTGGTGCCACCGCTGCTGGTCCGCTGCGCCGGCACCGGGATCTCGGTGACCCTCGCCGACGAGGACGTGGCGGAGGCCGACTTCGCCGCCAGGGCCGCCGACTACGACCTGGTGATCGGCCACAGCCTCGCCGAGGTACCGGCGGGCGCCGACCGCCTGGTCGCGGTCACGGTCGCAACCGAACCGCTGGACGTCGCCGTGCCGGCCGGCCACCGGCTCGCCGGACGCAGCCGGGTGACAGCGGCCGACCTGGCCGGCGAGAACTGGATCGGGGTCCCGATCGGCTACCCCTTCGACACCGTGCGGATCGCCATCGAGAACCGCAGCGGCGCCCAGCTGGGCGTGGTCCAGCGGATCCGCGACAACCGGGTCGTCGAGGCCCTCGTGGCCGCGGGCGTCGGCTGCGGCCTGCTGCCCCGGTTCACAACCAGGCCACGCGCCGACCTGGTGACCATCCCGCTGGTGGACGTGCGCTCGGTGCGCTCGATCGTCGCCCTCGGCCGCCCGGACCGGGTGGAACGGGCGGCGGTCCGGGCAGTCCTGGAACACCTCCGGGTGATCGGAGCCGGCCTGGCCTGAGCAGCCGGCCTGGCCGAGCGGCTAGAACAGCACGGCGGCGTACCGGGTGATCACCAGGGCGACGATCCCGAGCAGCCAGACCGCCACCACCAGGGCGTCGAGGTCGGCGGCGACGAAGCGCCTCGCCGCCCGGCTCGCCCGCTCGGGCAGGTAGAGGTTGCCGTCGCGGATGTTCACGTGGGTCAGCGAGGTGAACACCAGGGTCGTGGACAGCGTCACCAGCAGGCACCACGGGCACAGCGCCCCGATCACGTTGAACGCCTCGAAGAACAGCCAGTAGGCGAAGATCAGCCCGAGGGTGTAGACCACCTGGGCCGAGAACATGAACCACCGCGGGAACCGGACGCCCCCGAGGCTGGCCACGGCGATCGTGATCACCACCGGTTCTGCGATCAGCCCGAGGAACGCGTTCGGGAACCCGAACAGGCTGGCCTGCCAGGAGTTGCCGACCGTGCCGCAGCTGAGCACCGAGTTGATGTTGCAGGCGAGGACGGCGTCCGGGTCGGCTGCCAGCGCGAGCGCGTCCACCGAGAGCACGAAGGAAGCGGTCAGGCTGAGCAGGGCGGAGAACAGCATCGTGGCGTAGATCCAGCCGTTGGACTGGCGCAGGGAGTGCAGTCTGGTCAGCAGCCGATCAGCCATTTGCTGCCGCGCTGATCGCCTCTGCCAGCGGTCCCGCGTTGTACAGGTCACCCTTGAACAACTCGCCGTTGATCTTCACCGTCGGGGTGCCGGTTACGCCGGAGTCGAAGGCCTGCTGCGTGATCTTCGCCACCCAGGGCGCGAAGGTCTGCTTCGCGAACGCAGCTGTGACCTCGGCAGGAGCCCCGGCCTCGGTGGCGAACTGCTTCAGCTGGTCGTCGGTGAGCCCGGCGGACTGCTCGGCGGGCTGGTTGGCGTACAGCAGCTGGTAGAACTTCAGCGCCGCAGCCGGGTCGCGATCGGCGACGGTGACGAAGGCGTTGGCCGCCCGGGTGGAGAACTTGGTGCCGGCGGAGAGGTCGTCGAGGAAGGCCATCGGGTGGATCTCCAGCTTCGCCTCCCCCCGGTCGACGGCGGCGGCGAGCGCCGAGCCGTTGGCGCGCTCGAATTGGCCGCAGTAGGGGCACATGAAGTCCGCGTAGATGCTCACGGTCACGCCGGCATCGGCCTTGCCGATCAGCACGGCTCCGGACTCGGTCGCCACGGCTGGGGCGGTCAGCCCGTCGGCCGCCACCACCCCGGACGTCCCGGACCTCGCGCCGGCGATGGACCAGACACTGATGCCGATCAGTAGTGCTACCACTGCGAGTCCGACGATCCAGGCCGTGCGGATGGCGACGTTGACCCGCTTGTCTGCGGCAGCCGCGGCTTGCTGCTGCTGGCGGAGCGCGTCACGGCGGCCGCCGGCTGGTGGATTGCTTGATTTCGATTTGGACATGTTCATTCGATTCCGGGCGATGTCACCCAACTGGCTCTTGACTGCTTCTGACGGCATGACCGTCGGGAGCGCACGAACGCGCTTCAGCCGCGCCCGGGGGCGCGGCGGTTCACAGCATCATCAAGGGCAGGTGGGCGGCCCGCGGCGCGGGTTGGCCCGCGACCGTGCGGTATCGGTGTAGCGCGCCCGGACGTAGACACCGACCGGACGCTGTTCGGGGGCCAGCAGCTGCGGAAGCCCGGCGAGGACCCGCGTCAGGGCCTTGCCGGCAGCGTGCACGAGGCGCCGGCCGGCACGGACCAGCCCGGCACCGAATCCGAGGATCAGCGGGAGCAGCACCAGCTGCACAACGAGGGTGGAGGCGATCATCAGCGTCCAGCCGACGACCTGGGCCGGGGCGGTCACACAGTGCGCTGCACCGAACCCCGTCTGCGGGACCCACTGGTAGAGCGGGTGACCGGCGTCGAAACAGGCCACCACGGCGACCCTCGGCAGGCGGAGCAGGAGCGGCAACAGCGCGGCGGCAGTGACCGCGACGGCAACCAGCCGCGCCCGGATCCCGGGCCGGCCGAAGAGGTGCCGGACTGCTTCCACGGGTCAAACGATACCCAACGGACGGAGCCCTGGCTCGTCCCCGTCCGGGTGGCAGCTGTCCACACCCGCCAAGGACGACGCCCCACGTGTTGTCGCTTCCCCGCCTTCTGCCTCGCCGACGGCCCGTGCTAGCCTCGGTCGCATGCACACCAGCCTCCGGCTCGCAGTAACGCTGAGCAACGGGAATGCGCCCATGTGCAGGTGTTGTTGTCGTAAGTCCTGACAGCTTCCTCCTGATCGCCACGGCTTGAGCAGTTGCCTGCGGCGGATCCCACGAATCCCGGCTGTCCGTCGCGGGATGAGCTGTCGGTCGAGTTACTGACCAACCACCATCGTTAGGACGCCGCCATGGCCGCCAACCCAATCCACCAGCAGGTCGACCCTCGCGGGCCACGCTTCGGCGCGGCCGTCACCTCCGTCGTCCTCGCCCTCACGATCATCCTCGGACCGGCAGCGGGGCTGCCGCTGCTGATCATCCAGGCCGTGGCCTTCGGGGCCGGGTCCCTGCTCGGGCTGCGCTACCAGCCCTACGGCTGGGCGTTCCGCCGCTTCCTCCGGCCGCGCCTGGCCGCACCCGCAGAGCTGGAGGACGAGCGCCCGCCCCGATTCGCCCAGTCGGTCGGGTTCGGCTTCGCAGTGGTCGCACTCGCCGGCGCCCTCCTCGGAGCGCCGATTGTGTTCTACGTCGCCGCCGGTTTCGCTCTGGTCGCTGCCGTCCTCAACGCCGTGTTCGACTTCTGCCTCGGCTGCGAGCTGTACCTGCTCGGGCGCCGCGTGCTCGGCAGGCCGGGCCTCTCGGGGCGCCCGGCCGAAGGCGGTGCCCGGTGACCGGCGCCTACATCGTCGGCATCGCCGTGCTCCTCGCCCTCGGCTTCGGCCTCTACCGCAAGGCGGTCGACGGCCGTTTCCGGGCGCAGCGGGGCGCGACCGCCCCGGCCCTGGGCTACGGCCAGGAGCTGGGCGGGACGGCCACGTTCCTGCAGTTCTCCTCCTCGGCCTGCGCCCCCTGCCGGGTCACCGCCCGGGTCCTTGCGGAGGTGGAGTCGGCAGCTGACGGGGTCGCCCACATCGAGATCGATGCCGAGCAGCGGCTCGACCTGGTCGGCAGGCTGGGCATCACCCGCACCCCGACCGTCTTGCTCCTCGATGCCAACGGCGTCGAGCACGGCCGCATCCTCGGCGCACCCCGCAAGGAGGATGTGCTCGCAGCCCTGGACGGCCTCCGGAACACCGGAGCGGGCACCGGTCCGGCGATGCTCGCACCGCGGGAAGGAGGCCGGCGATGAGCGCCGGTCGCGATGAGGTCTGGAACCGGATCCGCACAGAGGTCGCAGCGGATGCGCAGGCTGAACCGGCCCTCACCGGTTTCCTGCACACCAACGTCCTCGCCCACTCCAGGCTGGAGGACGCCCTCAGCTTCATCCTCGCTGCCAAGCTCGGGAGCGAGACGATCACCTCACTGAGCCTCCGGGAACTGGTGGCCAGTGCCTTCAACGAGGACAGCAGCATCGGGGTGGCGATCCGCGAGGACCTGCGGGCAGTGCTCAGCCGCGACCCGGCGTGCCGGGGCTACTCGGTGCCCCTGCTGTTCTTCAAGGGGTTCCACGCGATCCAGGCCTACCGGGTCGCGCACTACTACTGGACCCATGAGCGCCCGACGCTCGCGCTCTACCTGCAGAGCCGGATCTCGGAGGTGTTCGCCGTCGACATCCATCCAGGCGCCCGGATCGGGAAGGGCGTGATGTTCGACCACGCCACGTCCGTGGTCATCGGCGAGACCGCTGTGGTCGGCGACGACTTCTCGATGCTCCACGAGGTGACCCTCGGCGGCACCGGCAAGGTCGGCGGCGACCGGCACCCGAAGATCGGCAGGGGTGTGATGATCGGGGCGGGTGCCAAGGTCCTCGGCAACATCCGGGTCGGTGAGGGTGCCCGGATCGGGGCGGGCTCGGTGGTCCTCGAGGAAGTGGCGCCGTTCACCACCGTCGCCGGCATCCCCGCCCGTCCGATCAGCTACCCGGGGCATGCGCTGCCAGCGCTGACCGACGACCTGGACGCCGCCGACCGGGCCTGAGGGGTCCGGACCGGGTGGGACAAGTTCTGAGCGGCTGCCGCTG
The DNA here is from genome assembly GCA_964421325.1 of uncultured Propionibacteriaceae bacterium. Taxonomy (GTDB): domain Bacteria; phylum Actinomycetota; class Actinomycetes; order Propionibacteriales; family Propionibacteriaceae; genus Propionicimonas. The sequence continues at coordinate 15,582 of CAYQXH010000034.1, forward strand.
CGACGCCAGGCTAGCGTCGAGACTGACCTGCGATGGAGGCTGAATGACACCAGGGGTGCTGGCCCGGCGCCTCGGGACCGGCGACGCGATCATCCTCGGCCTGGGTTCGATGATCGGTGCCGGGGTGTTCGCCGTCTTCGCCCCGGCAGCACAGGCAGCCGGCTTCGGCCTGCTGGCCGGGCTGGCCGTCGCCGCGGCCGTCGCCTACGCCAACGCCGCCGCCTCGGCGCAGCTGGCGGCCGCCCACCCGACCTCCGGCGGCACCTACATCTACGGCCGCGAACGGCTGGGCGAGTGGTGGGGCTTCACTGCCGGCTGGGCGTTCCTGGTCGGCAAGACGGCCTCCTGCGCGGCGATGGCCCTCACGTTCGCCACCTACCTGCTGCCGGCCGCCGGGTGGAGCCAGCGCCTCCTCGCCCTCGCGGCGGTGGCCGCCCTTGCCGCCGTGAACTACCGGGGCATAACGGGAACCGCCCGGGTGGCCCGGGTCCTGGTGGCGTTCACCCTCACCTGCCTCGGCCTGGTCGTGACCGGCATCTGGCTGGCGCCGGCGGGCGCGCCCAGCCCGGCAGCCGCGTCCATCCCCGGCGGGGCCTACGGGGTCCTCCAGGCGGCCGGGCTGCTGTTCTTCGCCTTCGCCGGCTATGCCAGGATCGCCACGCTCGGCGAGGAGGTGCGCGAGCCGCGGCGCACCATCCCCCGAGCCATCCTCGGCGCGCTGGCGATCACGGTCGTCGTCTACACCCTCGTCGGCTGGACGGCGCTGGCCGCCCTCGGACCCGAACGGCTCGCCGCCAGCGCCGCGCCGCTACGGGAGGCGGTCCAGGCGGCCGGGGCTGACTGGCTGGCGCCGGTCGTCCAGGCCGGGGCCGTGGTGGCCTCGCTCGGCGCCCTCCTCACCCTGCTGGCCGGCGTCGGCCGGACGGCGCTGGCGATGGCCCGGAACGCCGACCTCCCCCGCTGGCTGGCCACCGTCCATCCCACCTTCGCGACCCCGCACCGGGCGGAGGTGGCGCTGGCTCTCGTGATCGGCGCCGTCGTGCTCGCCCTCGACGTCCGGGGCGCGATCGGCTTCTCCTCCTTCGGCGTCCTGGTGTACTACGCCATCGCCAACGCGGCAGCCCTGACCCAACGACCTCCGCAGCGGCGCTGGCCGCGGCTGCTGAACGTCTTCGGGCTGCTCGGTTGTGTTGTCCTCGCCGGCACGCTGCCGCTGCAGTCGGTGGTGGCCGGAGCCGCGATCCTCGGGCTCGGGGTCGCCGGACGCCTGGTCCTGCGCCGGGCCTGACCGGGTAGCTTCTGCACGTGATGTTGCTGACCTGCCCGCGGCCAGAGTGCGGTGGGCTGCTGTTCCTGGAGAGCCTCGAGTGCGAGACGTGCGGCATCCCGGTCGGGCTGCACGCACCCAGCCGGACGATGGTCGAGGTGACCGGGCCGGACATCGAGGTGTCCGGCCGGCTCTGGCACCCCTGCAGCAACCGCGGCTGGCGGTGCAACTGGCTGGTTGCCGACCAGACCGGTTCGGGGAGGTGCTTCTCCTGCCGCCTGGTTCGCAGGCGGCCGGACAGCGACGACACCATCGCCCTGGAGAAGCTCGCCCTCACCATGCCGTCGGTCCGCAAGCTGCTGATGCAACTGCGGACGCTCGGGATCCCGGTCGACCCGCACTTCGAGGCCGAGGGCGGGCTCGGGTTCGACCTGCTGTCCTCCTACTCGATGGGGAGGAAGGTGATCATCGGCCACGCCGCCGGCATCATCACGATCGACCTGGTCGAGAGCCTGGACAGCGTCCGCGAGCAACTCCGGATCAACCTGCGCGAGCCCTATCGCACGATGTTCGGCCACCTGCGGCACGAGGTCGGTCACTACTACCAGGAGATCCTGGTCGAACAGACCGGCTGGATCGAGGAGTGCCGCGAGCTGTTCGGCGACGAGCGCGCCAGCTACGCCGACGCCATCGGGCGCCACTACGCCAGCGGCGCCCCGGACGACTGGCAGGACCGGTTCATCTCCGAGTACGCCACGATGCATCCCTGGGAGGACTTCGCCGAGACCTTCGCGCACTACCTGCACATCACCGACACCCTCAACACCGCGGCGTCGGCAGGGTTGGCCCTTGATGCCGGCCGCGAGCTGGTGCCGGCGTTGGGCGAGTCGGTGGTGCCGAGGCTGGGCTACGGCACCGGGGACTTCGCAGCCCTTGCCCGCGACTGGCGCTGGGTGAGCCTGTTCTTCAACCGGGCCAACCGGGCGATGGGCAAGGCCGACCTCTACCCCTTCCGGATCAACGACCAGGTACTCACCAAGCTCGGGTTCGTCCACCGGGTGGTCACGGGCCTTCCGGCCGCGGTGATCTCGCCCACCGACGGGTTCGGCAGGCGGCAGGGCTCACCGAACCCTCAACCAGCAAACCCTTAAGGCCAGCTTGAGGCCATTTCGGATGTATCCCCTTGTGGAGGGCAATTTGCCGGGGCTGGGGGGGTAACCAACTCTCAAGCGAACGCTTGCTGTGGCCACCGCTGTGTCGGTAGGAACCACCTTGTGAGGATTTCATCGAGAGTGCTGTCCGTTGCCATCGGCATCGCCATGGTGTCGGGCACTGCGCTCGTTGCCGCCGCCCCGGCCGAGGCGATCACGTCGAGCGCCAAGACCTCCTTCATCTCCAAGATCGTCGGTGCTGCGCAGTCGGCCCAGCGCAAGTTCGGCGTCCCCACCTCCGTCTCCATCGCCCAGGCGATCGTGGCTTCGGACTGGGGCACCTCAGCGGCTGCCGACGATGCGAACAACTACTTCGACACCCCCTGCAGCGCGGCCATGACGGCATCCCAGTTCGCGAAGCTGGCCGAGGCCCAGGTCGGCAAGCCCTACGTCCTCGGCGCCGAGGCATCGCTGGCCAACGCCGACCCGGCCAAGTTCGACTGCTCCGAGCTGGTCGAGTGGCTGTTCGGCCGTTCGGGAAACCCGATCACCGACCTGGCCGCCTCCCAGTACAACGTCACCAAGGCTGTTCCCAAGGGCAGCTCACCGAAGGTCGGCGACCTGGTGTTCCTGCGGAACAACCCGGCCCGGTCCAACGGCATCGGGCACGTGGCCGTGCTGACCAAGAAGCTCGCCTCCGGCGACTGGCAGATCATCGAGGCGCGTGGTCGCGCCTACGGCGTGGTCAAGACCACCCTCAGCTACTGGAAGTCACGCTCCTACTACGCCGGGCTGCGCCGCTACGCCAAGCTGGTGTTCGCCGACGGTGACGGGGTCACCTCCTCGGCAGCCAACCTCTACCAGTCCGGTTGCACGACCATCTCCTCGACCCGCTACGCCAAGTTCTCCTCGATCACCAACTCCTTCTACGGGCACGCCGCGGCCGTCACCAGCGACTCGGCCTACAAGACCGCCCGGACGGTCATCAACAACATCCCGAAGTTCGTCGACGCCATCGCCAAGGTCGAGCGGCCGAAGGACGCCGCCGACTACGCAGCTACGCTCAAGTCGCTGATCGACACCTACAACCTCACCGATTACGAGGTCGTCCCGTTCACCATCGTCCTGGACTCCGGCGACAAGGGCCCGAAGGTCACAGCCCTCCAGAACCTGCTCCTGGCCCGCGGCAGCAGCATCAAGCCGACCGGGACCTACGACTCGACCACCGTCAGCGCTGTGAAGAAGTTCCAGTCCGCCAAGAAGCTCACCGTCGACGGCGAGGCCGGACCGAAGACCCTGACGGCACTGTTCCCCGCCCTCGAGTCGGGGGCGACCGGCACCAATGTCGTGGCCCTGCACAACCTGCTCACCGGCATCGGATACCAGGCCACCGGCTCCTCCTTCGGCAAGGAGACCCTCGCCGCCGTGAAGGACTTCCAGGTGACCGCCGGACGCAGCGGCAGCGGTGTGGTGGATGCCGCTACCTGGACCATGCTGTACATGACCCCCGGCGCTGCCCCGGCACCGACGGTCGCCGGAACCGCAAAGGTCACCCAGACCCTAACCGCGACCCCCGGCAAGTGGTCACCCACCTCGGTCGCCCTGGCCCACCAGTGGTACCGCGACGGCAAGCCCATCGAGGACGCCACCAGGCTCAGCTACACCCTGCAGCCCGCCGACGCCGGCGCCCGCATCACGTTCTCGACCACTGGAACCAAGGCCGGCTACACCACCGTGATGCGCTACTCGGCTGCCACCGCAGCCGTGGCCGAGGCCAGCCTCACCGCAACCCCGACCCCGAAGATCACCGGCACCCCGACGGTCGGCGCCACCCTCACCGCCGTCGGTGGCACCTGGGCTCCCGCACCCGTGGAACTCGCCTACCAGTGGTACCGCGGGTCGACGGCGATCTCCGGCGCGACCAAGGCCGGCTACGTCCTGCAGGGCGCCGATGCCGGCGAGACGATCAAGGTGGCGGTCACGGGAACCCGGGCCGGCTTCGAGAAGGTGACCAAGACCTCGACCGCCACCGGAGCCGTGGCCAAGGGGAGTCTCAGCGCCACCCCGACCCCGAAGATCACCGGAAAGACCGTCGTGGGCGAGACCCTGACGGCCGTCCCCGGTACCTGGTCACCAGAACCGGTCGAGCTGGCCTACCAGTGGTACCGCGGCGGCACCGCGATCCCGGACGCCAAGGACAGCACCTACGTGCTGACCGACGCCGACGCCGATGCCGTGCTGAAGGTCAGGGTGACCGGCACCAAGACCGGCTACAACCAGGTCAGCAAGACCTCGGCAGCCACCGGCACAGTGGAGCAGCCCGGCGTGCTGACCACGGCCACGCCGAAGATCAGCGGGACTCCAAGGGTCGGCCAGACCCTGAAGGTGACCGCCGGCGACTGGGGCCCGGGCACGGTGAAGCTCACCTACCGCTGGTACCACGCCAGCCGCGCCATCAGCGGGGCCACCGGGACCACCTACAAGGTGAAGTCGGTCGACAAGGCCCACACGATCTGGGTGAAGGTGACCGGCTCGAAGGCCGGCTACAACTCGGTCAGCGAGCGGTCAAGCCGCGTCATGATCAAGTAGTCAGCCCAGCCAGTCGCCGCTGGCGCACCTGGCCGTGATGCTGAACGGGATCAGGCTCCCGGTTGTCGCCGCGTCCTCGAACATCATCGCCTTGCCGGTGATCGTGTAGGTCCCGCCCGAGGTGACCAGCAC
>CAYQXH010000035.1:0-19367 GCA_964421325.1 uncultured Propionibacteriaceae bacterium
TCTGGATGAACCGACGGTAGGAGTCGTAGGCGAAGCGCGGGTTGCCGGTCTTGGCGGCGAAGGCCTCGACGACGGTGTCGTTCATGCCCAGGTTCAGGATGGTGTCCATCATGCCGGGCATGGATGCGCGGGAACCCGAGCGGACGCTCACGAGCAGCGGGTTGCCGGGGTCGCCGAACTTCTTGCCAGTGGTCTCCTCGAGCTTGGCGATGTAGGCCAGGATCTCGGCCTTGATCGAGTCGTTGATCACCTCGCCGTCGACGTAGTACTGGGTGCAGGCCTCCGTGGTGATCGTGAAGCCCTCCGGGACGGGCATTCCGAGCCCCGTCATCTCCGCCAGGTTGGCGCCCTTGCCGCCCAGCAGGTTACGCATCGAGGCGTCACCCTCGCTGAACTCATAAACGAACTTGTTGTCGGTCATCGTGAAGTTGAATCTCCTTCAATGGGCTCCGGTAGTGGCCGGCCTGGGTCTCGATCAGCGTCGACGTCGACCTGGACCCATGGCATCGGTGGAGCTTCCCGACACCGCGGCGCATACGGACCAACCGTATCGGTTCCGGGCAACAGGTCCACACCCTGCCCGGTTCGGACCGAAGGCTGGACTCGGGCTTCACCTGGGGATGCGCCCGGGCCGGGCCGGGCCCGGGATCCGAATCGCGGACTTCCGTCACAGCCGACCTCTTGCCGAGCGCTCCGAGCGGTAAAGTCAGCACACCTCGAGGGGAAGGGGAGGCCGATCGTCTCATCCATGGATTCGCCAACTGTCACCGTGATCACCCTCACCTACAAGCGCGCCAACGACCTGGCCAAGGCGTTGCCGGCCTTGCTGTCCTCGATCGAGGACCATCCGGGCGCGAGTCTTCTGGTGGTGGACAACGACGAGGTGCCCAGCGCCCGAGGAGTTGTGGAGGCCTTCGACAACGGGCGATTGAGATACGTCCACGAGCCCAGGCCCGGCATCGCAGCCGCCCGCAATCGTGGGCTCGATGAGACCGCGGACAGTGACCTGATCATCTTCATCGACGATGACGAGACGCCCGGCCCGGGGTGGCTTGACCGGCTGCTCGATGCCCGCAGCAGGTACGGGGCCGAAGCGATTGTCGGGCCGGTGCTGTCGGAGTTCGAGGCGCCGCTGGATCCGTGGATCGCAGCCGGCCGCTACTTCGACCGGCTGCGGCACGAGTCCGGAACCGTCGTCGAGGTGGCCGCAACCAACAACCTCTTGCTCGACCGCGCTTTCGTCAGCGACCGGGGACTGCGATTCGACGAGGCCTTCGGGCTCTCCGGCGGCTCGGACAGCGTGTTCACCCGCCAGCTGCGCAAGGCGGGCGGCCGGATCGTCTGGTGCGACGAAGCGACCGTCACAGACCGGGTGCCGGCATCCCGCGCAACCCGCAGATGGGTCATCCAGCGGGCTTTCCGAATGGGAAACAGCGAGGCGAGAGCCCGGATCTATACCGCCGTCGGAAGCGCCAACGAGTTGGGGGAACGGCTGCGCGCGGTCGGCAACGGCCTGGCCCGGATCGGCGGCGGAGTGCTCGGCGTGGTTCGCGGTACCCTCACCCGGTCGCTTCCGGTGCGGTCCAGAGGCGTCCGGACGACCCTGCGGGGAGCCGGGATGTTCCTCGCCGCCTTCGGCTATTCCTACTTCGAGTACCGCCGGCGCCCGGCCAAGGCTGCGGCGGCCTGACAGGCCGGATCACCCCGGCCACCCCGGAGCTGGTGTCGCGCAGCTGAGGATGCCCTAAAATGTCCTCAGACAGTAGGCAGCCTGCGGGGGGCGCCTCGACGGGCTTGCAGTCGTCGAGGCGTGGCCGGATCATCCGAACGCCTTCGGTTCGAGCCAAGAGGTAACCCCATGCCCCCCAGCCCCCTTCGAGTCCGGTCCCGCCTGGTGGTGGCCCTGTCCGCCCTGGCCCTGGTGCTCGGTTCGACGACCCTTGCCCCGATGGTCCCGAGCGCTGCCGACACCACTGCCCCGGCCGCCACCCAGCCCCGCACGGCCAGTGTGGACGCCAGCGGCGTCACCTACACCGACAGCCGGCATCCCACCACCGGCTACGCAGCCAGGGATACGATCCGGGTCAGCAGGAGCCGCTACACCGGGTACCTGTCGTTCCCTCCAGTCGAGCTGCAGCCCGGCGAGTCGATCACCGGGGCGACGCTGACCCTCAAGGTGACCAGGGCCAACAAGTCGGCAACCCGGCGCGGTGGCCTCGTGGCTGCACCGGTGGCTGGCAACTGGACGGCAGCCGGGCTGACCAGCCGCCTGGCGCCGAAGACCCTCGCTGGAACGCTGAACAAGGCGGTGCGGGCAAGGACCGGCCGGACGGTCACCCTCCGGTTCAGCGGAGTGGCGGCGATCCAGTACCTGGCCGCGGGCCCAGCCCTGCGACTGCGCTACACGACCTCGGCGGCCGATGTGCGCGTGGCCAAGGCCGACGCCGACGCACCGTCGCTGGAGTTCACCATCGCTCCTCCCGGCTACACGGCGCCGTTCAGCTTCGCTGTGATTCCCGATACGCAGGACGAGACGACGTCCGCCTCCAACCCAAGGTTCGGGGACCGTACGCAGTATCTGGTGGACAACCGTGAACGCCTCAACCTCAAGTACGTGCTGCACACCGGCGACGTGGTCAACTGGGGCTGGCTGGTGCCGTCCCAATTCGGCGTCGCAACGGCCGCGGTGCAGCGGCTGGCCGATGCCGGTATCCCCTACGCCCTAGCTCTCGGCAATCACGACACTTCGGCCGTCGGTTGGAACGGCATTTCGGGCAGCACCGGCTACGGAGGCTCCGCCTACGCCCACAACCCGGACTGCCCCAGCCGCCTCGGCGCCGCTGAGTGCAGGTCACGGCTGCTGGTGCGAAGGACCGGCGCCTTCAACAGTGCCTTCCCGCTGTCCGGGGTGAAGAACCTCGGCGGGGTCTACGAGGCGGGAAAGGTGGACAACATGTGGACCACCTTCGAGGCGGGCGGCACGAAGTGGCTGGTCCTCACCCTCGAGCTCTGGCCGCGCACCGAAGTCGTCGCCTGGGCGGCCAAGGTGGTCGCCGGCCATCCCGGCCACAACGTCATCGTGCAGACCCACTCCTACCTGACCGCCCGCGGCGGTATCGACCAGACGAACGGCGGCTACGGGGCCAAGTCGGGCCAGTACCTGCACGACACCCTGATCGCGAAGTACGCCAACATCAAGCTGGTGTTCTCCGGCCACACCGGGCAGGCCGCCAGACGGGTGGACCGCGGGGTTCACGGCAACCGGATCGTCAGCTACCTCCAGGCCTTCCACTCCAGGGCCACCAACCCGGTGCGGCTCGTGACCATCGACCCGGCCTCGGGCCTGGTGGCCACCAGCATCGTCGCGCCCTACACCAACGAGACCTGGAGCCAGTACTCGACCTCCGACAGCCTCGCCCTGATCCGCTAGGTCCGGGTTGGCGTGTCTCGGGCATGGTGGGAGAAACACGCAGCCGGGTCTGGGAAGCTTGCGGTCAATGAACGCACGGGCAAGGATGCTCCGAAGGGATTGGGCTCTATGGCGCGAAAGCGGGCCACCACCAGCGGTCGTGCCGTAGCCGAACGCTGCGGGGGGCGACCGATGATCCTGTTCGTGTGTGAAGGCAATGTCTGCAGATCTGTGATCGCCGCCGGCGCGCTCCAGAAGGCCCTGCGGCTGACCCAGGGCGTGACGGTCGGCAGCGCCGGCACGCGCGCGCTCGTCGGCGAGCCGGCCGATTCGATGACCGCGGGCATCGCGTCGCGGCTGGGCATCTCCCTGGACGGGCACCGGGCGAGGCAGGTCACTCCCGAACTCCTTGCCGCGGCAGACATGGTGGTCACGGCTACCCGTCCGATCCGCAGCGCCACCGTCCAGACGTACCCGCCGGCTGTGAAGTACTCGTTCACGCTGCGGCAGCTGGCCAGGATCCTGAAGGCTGCCGAGACCGGCTTCGACGCGGACGGGCTGACCGGTCCGGCCCTGGTCACCGCCCTTTCCCGCAGCCTCAACCAGGAGAAGGCACGGCTGATCGCGCCCCAGGGCGAGGATGACAACATCGCCGACCCGCACGGGCGCCCGCTCCGGGTGCACGAGCAGACCTCCGAAGCCATCGTCCTGGCCGTCGGGGAGCTGGCCAAGGCCCTCGGTGGCATCCCCGTCCCGTGGCTGCCACCCCGACTCACGCAGCGGTGGGAGATCCCGAGAACTGCAGCGGGCTAGCCGGATGGCGGCCCAGGGAGCGTTCGGAAGGCGGGAGCTGCTCGCCGGCGGACTCGGACTGCTGACCCTCTCCGGGTGCGGCACGCTCGGCGCCCTTGCCGAGGCGGTGCCAGACCTGACCCCGGCCGCGAGCTTGGCCGGCCTGATCAGCGAAGACCCGTTCTATGTCGCCCACCGCGGGGGTGGGGCCAACTGGCCGGAGATGACGGCCTACGCCTACCAGCAGGCTGCGGCGCTCCCCTACGTCAAGGCGATCGAGATCTCGGTTTGCATCACTGCCGACGGGGTCCTCGTCTGCAGCCATGACGCCAGCACCAGGCGCGTCACCGGGGTGGACCACGAGATCTCCCGGGTCGACTGGGCGACCCTCTCCGGCTTGCAGGTGACCGCGGAGTTCACCGACGACCCGCTGCAGCCGGCGCGGCCGCTGAGCCGGTTCGACGAGGTGATCGAGCAGCACCTGCCCAACCTGGTCGTCTTCGCCGAGCCGAAGACGCCGCAGGCACTCGAGCCCCTGATGGCAAGACTCCGACAGCTCGGCCAGCCGGAGCGGACCGTCTGGAAACAGCCGGTCAACCAGCCGAACTTCGGCACGGCGAAGGCGAACGGCTTCGGCACCTGGGGCTACGTGCTCGACGAGCCGGGCCACCTCGGCGAACGCCTGCCCCGGTTCGCCGCCGACCCGGACATCGACATGCTGGGGATCGAGAAGTCCCAGCCGGCGGCTGTGGTGAGCCGGGTGGTCGGCCTCGCCGACCAGAACGGCAAGCCGACCATGATGTGGGCGATCACCGATGTCGCCCAGCGCGACCGGGGACTCGACCTGGGCTGTCGGGGGATGATGACCTCCAACATCGTCGGGGTCCCGCCGGTTCCGCTCTGAGTTCCACCCGGCAACGCCCGGACGAACAGCCGGGGACGCCCCGGTGAAGGAGCGCCCCCGGCAGTCGTTTTCCGGATCAGGGTGTCGTGGCGATCAGGTCGTCGAAGGAAGCGACGATCGGAACGTTTGTGGACGAACCTGACAGGTAGGTCACCAGGCTGATGCCCGAGGCGGCCTGCAGGCTGGCAGTGCTGTCCGTTGCGGTCAGCTGCCATCCCGGTTCGGCCTGGGTCGTCTTCCAGACCTTTGCCCGGGTGGTGGTCGGCGAGGTGCCGGTCACCTGAGCCTTGATCTGCAGGGTCGAACCCAGGGTGTAGTTGTACGCGGCCCCAAGGTTGGTCGAGGTGAGGGTCGTCTCCGTCCCGTTGACCACCCGCACCAGGTAAAGGGTCAGCGCGCCGTTGGCTGCCACCTTCACCTTGGCCCGGTAGCCGTTGGCGTTGGTGACCCGGGCGCCAACGGAGAAGAACGCTCCGCCGCCGTTGGGGATCTTGTCCAGGGACAGCTTGACCGAGACCTCGGTGTTGACCGACGACACGGATTCGAGGCCCATCCGGGGCCCGGCACCCGCGGTGGCCAGCCTGATCTGACCGGTGCCAGAGGCGACCGAGAACAGGCTCGCGGTCCCGTACCTGGTCCAGGCCCCGCCGGTGTCGGCTTCACCCCAACCGTTGGTCGTGGTGCGCTCGAAGGCGTCCTGGGCGATCGGTCCGGATGGCGCCACTGCCTCGACGGCATGGGTCACCGAGTCGGTGGCCCCGTCGTCGTCGGTGACGGTGAGGACGACGTCATAGCTGCCGGCGGCGGCGTAGGTGTGGTTCGGGGTGGCCCCCGTGCCGTCCTGCCCGTCACCGAAGTCCCAGCTGTAGGACGCCACCGTGCCGTCGGGGTCGCTGGAGCCCGTTGCGTTGAACGAGACCGCCAGGTCGTTGACGTTCGACGTGAAGGCTGCCACCGGCTTGACGTTGGCCACAGCTGTCACCGTCTTGGTCAAGGTGCCCTCCGCGCCCTGGTTGTCGGTGACCGTGAGGGTCACCTCGTAGTCGCCCGCGGACGTGTAGTTGTGGACCGGCGATACCCCGTTGCCGGACCCGCCGTCACCGAAGTCCCAGCTGTAGGACGCCACGGCGCCGTCGGAGTCGTCCGACCCGCCAGCGTCGAAGGAGACCTCGAGCTTGTCCACCGTCGAGGTGAAGGCAGCGGTCGGGCTGGCGTTGGCCACCGTGGTCACCGGCTTGGTCACCGAGCCGGTGGCACCGTTGTCATCGGTGACCGTCAAGGTGACGTTGTAGGTGTCGACGGCCGCGAACGAATGGGATGCCGTCTCCGTGGTGACGATGGGGCTGCCGTCGCCGAAGTCCCACTGGTAGGAGACCACTGTGCCGTCGGCATCGGTGGAGTCACCGGCGTCGAAGTCGACGTTCTGCTTGTTCACCGAGGCGGTGAAGTCGGCCGTGGGCGCCTGATTCGCGAGCGTGGTCACCGGGTTGGTGATCACGGTGGTGCCGCCATCGTTGTCCGTCAGCGTGAGGCTGACCGGGTAGGTGTCGACCGCTGGGAACGTGTGGGTCGGGTTGGCCAGCGTGCTGGACCCACCGTCGCCGAAGTCCCACAGGTACGAAGCCACCGTGCCGTCAGGATCACCGGCGGTACTGGTGAAGGCGACCTGCTGCTTGGTCACCACTGTGGAGAACGAGCCGGCAGGAAGCTGGTTCGCGATCGTGGTCACCGTCTTGGTCACGCTGCCGGTTCCGCCCTCGTTGTCCGTGACGGTCAGGGTCACCGTCTGCGGACCGGCGGCAGCGAAGGTGTGCGCAGGCGTTGCCGCGGTGCTGGTCTGCCCATCACCGAAGTCCCAGAGGTAGGAGGCAACCGTGCCGTCGGAGTCGCTGGAGCCGGTGCCGTCGAAGAGCACCGAGAGCTTGTTCACGGTCGAGGTGAAGTCAGCCGTCGGGTTGAAGTTCGGCAGGTCGCCGTTGCCCTTGACGAAGTGGTCCATGCGCTCCGCCTCGGTCAACGTGCGCGAGTACACAGCCACCTCGTCCAGGTTCCCCCGGAAGTAGTTGGTGGTGTTGCCACCCCAGGTGGTGTCCCCGCCGATCCGCCAGTAGCCGGTGAAGTTCTGCGCCCCCGTGACCGCATTGGAACCGACCAGTTCGGTGTCGACGTAGAGCTGCATTCCGGCGCTGCTCTGCTGCGCCACCAGATGGTGCCACTTGTTGTCGTTGTAGGACTTGGTTGAGGTGACGGTGTTGGTGACGCCGGTGTAGGCGCCGAAGGTGAGCCGGCCGTCATTGAGCATGTAGACATGCCGGTCGTAGCTGCTCGAGGAACCCGTCGCCGAGCTGCTGAAGCCGATCAGCTTGCCACCGGTGGTGGTGTCGGTACGGAACCACAACTCCTCGGCGTAGACGGTCGGGTTGGTGAAGGTCACCTGGGTCGCGGCCGTCCCGTTCAGCGGGTTGCTCCCGTTGAAGAGCACCGAGGTGTCGGAGCCAAGGCCGATACCGCTCGGCTCGCCCTTGGTGTGGGTGCCGTTGTAGGTGCCGAGAACCTGGTTCGGTCCGGTGTCGGTCACAACCGTGCCGGTGGTCTCGGCCAGTCGCCAGTACAGGTCGGGCTCGGAGCCGTAGACCGCAGCACCATAGGCGTCAGCCGGCGGGGTGGCCCCAGCCAGGGTGCGCCCGCTGTTGAGGTAGTGCGTCCGGACCTGGGACGAAGTGAGCACGGTCGGGTAGATCGCAACGTCATCGATCTGGCCGTTGAGGTAGTTGCTGGACGGCCGGTTGGGCCAGCTGTTCAGGTTGTCCCCGCCGATCCGCCAGTACCCCGTGTAGCTCTGGCCGGTCGTGGTGTCGGTGCGCGACCCGACCTTCACGCCGTCGACGTACAGCGCCATTCCGCCGCTGCCGAGGCTCGCCACCACATGGTGCCACTGGCCGTCCCGGTAGGTGCCCGGGGAACGGACGGTACGGGTGCCGCCGGAGTAGACACCGAAGGTGATCCGGCCGCCGCTGTCGAGGTACACCTGGCGGTCGTAGCTGGTGCTGTTGCCGGTACTGGCATTGCCGAAGCCGATGATCCTGCCGCCGGCTGCCGACGTGGAGTTGAACCAGGCCTCGGCTGTGAACGTGTCCGGCCCCTGCTCGGCGGCGTTAGCGGCGGCGAAGCCGGTGGTGGTCCCGTCGAAGGCGGAGGCGGGGTTGGTGTCCCCGTTGATGGCCCCCGCCTGGGCACCGGTCACCCCGGCGCCCGCCGTGGCACTGTTGAACCCGGCCCAGTCATTCACCGTCGTGGCCGGGGTCTCCCCGAGCCGCCAGTAGTTGACCGCCCCGTCATCGAGGACGCCCTGGGCGTAGGTGCTCATGGTGCCGTCAGCGCTCACCGTGACGTACACGGTGTCGGAGCGGGCCTCGTTCCCGTAGGGATCAGAGACGAACAACCGGTAGCGGTACTGCTGACCCGGTACCAGTCCGGAGTCCTGGTACCCCATCATTGGTCGTTTCCACTCCGAGGAGAGCTGGTTGACCGTGTAGATCGGTGCGGCCGTGATGCCGTTCCGGATCAGCTTGTAGGTGAGGTTCTCGTTGTCCCGGTCCCAGTTCGCCAGCCACGAGATCCGAACCGTCCCGGAGACGAAGGAGTTGACCGTCGGGTTGATCTTGGACTGGCTGAACACCGGCCCCACCTTGTTGGGCGCGATTTCACGGACGGCGAAGCGCACGAGACCCTGCTGGGCGACGCCGCCGGCGGTCGGGAACTCGCCCCCGACCGTGACGTAGTTGTCGTTGCCGGTGATGCCCCAGCCGGCCTGCCCCTGCCCGGTGAAGGTGCCACTGGTCATCTGGGGGTCCCACTTGAGCAGGTAGGGCGAAGGGGTTCCGACCCAGTTGAAGTAGCCGTAGGGGTCGGCCTTGAGCGTGCCGAGCGTCGCCTTGGTGTACGCGCCGGCCCAGTGCATGGTCCACGGGGTGGTCTGCGGGTAACCGTCAGGGAGGTTGCCGCAGTAGTGCGCATGGCTGGCGGTGTAGATCACGTCGCCCTTCGGGTAGGTCCCGTAGGTGTCGCCGTGGCAGTCCTCGACCCAGGTCCGCGAAAGGGTGTCCCAGTCGATTCGCGCGGCTCCCTCGAGGTTGCCACCGGAACCGAAGACGAAGCCGGAGACGTAGAGGCTGTCACTGTCGGACGAGATCCCGGTGATCGCTGCGTTCGCCCCGGCATTGCGGATCTGGGCGTTCGCCGGGAACGGCAGGGACGCGCCGGTATCGGGGTCCACGGCTGCCAGGCCGTAGCGCGGGTTGCTGGAGCCGTTCATTGTGGTGAAGGAACCGCCGATGACCACCTTGGTGCCGTCGGGCGACATCATCATGGAGTGGACGCTGCCGCCCTGGGCGTTCGGGGCCCAGGAGAGCAGGGCGCCGTCAGAGGCCTGCACCGCAGCCACCCGGGTACGGGTGGTGCCGCTGACAGCGGAGAGCAGTCCGCCCATGTACACGGTGTCGCTGGTGGCGACGATGGCGCGCACCGTCGCGTCCGGCTTGGGCTGGAAGGAACCGATCAGGTTGCCTGTGGCGCGATCGACAGCGGCGATCCGGTTGCGGATCTGGCCGTTCATCTGAGTGAAGCTGCCGCCGATGTAGAGCCGGCTGTTGTCCGGGGAGGGAACGATGGAGAGCACGTCACCGTTGGTTGTCGGGGCCCAACTGCTGATCAGGTTGCCCGTGGTGATGTCGTAGGCGAGCAGGTTCGACCGGGACACTGTGTTCACCCCTGGCGCCGACCCGGCCGGCCGGGCTGTGGTGAATTTGCCGCCGACGTAGACGGTGTTGCCGATCACCCGCTGGGTCCAGGCCACACCATCGATCTGCACCGTCGGCAATGCATCGGCCGACACCGTCACCGGCGTGGTCGGATCGCTCTCGTTGATCGGCTTGGTGTCTGCCCGGGCCACCACCGGGAACTGGGCGAAAGTAGCCACCAGCGCGCCGGTGACCAACAGTGCGGCTGCCCGGAAAGTCTTCTTGAACCCCTGTGCCATCTCATCCCCCCGAATGAAACCGCCCGTCCAGTCGGACGGGTCGATACTGCCCGGCGGTCGGCCGGCGCTGCGACGAAGCGGGGAGTTGGTGGTGCGTCCTGTCAGGCGAAGCCAGCTCTGGTGCTGGCCGCCCGTCCATCCCCCCGAATGACGCGGCGTGCCGCTCGCCCACCCCTCGCAGGCCTGCGGCAGCAATCCGATGTTATCGCAGGGCTCCGGGCGCTGAATAGCCCGTCGACTGCACGAGGTGCCCCGTGGCCGCGGCCACGGCTCCCGCCAGGAGGTCCCTTGGCGTACTCTGTCGCCCTACCGATCGACTTCTGGGGGGTGTCGAGTTGGCTTCCGCTGACGACCGACCAGCTGCTCCGGACGTCCCCATCTCGGTGGCTCAGGTGCGTCAGGGCGCCTCAGCTTCGGTGCGCTGGAGCGCTGCAGCAGTGATCGGGCGCCAATTCCCGCAGATGGTCGCTGCGCTGGTCCTGGCCCGGGTGCTCGGGCCCGAGACCTACGGCGTGATCAGTGCAGCAACCGTGTACGTAACATTCACTACGTTGTTGCTGGACCAGGGCATGGCTGCGGCGCTGGTCCAGCTCCCCGCGACCACCCGACGGCTCGCCGGCGCGGTAGCAAGCGTCAACCTGATCGCTGCCGTGGCCCTCGGCGGGCTGACCATCGCGCTCTCACCACAGGTCGCGGCCTTCTTCAGCGCCCCGGCGCTCGCCCCGCTCCTTGTCGTCCTCGGGGCGGGCCTGCTGTTGAAGGGGCTGGCGATCACCCCGAGGGCCATGCTGCAGCGCGAGCTGCGGTTCCGGACCATCGGCCAGGCCGACATCGCCGGCGGCACGATCGGCGCGGTCGCCGGCATCGCGGCAGCCCTGATCGGATCCGGGGTCTGGTCCATGGCGTGGATGGTGCTCGCAACCGACACCGTCGTCGCGACGCTCATGCTGATCGCAAGCCGCGGTGCGGCGACGCCGAACCTGCACCTCGGGCAGCTCAGGGAGATCCTGCCGTTCAGCCTCCGGGTGTTCGGCAGCAACGCGTTGGCGTTCCTCTCCCGGAACACCGACAACATCCTGATCGGTCGCTTCCTCGGTGTCGGCGCGCTGTCGCTGTACTCGATGAGTTACCGCGTCCTGGTCGTCCCGGTGCAGATGATCGGCCAGACCGTGAACCGGGTGGTCTTCCCGATCTTCTCCCGGCTCCAGGATCGCCTCGACCTCGTGGCAAAGGGCCTGCTGCGGGCGATGGACGTGCTGGCGCTCGCCGCCATCCCGCCGATGGCGCTGGTGTCGGTGGCGGCCCCCGAGCTGGTCGGACTCGTCCTGGGCCCGGAGTGGGCACCGGCAGCGCCCATCCTGATGGTGCTGGCGATCGCCGGGGCGAAGGAGACGGTCTTCTACGTCACCGGACCGCTGATGCGGGCGCTCGGGGCCGGCAAGCTCATCTTCCGGTACGAGGTGCTCGCGACCGTCGTCCAGGTCGGCGGCATCCTGATCGGCCTGAACTGGGGCGTGCTCGGGGTCGCCTGGGGCTGGACGATCGCCGGCTTCGTGCTGCTTCCGATCCAGTTGCTGATCCAGCGGAAGATGTGCGGCGTCCGGCTCGGCGAGCAACTTGGACGCATCCTGCCGCACGCCCACGCCAGCGCTTGGGCCGCGGCCGCCTACCTCGCGATCCGTCTGACCGGTGCCGGGCAGCCGCTGGTCCTGCTGGCCGGAACGTTGGCATACGCGGTGGTCGTCTTCGTGGTGCTCAGGCTGGTGCACCGCAAGGCGCTGGCCCGTGCGCTCGATGCGGCGGGGGAGATCCTCAAGGTGGGCCCGGCTGCGCGAGTGGCCGGCGGGAAGGCTGCGGAATGACCAACGACGCCCGCACCGGGTCAGCACCGGAGGCTTCGACACTGCGCAAAGCCTACCGAAGAGCGCGGAAGGTGGCCAAGCGTGCGGCCAGCCACGTCAGCCTCCTGGTGCTGCGACTCCGCAACAGATTCAGCAGGGACTCAGTGATCGGCGAAGCGCCGGCGGTCGTCTCGCTCACGAGTTACGGCACCCGCATCGACACGGTCGCGTACACGATCGAGTCGATCGCTGCGGGTACGGTGCGTCCAAGGCTGCTGGTGCTCTGGCTGGACGACCAGCAGCGGTTCCAGTCCCGCCCGGCCGCGCTCCGCCGGCTGGAGCGCCGCGGACTGGAGGTGCGGCTGAGTGAGAACCTTGGCCCGCACACCAAGTACTTCCCGGCGCTCGGGCTTGCCCTCGAGGCCGGCCTGCCGCTCGTGACTGCGGACGACGACCTCCTCTACCCGGCCGGCTGGCTGGCTGGTCTGGTTGCCGCGGGCCGGGACCATCCTGAAGTCGTCAACTGCTACCGGGCGAGCGTCGTCGCACTGCGTGGGGGGCACGTCGCGCCGTACGCTGCGTGGCCCCGCTGCCGCGACGAATCGGTGAGCGCCGCGAACTTCGCAACGGGGGTCTCGGGTGTCCGTTACCCGGTCTCGATGCTGGCAGCACTCGCCGAGCGAGGCACCGAGTTCGTGGACCGTTGTGCCCGGGCGGACGACATCTGGCTCCACTGGGTCGCCCTGAGGGCCGGAATCGAGATCCGCCAGGTGGACCGGCGCGCGCGACACTTCCCGCTCATCCCGGGCACCCAGAAGGAGACCCTGTTGGCCGAGAACGTTGGGCACGGCGCCAATGATCGTTACGTTTCCGGCCTGTACGAGCCGGAGGACATCGCGAGACTGGCGGCCGCCGGAGCCCCCGAGGTCTGACCCGGCTGCCCGCGCGGGGTGCCTGCGAGCACCAGCAGGGCGAGCGTCGTCCACAGGAGCGTTCCGCTGACGTTCGACCAGGCCAGGGCACTGGAGAACTGCGGCAGGACCAAAGCTATGACTGCAGCCATCGAAGTGCCGACGACGTGGAGGCGGAATCCGTGGCTGAGGATGAGCGTGGCCTGGGAGCCGAAGTAGACCAGGGTCAGCGCCCAGCCGACGTCGACCGCATACATCAGGATCGAACTCTCGATGCTCGTCTCCAGGCCCGCACCCCGCGCCACCGCGTAGCTGGCGGTCAGCCCTTCGCCTGCGAACAGGTAGCCGGCCCAGTTCTCGAAGATGAACACGAGGGCACGCTGCCTGGCGTCGGCGGAACCGGTGTCGTTGGCCAACCGGCTGGCGAACCCCGCGATCAGCGTGGATGTGGTCAGGATGTATCCGGCGCCGAGCGCTGCTGCTGCGGCGGTGCCCCGAGCCCAGATGGGCATCCTGGAGCGGAGCACCGCGTAGACGACCACTGCACAGATGACGCCGACCCCGAGGCGCGACTGGGTGATCAGTACCGACACCAGGTAGAGGCCGAGCAATGAGAACCGCAGTCCGACATGCCGGACGCCCAACGCAAGAGCGGCAGCGATGCAGAGCAGGTAGGCGAGGATCAGCGGAGAGTCCGTGGTTCCCATCCAGCGATCGAACTTCAGCGGGTTGAACCAGGGCTGGGTCTCGTAGTAGGCCTCGAACAGGATTATCCGACCCAACCTCAGCTGGACCATCGTCAGCACGCTCTGGACGGCCGCCAGCGCGAGGATGGTGTTCCGCAGGATCATGAAGTCGCGCTGGTCTCCCCGGGCAAACGCGACCACCAGGACGAAGAGCAGCATCGGCGCGAGGATCTGGTCCAGCAACAACCTGAGGCCGCCGCTGTCGTTCACCAGGCTGGTCCACAGGCACCCGGCGACGAAGATCGCCCCGAAGGTCACCAGCAGCGGGAAGCGCGCGACCGCTGCGGCAATCGGTCCCGGCCGGAAGACCAACTGCACGATGAAGGCAGCCACCACCAGCCAGGTCGAGGGGTGCATCGCCAATGGCCCGGTCGCCTGCCCCGTGAGGATCTGGGCGGCGACCGCTGGGAGCGCAACCCAACCAACGATCGCCACGGTCATGGCGACAATGGGTCGCATCCTCAGCCCCAGCGCGAGGAGAAAGGCCAAGGCGATACACAGCAGGAGTCGCGCCATAGCAGCTGCCTACTCGGCGGGCTTGGTCTCGTACTCGTAGTAGGAGGAGCCGCCCCTGGAGTCCGGGGACATCGACAAGACGGTGCCGAGGACCCGGGCGGATGCCGACTGCAGCATCTCCAGCGACCTGCTCACCTGCTCCCCGGTGGTGTGCCCGTGGCGGACCACCAGGATCGCGCCGTCGGCGATCGCCGCCACGATCAGGGCGTCGGCAACCGGCAGGATCGGCGGGGTGTCGATGATCACCAGCGAGTAGTCCTCGCGAGCCTTGAGCAGCAACTGCTCCATCACTGACCCGCCGAGCAACTCGTTGGGGTTGGGCGGGATCGGGCCGCTGGCGAGCACCTCGAGTCCGTCCGGCCCCCACTCCTGGGTGACATCGTGCAGGGCGGCCTCGCCGATCAGGACGCTGGTGAGCCCCGCAGACGGCTCCAGGTCGAGGTAGGACTCGAGCCGGGGCCGACGCAGGTCACCGTCGATCAGGAGCACCTTCCGCCCCGCTTCGGCGAACGACTGGGCGAGGTTGGCCGAGATGGTGGACTTGCCTTCGCTCTCGACTGACGAGGTGACGACCAGGACCCTGACCGGACTGGCGGCGTCGACGAACCGCAGGTTGGTCCGCAGGTGCCGCAGCGACTCGGCCAACCGTGACCTGCCAACCCGCGGCAGCAGGATCGGGGACTGCTTGGACCCGGACTGTTCCTGGAGCATGGCGAGCACCGGGACGCCGGTGACCCGGGCCAGCTGCTCGCGGCTGTGGAAGGAGGTGTCGACCCGATCCCGGACGAGGGCCTGCGCGACCCCCAGGCCCAGCCCGAGGAGGAGCCCGAGGCCGAGGTTCAGGCTGGTCCGCGGGGTCACCGGGTCGGGGTTGAGGGTCGGCCCGGAGATCACCCGCAGCCTGATGCCGGCACCGGCGGAGCGATTCTCGACCTCACCGATCACGCCGTCGAAGTTGGTCGCGATCGAATTGGCGACGACCAGCGACCGGTCCGGGGAGACATCGGTGACGGTCACGTTCATCAGCACGGTGTCGGGATCCACCGACGACGTGATCATCGCGATGATGTCGTCCGGCGCCAGGTCGAGGCCGGTGTCCTCGATCACCCTGCGGGCCAGCAACTCGCTGGTGATCACGCCGAGGTAGGAGTTGATCCGGCGCTGGGCGAACTCGTCGGCCTGCACCTGGTTGTTGCTGGCCTGAGCGTTCGCGGTCGTGGCCACGAAGAAGGTCATCGAGGACTGGTAGGTGCGAGGGGTGGTGATCGTGAGCAGCGCTGCTGCTGCCAACCCGGCGACCAGACAGGCGACGATGCTGCGCCAGTAACGCCGGAGGCCGGTGATGACCGCCCGGAGGTCCGCGCTTCCGGAGACCTCACTCGCTGCCACCGGAGCGGGCTCGAGCGCCCCTGGGCCGGTCACACCGCCCCGCTGAAGATGACGACCGGAGCGTCGGTGGAATAGCTGAACTCGACCTCGATCCGGCCACGCTCCCCGGTCGGCACGTTGAACACCGAGGTCCCGCTGCCGCTGCCACCCGCTGGGATCTCAGCCGGGAACGGGGTCACGCCCGGGCCGCTGAGCGTCCCGGCCGGCGTCCGGTCCTTGCCGTAGTAGACGTTGATCAGGCCCAGTTCGGTCCGGACAGCCTTGTCGCTGCCGTTCGTGAGGCTGATCGTCACCC
Organism: uncultured Propionibacteriaceae bacterium; assembly: GCA_964421325.1. Classification (GTDB taxonomy): domain Bacteria; phylum Actinomycetota; class Actinomycetes; order Propionibacteriales; family Propionibacteriaceae; genus Propionicimonas. The sequence goes on from CAYQXH010000035.1 coordinate 15,842, forward strand.
TCAGCGCCGGCCCCGCGATCTCGCCCGGCCCGCGGGCCTCCCCGCTGACCGCCTCGATCCGCTCGACGCTGGCGGTGACGCCAGGTGAGGTCTCGACATCGTCGTCCAGCCCGGTTTCCACAGAGGTCGGCTTCCTGGTCGGCACCACGGTCGGCGTTCCGGTTGCCGTCGGCGACGCCACGGACGGTTCGGGGACCGGAGTGGTGAACTGGCCGGCGGACGGCGTGGCACTCGGGACCGGACCTGGCGCTGGTGAGCCGCCGGGCACGCCGGCGACCACGGCCCAGACCACGGCCGCAACCACGATCGCGGCCAGGCCGATCAGCCACCACCGACGCGTGCCACGAGGCTCGCTCAACTCCTCAGTCACGCCCTCAACCCCCTTGTGGATCGCTCACGCGGTCCACCTCAACCTCGCCACGAATATAGCGTGGGGTGAGCGATGGGTGGGCGTCATGCGGCGCGGAAGTGTAGCAGTCTTCCGGGGAGCCTGACCGGAATCTGAGGTTTTCCCTAATGATTTGTCATCAACAGCGCTCAGTCCTTATAGTATTCTCAGCTTCTGGGGGGAGGCGAGCACCGTTACCTGTTCTGGTGCGCGGCCGGGCGATACATGCGAATTCATACCGAAAGGTGCCCCCACGTGCGATACCAAGACCTCAACAGTGCGGCCACGCGCCGTGCGCGGAGCGGTCCGACCGGCTGGCTACGCCGACTCGCCGCCCCTGCAGCAGGCCTGCTGGTCATGTCCCTGGCCACGAGCCTCGCACCAACCTCTGCCCAGGCGCTCTCCGCCGGCACCCTCTCGCTTGCCCGTTCCTCGAGCTCGTTCGCTCAGCTTGCGAGTAGCCGGCTGAGCTCGAAGACGATCGTCGATCTCAAGGTGCCGACGGCGCTCCCCGCTTACGCCGCGGTCCAGCTCCGCTCGGCGAGCAACGGCGCGGGCTACCGCACCAAGGTCGGGATCGCCGCGACCGGCGCGATGCGGGTCAGCCTCAGCCGGGTTGCCGGCGGGGCCGAGACAGCGCTCGGCACCTATCAGAGCACCGGCGTGACCGTTAAGCCGGGCGAGACCATTCGCCTGCAGGGCGTCGTTGCGGGCCTGAACCCCGTCCTGGTCTACGTCCGGGCCTGGAAGTCGGGCACCGCGACTCCGGACTGGCAGCTGGCCGCCCGCGACTACACCGCCTCCCGGATCACCACCGAGGGCCAGACCCGGTTGTGGGGCTACCTCGGCAGCACAGCGCCGGCGACCGGCAGCCTCAGCTTCAACAACGTCATCACCGACCCGGCTTCGGTCGACATCGTGAAGCCCTATCCGGTGAAGACCTGGGTCGACGTCGGGACCAGCACGGCCGTCGCCGCTCCGGCGCCCGCGCCGACCACTACCACCACCACCAAGCCGAGTTCCGCCACCACCGGGGTCAAGCCCGGCAGCACGTTGACCCGTCACGACGGCGACATCACCGTCACCAAGGACGGCACCGTCTTGTCCAACCTGGACATCCACGGCTTCGTCACCGTCCGGGCCAAGAACGTGACCATCTCCAACAGCATCGTCCGCGGCGGCAGGGCCAAGGGCTACCCGACCGGCCTGATCACCAACTACGGCTACTCCGGCCTCGTCATCAGCGACACCCGCATCGTCCCCGAATACCCCTCCGTCGAATTCGACGGCATCAAGGGCAGCGACTTCACCGCCCGCCGGGTGCACGTCACCGGCGGAGTCGACTCAGTCAAGATCCACGGCAACAACGTCACCATCGAGAACTCCCTGCTGGAGAACACCACCTACTACGCCAGCGACCCCCAACAAGGCGGCGGCCCGACCCACAACGACAACATCCAGATCCTCAACGGCACCAACCTGAGGATCACCGGCAACACCATCCGCGGCGCCCAGAACTTCGCCGTCCTCGGCGCAGCGAACAAGGGCAACACCAACCTCGTCGTCAACAACAACTGGCTCGACGGCGGGCACTGCACCGTGAAACTGCAGGTCCTCAACGGCTACTCCGAGACTGCAACCGTCACCAACAACAAGTTCGGACCCAACCGCAAGGTCTCATCGTGTGCCTTCACCGCCTACCCGGCCGTGAAGCTCACGCAGAGCGGGAACACGTTCGAGCTGACCGGCGGGACGGTCACACCGCTCCTCCTGGTCTCCTGAACACTGCCTGAACCCAGATCCCCGGGTGGGGGCCCGCCGGTCGTCCGGCGGGCCCCCACCTGCGTTCCCGGGGCGAGCCCCGGGATAGAGGGCCGGTGATGATACCACCGGCTCGGGCCGGAACGCTCAAGATGAGAGTTTCCCCAAAGGATTGTCAAAAAGCCCTTGCGTAATTATGCTTATAGGAGCCTCCGGGGGGAGGCGTAGCGCCTTCCTCTGACGGTTGGCGCGCGCCCGGCCGACCCGTCAGTTCCACACCGGAAGGTTCCCCCCCAAATGTCCTCCACCCCCACCATCGCGGCCTCGCGCCGTCCATCCCGCTGGTTTCGCCGGCTTGCCGGTCCTGCTGCCGGCCTCCTGGTCTTGTCCCTTGCCGCTGGCGTGTCCAGTGGTACCGCTTCTGCTGCTGCTTCCGGGACGCTCCCGGTGGCCCCGGGCGCTGGTTCGTCCAGGGTTCTGGAGAGTTACCAGATGAGCTCGAAGACCGGTGTGGACCTGAAGGTGCCGGCGTCGTTGCCGTTGTACGCGGCGGTCCAGTTCCGCTCGCCGAGTGTAAGTGTCGGTTACCGGAGCAAGGTCGGGATCACCGCCAGCGGTGCCGTAACGGTCAGCCTCAGCCGGGTCTCCGGTGGTGCCGAGACCGCCCTGGGCACCTCCCAGGGAACCGGGGTGACCGTCAAGGCCGGTGACAAGATCCGCCTGGAGGGTGTGGTTGCCGGCCTGGACCCGGTGCTGGTCTACGTGCGGGCCTGGAAGTCGGGCACCACCACCCCGGACTGGCAGCTGGCGGCTCGGGACTACACCGCGGCCCGGATGACCACGGGCGGCTACACCCGGCTGTGGGGCTACCTGTCCAGCTCCGCCCCGGCCGCAGCCGACGTCGCCTTCAGCAACGTGATCACCGCCCCGGCCACCGTCGCCATCGTGGAGCCCTACCCGGTAAAGACCTGGACCACAGCAGGTACCGCCCCAACCCCAACGGCCACCCCGACCCCGACACCGACACCGACCGTGACGCCCACGCCGACACCGACCCCGACCGTGACGCCCACGCCGACACCGACCCCGACCGTGACGCCCACGCCGACGCCCACGCCCACGCCGACGCCCACGCCCACGCCCACGGCCACCCCGACGCCGAACCCCACGCCCACGGCCACCCCGACGCCGACCCCCACGCCAACGCCGACCCCGACGCCGACGTTGACCGAGCCGGTGAAGCCGAGCGCTGACACGACCGGCGTGGTCCCCGGCAGCACCCTGACCCGTCACGACGGCGACATCACCGTCACCAAGGACGACACCGTCCTGGCCAACCTGGACATCCACGGCTTCGTCACCGTCCGGGCCAAGAAC
>CAYQXH010000036.1:0-19092 GCA_964421325.1 uncultured Propionibacteriaceae bacterium
CGTTACGGAACGACACGCTCACCGCGGTCCGTACACCACTCTGCTGGACTCCACTACGCGGACAGCATTCCGCAGCCGAGCCAGGCGCCCGCAATGGGCAACCCTTCGCCACATCCAATCTATACAGTTGATGGGGGCTTGCCGCAAGGCCCCCCGGCCGGAGGAGAATCACGCCGGTTCGCGAACTTCGCGAGCCACCGCACATCCGGTGTACCGACTACGGAGCTGATTCCTTGACCCTGGAGACCACCCCTGCATTCAATCTCCCCGACCACCTGGCAGCGAAGGCAGATCCGAGGCTGATCGCTGCGGACGAGCAACACTTCGCCGCCATCGAAGCAGCCCTGGCGCAGCGGATCGCCGACCTGACCGAAAGCCTCGCCGTCCAGCGCCTCGCCCCCGGCGGCAAGGGTCGCGCCGCGCTGGAGCGGGATCTGGAGATCCACCGGCTGACCGGTCAGCTGCGGGTGCTGCGTCGCTTCGGGCTGGATGTCTGCCTCGGCCGCTTCGTGAAGGCCGACGATCCGGAGCCGACCTACATCGGACGGCTCGGCCTCACCGACAGCGCCGACCGCCGGCTCCTGACCGATTGGCGGGCGCCGGCCGCCGAGCCCTTCTTCGCCGCCACCTACGCCAATCCGATGGGGCTGGTGAGCCGGCGCAGGTACCGCTGGACCGGCGGCCGGGTCAGTGACTACTGGGACGAGGTCTTCACGGCGGACGGACTGGAGCAGAACGCTGCCCTCGATGACCAGTCGGCTTTCATCGCCAGCCTCGCCAGCTTCCGGACGGCCCGGATGCGCGACGTCCTGAGCACCATCCAGGCCGACCAGGACGCGATCATCCGCGCCGGCTCGCGGGGGGCGCTGGTCGTGGACGGCGGCCCAGGCACGGGGAAGACGGTCGTGGCCCTGCACCGCGCCGCCTACCTGCTCTACTCCGATCCGCGTCTTGGCCATCGCCGGGGTGGCGTGCTGTTCGTCGGGCCGCACCAGCCCTACCTGGCTTACGTCTCCGAAGTGCTCCCAAGCCTCGGCGAGGAGGGCGTCCAAACCTGCACGCTGCGGGACCTGGTCATCGAGGGGCGCGGCGCCGTGGTCGAGCAGGACCCGGAGGTGGCCCGCCTGAAGTCGTCGGCGAGCATGGTGGCGGCCATCGAACCAGCCGTGGGCCTGTACGAGGAACCCCCCAGCCAGGGGATGCTGGTCGAGACCTACTGGTCCGACCTCTGGCTCAGCCCTGCCGACTGGGCGCAGGCCTTCGAAGCCCCCGAACCCGGCACACCGCACAACGAGGCTCGCGACACCGTCTGGGCTGAACTGCTCTCCATCCTGATGGCCAAGCAGGAGACCACCGACCCGGAATCGACCGAGCTGCTCCGGCGGTCGCTGGTGCAGAACGACGAGCTGAGCACCGCCTTCCGGCGGGCCTGGCCGTTGCTGGAACCCGACGAGCTCGTCTCCGACCTGTGGTCGGTTCCGGCCTACCTCCGCCGGTGCGCCCCCTGGCTCACCCCGGAAGAGGTGAGGAGCCTGCGGCGCGCCGAGGGCGAGCCATGGACGACCGCCGACCTGCCACTGCTGGATGCGGCCAGGCAGCGGATCGGCGACCCGGAGGCGTCCGTTCGCCGGCGCCGGGCCGAGGCGGCCCGAGCCGCGGAAGGCGAGCAGTTGGCCGCGGTCATCGACGACCTGATCACGGCCGACGACGACTCCGAGGGCCTGGTGACGATGCTGCGCCACCCGGACCTCCAGCAGAACCTCCACGACCCGGACGCCGTGCCGACCGCCGACCCGGACCTGCTCGCCGGCCCGTTCGCCCACGTCATCGTGGATGAGGCCCAGGGACTGACCGACGCCGAGTGGCAGATGCTCCTGCGCCGGTGCCCGTCCCGCAGCTTCACCATCGTCGGCGACCGCGCCCAGGCCAGGCACGGCTTCACCATGTCGTGGCAGGAGCGGCTCGAGCCGCTCGGCTTCCACCAGCTGGACCTGGCAACCCTGAGCATCAACTACCGGACGCCGGAGGAGGTGATGGCCGAGGCCGAGCCGGTCATCCGGGCGGTGTTCCCGGAAGCGAACGTGCCGATCTCGGTCCGCAGCAGCGGTGTCCCGGTGCGTCACGGCTCCACCTCCGAGCTCGAAGCCATCCTCGACCGGTGGCGTTCCGATCATCCGGAGGGAGTCGCTTGCGTCATCGGCGACCCGACCTTCCGGGGAAGTCCCCGGGTCCGGTCGCTGAGCCCGGAGAACGTGAAAGGCCTGGAGTTCGACCTGGTCATCCTCTTCGACCCGGATTCGTTCGGTGCCGGAGTCGAGGCAACGGTCGATCGCTACGTGGCCATGACCCGCGCCACCCAGCAACTGGCCATCCTCAGCCGGCCACGGTGACCTGCCACACGGCTTGACCGCTTGGGACAGACTTGGACGCGAACAGTGCCGCACGCGACGAGGAGGGGACGTGGGCCTTTTCCGCCGACGCAAGCCGGCCACCGTCCAGGCGACTGATCCACGGGCGGGCATCGCCGACTTCTGGCAGTGGTGGGCGGTCGCGGCGGCAGAGCTGGCCGATGCCATCCCGATGGCAACCGTGAACCGGTACGTCGACGTGATGACGGCGCACGTCAGTGCGATCGACCCCGGCCTCGCCTGGGAGTTCGCACCGGGCCGGACCAGCCGGCACCAGCTCACCGTCACGGCCGAGGGCGACCCCGAGTTGCGCCGGGTGGCAAGGCAGTGGCTGCGCGCCGCCCCGCCGCCGGACAGGATCTGGTCGTTCCATGACCTGCGCCAGCCGGGCCCGCTGGGATTCCGGCTGCGGATCGGCGGGGTCGACCTGGACATGAACGGGATCCGGGTGGCCGGTAGCCGACGCGGCAGCGGGCTCGACGTCATCGTGCACCATCCGCTGTTCGCCTCGCTCCCCCAGCAGGTGCAGGCCCAGATCGCCTTCCTCAGCCTGGACACCGCTCTCGGGGAGGAGGCTGTCGAACTCTGGATCGGCGGCGTCGGCCGGTCCCCGGATGATCCGCCCGGAAGCCGTCCGCTCGCCGAACTGCCGGCGATGGTGGCAGAGGTGGTCGCGGACGGGATGCCGGACGGCTCCATGGGCTGGACGATGCTGCGCGGCGAGGGACCCCGAGGCCCGCTGCTGGTGACCCGGCTCAACCGGCTCTCACCGGTCCAGGCACCCCAGCACGACCAGCACGCAGCGGTAAGGGTCCCGTTCAGCGACCAGACCGCCGCCGGCCTGCCCGGGCCCGGATCGCTGGACGCGCTGCGCGCCTTCGAGAACCACCTGACCGCGATCGTGAAGGGGTCCGGTCAGCTCGTGGCGGTCGAGACCAGCGGGGGCTTCCGCACGCTGCACTACTACGTCGACTCCGGCACCCCGGCCGCCGCGCAGCTCGAGGCGGCCACGCGCGGCTGGGAGCAGGGCCGCGTCGGCGTCGAGGCGCGGCGCGACCCGGCCTGGGAAGCGGTGCGCTGCTTCCGCGACTGAACCGGCAGCGAGGGGCGCCGATCCGTTGGGCCGGCCGCGGGGTCAGCCGTGGTGCAGTCCCGGCTGGAACACCCGTCGGCTCGCGGCCGGGTGGCTGGCCAGCGCTGCCGGGGGTCGGACCGGCCGGGGCTGCAGGTTGCCGCCGCAGTTCGGGCACACCCCGCTGAGGCAGCGATCGGCACAATCGGCGCACCAGGTGCACTCGAAGGTGCAGATCATGGCATCGGACGCCTCGGGCCCGAGGTCGGAACCGCAACACTCGCAGTTCGGTCTCAACTCCAGCATGCGGGCAGCGTACTGGTGACGAAACGTGACCGGTGGAACTCGCCGCCGTGCGCTCCGGAGGCCACAGCCGTCGCCCGACCGCTCGCCCCTCAGCGGACCAGCTCGAGGCCCAGCCAATCGGCAAGCGCCGCCAGCTCTGCGTCCACCGCCGCGGCGATGTCGCGGCTGTGCGGCTCGTCGGCGTGGACGGCGTTCACCACCAGCCGGCCGGACCGGCGATCGGCAGTGGCGTCGACCTTGCCCACGAGGCGGTCCCCGTGCAGCACCGGCAGCGCGTAGTAGCCCCAGCGCCGCTTTGCCACCGGCTTGTACATCTCCAGGACGTACTCGAAGCCGAACAGCTGCTCCGCCCGCACCCGGTCGTGGACCAGCCGGTCGAACGGTGACAGCAGGGCCGTCCGGCCGGTGAACGGTCGGTCGAGCTGGCCGGGATCGACCCGCCACTCCCCCGGCAGCCCCACCACCACGGCAGGGACCCCGGCAGTTCCCACCTGGTACGGCTCCCCCGGCACGACCGTCCCGCCGACCCGGACGATGCCCGAAGCCTTGAGGCGCAGCTCCTCCCGCCGACGAAGCGCCTCGGCTCGTTCCGGGAGCACCAGCCCGGCCGGGTAGACCCGCTCAGCCAGGTCGAACACCCGCTGCCGCCCTGCGCGCCCGGCGATCGCGACCTCGCCGGTCAGGGTTAGGAACTCCAGCATCTGGGTGACGTTGCGTTCATGGGTCCAGCCGGTGGAGCGCCAACCGACGACCGCAGTGTCGGGCAGGTCGCGGGACAGCGACGCCCCGCGCTCCCGGAGCGCAGCCAGCAGGTCCCGCCGGAAGCTGTCGTTCACCTCGAGCCATTCCCGGTAGGCCGGGTGGGTGGGCCAGCCGGCCAGCGAACCGAGCACGGTCGCCAGCTGGGAGACCGGACGGATGAAGGCGTCCAGCTCGAACAGCAGGCCCGAGTGCACTGCCGCGTCCAGCTGGGCCGGGTGGTAGTCGTTGCCAAGCCGGCTCCAGGCCACCAGGTCCGCGCTTGGCGCGACGGCTGCGGTCGGATCGAGTTGCAGCAGGTTCAGGCGCTCGACGAGCTCCACAACGTCGCGGGGACGATCGGCGTCGAGGAGTTGAGCCCGGACGGCGATCTGCCGGGCCGCCTGGAGCTCCAGCTGGATGGGCATGGCCGAAACCCTAGATCATGCCAAGGGTCTCGCCGGTCCCGGGCGGGAGCAGCCGTCAGGCCTGCGCGCCAAGGTTGTAGGCCGCCATCCGCCAGTACTCACCGGCGGGCTTCAGCACCACCCAGTGACAGTTGCCCAGTCCGGCGAACAGCCGGGCGTGGGAGTAGTCCAGGCCCATCAGCAACAGGGCCCCGACCCGCAGCGACAGCCCGTGCCCGACCGCCAGGAGCACGTCGTGATCGCCGGCGGCCTCGGCGTGGTCGAGCAGCGCCAGAGCCACGCGGCGTCCGGCTTCGGTTGCCGACTCCCCGGTCGGTGATCGCCGGAAGTCCCGGCCCTCGGCGAGGGCGGGCCAGAAGTCCGGCTCGGCGAGCCCGACCTCGTCCATGCTGAGCCCGGCCCAGGAACCGACGTTCACCTCGCGCAGCCGAGGATCGGACTGGACTGCGATGCCGAGCAGGGAGGTCACGATCCGGGCAGTCTCAACGGCCCTGGACAGGTCGGAGCTGACCGCCGTGGTGATGCCGAGGTTGCCGAGTCGCCCGGCCACCGCGGCTGCCTGCTCCCGGCCGGCCCCGTTCAACGGGATGTCGGCATGGCCCTGGAAGCGCCCACCGTCGTTCCAGTCGGTTGCTCCGTGGCGCAGCAGGACGATGCTGCTCGCGGTCATTCTGTGGCCGGCGGCGGTTCCAGGGGACCGAGGTCGAGCCGGGGGCAGTCCTTCCAGAGCCGCTCCAGCCCGTACAGCGCCCGCTCCTCGGAATGCTGGACGTGGACGACGGTGTCAAGGAAGTCGAGCAGCACCCAGCGGTTCTCCCGGTCGCCCTCACGGCGGACGGCCTTCACCCCGGCCCGGAGCAGCGCTTCCTCGACGGCATCCACCACAGCGCCCACCTGGCGCTCGTTGGTGGCGTGGACGATCACGAAGATGTCGGTGATCGCCAGCCGTTCGGAGACGTCGAAGGCGACCGGATCCAGCGCCTTCTTGGCGACGGCTGCGCGGGCAGCGATCCGGGCGATGTCCAGGGCGTGCTCGGTTGCGGTCACTTGACTCCTCTGGGGCGGTAAAGCCCCCGTTTTGCGATGTACTGGACGATGCCGTCCGGCACCAGGTACCAGATCGGCAGACCCTGCGCGACGCGCTCGCGGCAGGCTGTTGAAGAAATCGAAAGGGCCGGCACTTCGAGCAGGGTGACCTTGTCCTCCGGCAGGTGGGCGATGTCGCTCTCCCCCAGCGGCACGCCCGGCCGCGACACCCCGACGTAGTGGGCGAGGTCGAACAGCTCCTCCACGCCCTTCCAGGTCAGGATCTGGCTGAGTGCGTCGGCGCCGGTGATGAAGAACACGTCCACCAGGACGCCGCGCAGCTTCCGGATGTCGCGCAGGGTGTCGACGGTGTAGGTCTCGCCCGGACGCTCGATGTCCACCCGGCTGACCGAGAACCGCGGGTTCGAAGCTGTGGCGATCGTGGTCATCAGGTAGCGGTCCTCGGCCTGGGACACCTTGCGGTCGGCCTTCTGCCAGGGCACCCCCGTCGGGACGAACACGACCTCGTCAAGGGCGAACCTTGACTGCACCTCGCTGGCTGCGACCAGGTGGCCGTGGTGGATCGGGTCGAAGGTGCCGCCCATCACTCCCAGGCGCAGCCGGCGGCCGCCGGTCTGCTCCCAGGCGATCGGGGTTTCGCTCATTTGGCGTGCGGTCGGCTCTTGCCAATTCCGCGGACGAATCCGAGCCCGGTCGCGAGGATTGCGAACGTGACCAGCCCGACGACCACGGGGACGGTCACGTCGTAGACGACGGCCTGCAGGACGGTGTGCATGCCGCGGATCCTACACGTGGGTGCCCTCGGCACGCCTCCCTGCGTCCCCGACCGCCGTCCCCTGCCCGCTCCCCAACTCGCCTGCCCAAGCCACCCCCGCTCCCGAAAGGTGCGCTTGCTCCCGGAATTCCGGGAGCAAGCGCACCTTTCGGGAGCGGATGCAGAGGGACCGGCTCAGGGACGGATCTGGCCGTCGCCGTCCACGATGTACTTGGTCGAGGTCATCTCGGTGAGGGCCATCGGACCCCTCGCGTGCAGCTTCTGGGTGGAGATGCCGATCTCGGCACCGAAGCCGAACTCGCCGCCGTCGACGAACCGGGACGAGGCGTTGACCAGAACGGCGGCTGCGTCCACCTCGGCCGTGAACCTGTCCGCAGACCCGCGGTCGGCTGTGACGATCGTCTCCGAGTGGCCCGTGGTGTGCACCCGGATGTGCGCGATCGCCTCATCGATCGACTCGACCACATCGCAGGCCAGGTCCAGCGACAGGTACTCGGCGTCGAACTCCTCCGGTCCGGCCGGAACCACGGCCGCGGAGTAGCCCTGCACCGCGGGCGTGCCGTGGACGGTCACCCCGGCCTGCGCCAGGGCGGCCAGGGCCTTCGGCAGGAACGCCGGGGCCGCGGCGGAATGCACCAGGAGCGTCTCGAGGGCATTGCAGACACTCGGGCGCTGCACCTTCGCGTTCAAGAGGATCGCGATCGCCATGTCGTGATCAGCGGTGGCGTCGACGAACAGGTGGCAATTCCCCGTGCCGGTCTCGATCACCGGCACCTTTGACCCCTGCACGACGGCGTTGATCAGCCCGGCTCCACCGCGTGGGATCAGCACGTCCACCAGGCCTCGGGCGGCCATCATCTCGCCGGTGACCCCGCGGTCACCCTCGACCAGCTGGACGGCGTCCTCCGGCAGCCCGGACGCTGCCAGTCCCTGGCGGAGTGCCGCCACCACCGCCCGGTTGGAGTTCAGCGCAGAAGACGAACCACGCAGGAGGGCGGCGTTGCCCGACTTGAGGCAGATCCCGGCGGCATCCGCGGTGACATTGGGGCGGGCCTCGTAGATGATGCCGACCACCCCCAGCGGCACCCGTACCTGCCGGACGCGGACACCGTTGGCGTTGGTCCAGCCGCGAACCACGTCGCCGACCGGGTCGGACAGCCCGGCCAGTGACCGCAGGCCGGCCACCATGCCCTCGACCCGTGGCGAGGAAAGGGCGAGCCGGTCGACCATTGCCTCGCTGACGCCGGCCTCGCGGGCGGCCTCCACGTCCACTGCGTTGGCTGCGAGGACGGCGGCCGTAGCTGCACCAAGGGCATCGGCCATCGCGTGCAGCGCTGCGTCCTTCGGGGCGCGGGCGAGGGTGGCCAATACGCGGCTGGCGGTCTTGGCCTGCTTGGCCTGTGCGGCGAACTCCATGCCGCAAAGGGTAGCCGGGGCCCAGTTCCGCAGCAGACCTGTTCGGCTTTCCGCCGCGCGGTGGTGCTACAGCCCGGCTTCCGCGTTCTCCGCCTCTGCTGCCACCACAGCGACCGGGACCGGCGCCGCGACGGGGGCGACCACGAAGAACGGCCGCAGGCCGAGGCTGCGCAGTCCCCACCAGACCAGGTTGAACAGGGTGAGGGCGAGCGTCACCGACGCTGTGATGACGGTGCCGGCATCGACGACCAGCAGGCCCCAGGCCAGCCACAACACCTGGTTCAGGACACCGCCGGAGATGAACAGCGGCGACACCCCGACCACTCGGTGCGAACGAATCAACTCAAGGCTCTGGCCGGCATTCGCGAACAGGGCCGGCAACAGCGCCACCAGCCCGTAAGCGGCGGTGCCGAGAGTCAGGTCGACCGCGATCATGGCCCCGGCCACGGCCAGGCCCGGCAGCATCACCAGGGCGAGATTCTTGCGCAGCTCCCGCGACATCAGGACCAGGATCGGCAGCGTTGAGGCCAGCCCGAGGACGTTGGGCACGATCAGGTTCACCTGCCCGAGGATGATCCCGTGCGCCGCCCAGGCGACGTTGAGGGCGAGGATCGCCTGCCAGGCCGGCAGCGACATCCCCTCGACGTTGCGGGTGCGCACCAGGCGCACTACCTGCGGGAGGCCGAGCACGGTGCCGACGAACGCGGCTGCCCAGCCCACCAGGAGAACCGGTGTCACGGCTTCTTCTTTCTCGGCCTGACGATCAGGTCATCGCGGTGCACGACCTCGCGGTCGAACGGGGCGCCGAACTCGGCTACCAGGTCACGGGTGCTGCGGCCGATGATGCCCGGCAGCTCGGCGGAGTCGTACCCGACCAGGCCGCGAGCCACGACGGTCCCTGACTCCGAGACCAGGCGCACCGGATCACCGGAGCGGAAGTCGCCCCTTACCTCGACGATCCCGGCCGGCAGCAGCGAGGCCTTGCGCTCGGTGAGGGCCCTGACGGCGCCGGCGTCCAGCACCAGCTCACCCTGGGAGACGGAGGCGTAGGCCAGCCACATCAGCTTGCGGGAGCGCCGCTTGCCGGTGGCGAGGAAGAGGGTGCCGACGGGCTCGCCGGCCAGCGCGCTGCCCACCTGGGACGCGGCTGCGAGGACCACCGGCATCCCGGACGCCGTTGCGATCCGGGCGGCCTGCAACTTGGTCGCCATCCCGCCGGTGCCGACCTCTGCGCCGCGGCCGCTGGTGTCGACCTCGAGGTCCTCGATGTCCGCCACCACCGGGATCGCGCGGGCGTCCGGGCTGGACGGGTGCGCCGAGTACAGGGCGTCCACATCACTGAGCAGGACCAGGGCGTCGGCCCCGACCAGGTGCGCGACGAGAGCCGCCAGCCGGTCGTTGTCGCCGAACTTGATCTCGTGGGTGGCGACGGTGTCGTTCTCGTTGACGATCGGCACCACGCCCAGCTCCAGCAGGCGGGTGAAGGTGCGCAGCGCGTTGCGATAGTGGTCCTGCCGGGCGACATCCTCGACGGTGAGGAGCACCTGGCCGACAGTGATGTCGTGCCTGCCGAACAGGCTGCTGTAGCGACCGACGAGCAGGCTCTGGCCGACCGATGCCGCTGCCTGCTTGCTGGCCAGGTCACGGGGGCGTCGCTTCATCCGCAGCGGCCCCATCCCCGACGCCATCGCCCCGGAGGACACCAGCACCACATCCTGGCCGCGGCGACGCGCTGCGACCAGCGCGTCAACCAGCACTTCGAGCCGGGCCATGTCGAGGGCGCCGGTGGCATCGGTGAGCGAGGACGAGCCCACCTTCACCACCAGCCTCCGGGCGCCAGTGATCTCGGTCCGCAGGCCGGGGGCAGCGGACGTGACCGTCTCAGTCATCGTCGCCGTCGAACCCTTCACCGGCCAGCCTGGTGTACTTCTCGGCCTCCCGCTGGGCGGCCTTCGCCGCGTGGTACTCCGCGTCCAGGACGCGGCGGCGCTGGGCAGCGGGCCGGTCGGTGATCAGGCGATGGTCCTCGCCCCGGCGGGACAGGATCTCGGCGCCGATCTCGACCTGCGGGGCGAAGTCGAAGACCACCGGGTTGTCAGCGCCGATGGCCACGGCATCACCGGCCAGCGCACCCATGGCCAGCAGTTCCTCCTCGATGCCGAGCCGGGCGAACCGGTCGGCGAGGTAGCCGACGGCCTCGGCGTTGGCGAAGTCGGTCTGCCGCACCCAGCGTTCGGGCTTGTCACCGCGGACCCGCCAGACGAAGCCGCCCTCGCCGTCACCCTGCCGGGTGATGGTGAACTCAGGCCCGGAGGCGATCGGTTCCGGCTTGATCACGATCCGCTTCGGGGCCACCTTGGGCTCGGCAGCGCGCCGCTCGGCGACCAGCGCCGCCATCGCGAAGGTCAGCTCCTGGAGGCCGACGCCGCTCTTGGTGGAGATTGCGAAGACCGGCAGGCCGCGGGCCTTGATCTCGTCTGTGACCAGCTCGGCCAGCTCCGCCCCGTCCGGGACGTCCACCTTGTTCAGGGCGACCATGCGGGGGCGGTCCTCGAGCCCGCCGTGCGCTGCGAGCTCCTTCTCGATGACGTCGAGGTCGGTCAGCGGGTCACGCCCGGGTTCGTAGGTGGCGCAGTCGATCACGTGGACGATCGCCTGGCAGCGTTCGATGTGGCGCAGGAAGTCGTGGCCGAGCCCGCGACCCTCGCTGGCGCCCTCGATCAGGCCGGGGACGTCTGCGACGGTGAAGGTGGTGACCCCGGCGACCACGACGCCGAGGTTCGGGATGAGGGTTGTGAACGGGTAGTCGGCGATCTTGGGCCGGGCGCGGGAGATGGCTGCGATCAGCGAGGACTTGCCGGCGCTGGGGAAGCCGACCAGCCCGATGTCGGCGACGACCTTCAGTTCGAGGGTGATCTGCCGGGAGCTGCCCTCCTCCCCGAGCAGGGCGAAGCCGGGGGCCTTTCGCGAGTTGGAGGCCAGCGCCGCGTTCCCGAGCCCACCCTTGCCGCCGGCAGCGATCACGACCTCTGCGTCGGGTCCGACCAGGTCGGCCAGCACGACGCCGGTGAGGGCGTCGGAGACCACGGTGCCGTCCGGGACGTTGAGGATGACGTCCTCGCCGTTGGCGCCGTTGTTGAAGTCGCCCTTCCCCGGCTGGCCGTTGGCCGCCTTGCGGACGGACTGCCGGTGGTACTCGACCAGCGTGGTCAGGTTCGGCTCGACCCGGATGATCACCGAACCCCCGTTGCCGCCGTTGCCGCCGTCCGGGCCGCCGAGGGGCTTGAACTTCTCCCGGTGGATGGAGGCACAGCCGTGCCCGCCGTTGCCGGCGGAGACGGTGAGGACCGCCTGGTCGATGAAGGAGGGGATTGCCACAGGCACCCTTTAGTCGAAAGTTCCGGTCTGGTCGGCCCGGCGGGGCCGCCAGTAAGCGCTCAGTCTATCTGTCCCCGGCCGGACCCGTTCGTGGCCGGCGGCCGGCCGGGTTCACGCTCCTCCGGCGGGGCCCAGACGAGGTGCTCGGCGTCTGCCGGCGGAAGCTGGACCGGTGCCGGGACGCTGACCGGGGCGGGCTCCCGCGGCCCCGTCCGGTGGCCAGGCGGTGGGGCGAACCGGGCGGCGTAGTCCGGGTCGCCGCTGTTGCCCGGGGCAGGCTGCTCGGGCACGACCCGGTCGGCTACGGAAGGCACCGGTTGATCGGACCCGGCCGGCGCGGGTGCTGGGTCCCCGTCGACGGGTTGACCACCTTCGGGCGGAACCTCCGGTGGGGCCGATCCC
This sequence comes from uncultured Propionibacteriaceae bacterium, assembly GCA_964421325.1. GTDB lineage: Bacteria > Actinomycetota > Actinomycetes > Propionibacteriales > Propionibacteriaceae > Propionicimonas. The sequence continues at coordinate 11,971 of CAYQXH010000036.1, forward strand.
GTTGCCGGCGGGCGTTGCGCCCGACGGCGCCGCCAGAACCAGAACCCGGCCAGCGTCAGCGCAGCACCGCAGACCAGGCCGGCGAGCACGCCAAGCACCCACCACTCCGGACCCGGGTGGGCCAGAGCGACCACCCTGGTGCCACCGGCGGACGTGATCCCCGTCCCGGGCTCAAGGGTCACCCGATTGCCGGCGGCGCGGCCGCCACCGGCCTCGATCACCTGCCCGGGGAAGATGACCGTCACGTCGATCGGGGCGTAGCCGAGCTGTTCCGGGACGGCCAGGTCCAGTACCAGGAACTCCCCGACGCGGCTCAACCCCAGGCCGACGTCCTCGAAAGCGTTCAGGTCGATGGTGCCCTGTGCGCGGCAGACCTGGTTGCCGCTGGAGTCCGGCGTCCCACGCACCACGAGCCCGCGGAACTCCTCAAGGCCGAGGCAGTCGGCCTCGGCATGGGTGATGGTGAAGTCGGCGACCACTTCGGTCTCGGAGCGCACGTCCACCGTTCCGGTGATCTCGCATCCGGCCAGCAGCAGGGCCAGGGCGACACCGGCCAGGGTGCCGAGGCTCCGCCGCCACGCGTGGTTCATGGCCCGATCGTAGCCAGGGGCTCCTCCTGCCCGGATCGGCCGCTGCGCCGGAGAACACAAAGAGGCGATCCGAAGATCGCCTCCCTGGGGTGCGGCTGAGCGCCGCGGATTGCCTACTCGGCCACGGCCTCGATCGCGATGTTGACGACACGGCGGCCGCGGCGGGTGCCGAACTCGACCTTGCCCGCACGCAGTGCGAACAGGGTGTCGTCGCCACCACGTCCAACACCCTCACCGGGGTGGAAGTGGGTGCCGCGCTGGCGGACGATGATCTCGCCGGCGTTCACCTGCTGCCCGCCGAAGCGCTTCACGCCAAGGCGCTGCGAATTGGAGTCCCGCCCGTTGCGGGAAGCGGATGCGCCCTTTTTGTGTGCCATGTCAGTGCCTCAGCTCTCGATCCCGGTGACCTTGACCTGGGTGTAGCGCTGGCGGTGGCCCTGGCGCTTCCGGTAGCCGGTCTTGTTCTTGTACTTCAGGATATGGATCTTCGGACCCTTGGTCTCGGCGATCACCTCTGCGGTGACGCTGACCTTGCCGAGCCCCTTGGCGTCGGCGGTGATCTTCTCGCCGTCGACGAGCAGCAGCGGGGTCCAAGAGACGCTGTCGCCAGCCTTCACCTCGACCTTGTCGATCTCAAGGATGTCGCCAACAGCTACTTTGTGCTGGCGGCCACCACTGCGCACGATCGCGTACACGCCCGACCTACTTCCTAAGTTCTGTCCCGAAAAGCGCTTCACGCCCCCACACGAGGGTGGTTCGCGCCTTGGTCATGCCCCCCGAGCGGCACGAAGCCTGCCCGGTAGGCACCGAGGGTAAAGAATACGTGGCCGCGGTGAGGAGGGTCAAACCGGGCCTGCTTCCCCGAACGCGCTTCCAGCCACCCAGTGACCACCACGACCGTATCCCACGCCCGACCTGGCGCGCGCAACCGCCGAGGGTCGTCCGGATCCGGTCGCCGTCCACGGGCCACCGCCACGTCCGATTTCCGCTAGTGCCACCTCGGCCGGGCTGCCATGCTGGTCTGCATGGACTTCGAGCAGCGCTACCGCGCGGTGGCGACAAGGGATGCCCGTTTCGACGGGGTGTTCATCACCGCCGTCCGTAGCACCGGCATCTACTGCCGGCCGTCCTGCCCGGCCCGCACCCCACTGACGACGAATGTCGAGTTCTACGCCACCAGCGCCGCAGCCCACGAGGCCGGCTACCGGGCCTGCAAACGCTGCCTGCCGGACGCGGTACCCGGGTCGCCGGAGTGGAACCTGCGCTCCGACGTCGCTGCCCGGGCGATGCGGCTGATCGCTGACGGACTCGTCGAGCGGGAAGGGGTGCCGGGGCTGTCCCGCCGGCTCGGCTACACCACCCGCCACCTGAACCGCCTGCTCGGCGCCGAACTCGGCGCCGGCCCGCTCGCCCTGGCGAGGGCGCATCGGGCGCAGACCGCCCGCCAGCTCCTGGTGGCCACCGACCTGCCCGCCAGCGACATCGCGTTCGCCTCCGGCTTCGGCAGCATCCGGCAGTTCAACGACACGATCGCGGAGGTCTACGACCGGACGCCGTCGCAGTTGCGCGCCACCCGGCGCGGCAGGAGCGGAACCGCAGGGAGTGCTGCGACGGCAGCCGCAGCCGGCCGGGCCGGGCCCGGGCCTGCGCCGGACGCCGGTCCGGGCAAGCCCGCCATGGCCGGCATCCAGCTGCTCCTCCCCGTCCGCCAGCCCTTCGACGCCGGCGGACTGTTCGCCTGGCTCGCCGCCCGGTCGGTGCCGGGGGTCGAACGGGCGACGGCGGAGGGTTACGCGCGAGCCTTGCTGCTGCCCGGCGGCCCCGCGACCTTCGAGGTCAGCGAGGACGGCGGCCGGCTGCGGCTGGCGGCCCGGCTCAGCGTGCTGAGCGACCTGCCACCGCTCGTGGCAAGGGTTCGCCGGCTCTTCGACCTCGACGCCGACCCGGTTGGCATCGACGATGCGCTGGCGCGGGAGCCGGCGCTGGCCGGGTCGGTGCGCGAGACCCCAGGGATCCGCCTGCCGGGGGCGGTCGATGCCGACGAGTTGCTGCTGCGCGCCCTGGTCGGGCAGCAGATCTCGGTGGCGGCAGCCCGCACGCAGCTGAGCCGGCTGGCCGAGGCTCTCGGCACACCGCTCGCCTCCCCCGGGCCGGACGGGCTGGACCGGCTGTTCCCCACCCCCGCCCAGGTCGCCGAACGGGGCCGGGAGGTCCTGGTGGGGCCGCGGGCCCGGATCGAGAACATCATCGCCATCACGGCGAGCCTCGCCGACGGGGAGCTCGCCCTTGACTGGGCCGATGACCCGAAGGCCCAGCACGATCGCCTCCTCGCCGTCCGCGGCATCGGGGAGTGGACGGCGAACTACGTCGCCATGAGGGTGCTCGGGCACCCCGACATCCTGCCTACCGGCGACGTGGCCCTGCGCACCGGCGCGCGCCGGCTCGGGCTCCCGGACCGCCCGCGCGAACTGGCCGGCTGGGGCACCCGGGTCGCCCCCTGGCGCTCCTACGCCAGCCTGCACCTGTGGCGAGCAGCCACCTCGAGGAATGGAGAGAAATGAAGCTGACGACCATCGACACCCCAGACGGCCCGTTCACCCTTCTGGCCGCTGACGGTGTCGTGCTGGCCTCCGGCTGGACCGCCGACGGTGCTGCTGTGCTGGCACGGCTGCACCCGGCGGACCGCCCGAAGGGCGTCCCCGTTGTGGCTGCGGACGACCCGGAGGTGGCGGCTCCGGCCGAAGCGGTGGCCGCCTACTACGCCGGCGACCTCGCGGCCGTTGACGCCGTCGAAGTCCGCCAGCACGGCTCCGACTGGCGCCGGCGCGGCTGGCAGGTGCTGCGTGGCATCAGGCCGGGCGCGCCGCTGAGCTATTCCGGCTTCGCCACCGAGCTCGGCAACCCGGCGGCTGTCCGCGCTGCTGCCGGCATCTGTGCGTCCAATGCCCCGGCGCTGTTCGTGCCCTGCCACCGGGTGCTGCGCACCGACGGCAGCCTCGGCGGCTTCGCCTGGGGGGTGGACGTGAAGCGCTCGCTCCTCGCCCGAGAGGCCGCAGCCCTGCGCTGAGTGAACGGAAAAGGAACCGTCCCCGTTTCCGTTCGCCCGGCCGAACCGAAACGGGGACGGTTCCTTTTCCGTTCAGGCGCTCACTCGGCTGAGGGGACGGGATCGAGCGCGTCGGCGATGAAGGTCAGGACAGAGCCGAGCAGCAGCTGTTCCCGCTCGGCCACCTTAGTTGCCGGCAGGCTCCGGGCGGGGGCCAGCGAGTGCGTCGCCCCGGGGACGCCCACGATCCGCTCCCCGGAGTAGCCGGCATCGGCGAGGGCGCGGGCCAGGTCCGTCGGCGATCCGAACGGGTCGGCCGTCCCCTGGAGCACCAGGGCCGGCCCGGCGGCGCCGGCCAGCTCCGCCACCCTGGACTTCTGCGGCTTGCCGGGCGGGTGCAGCGGGAAGGACAGCAGCACCAGCCCGGCCTGTGTCGAGTCGAAGCACCGGCAGGCGCACCGCGCGCCGGCGCTGCGTCCACCAACGAACAGTGGCAGCCCCGGCCAGAGCGTGCGCACCGCTGCCAGGGCCGGCAGCCAGGCCCGGTCGAGGGTGGGCGGCGGGCCGGCCACCTTGCGTCCGGCGACCAGCCACGGCTGGCGGTAGCGGGCAACGCTGACCCCGGAGGCAGGCAGCTCCCGCGCCAGCAGCTCCAGGTCCCAGCTTCCTTCACTGCCTCCCGCGCCGTGGCCCAGCAGGAGCACAGCGGTCGGCTTCCCAGCCTCGGCCAGCACCAGCTCGCCGGCCCCGATCGGGGTGTCCACACCCAGCAGACTGCTCATGGGTCCAGTCTCACCGATGAGGGCTCGCAGCGTGGCATGCTGGGGCGACACCGCAGCCAGGAGCGCCGAATGGACTTCTACAACCTGTACAGCCATGGGTTCGCCAGGGTGGCAGCGTGCACCCTCCCGATCCGGATGGTGCAACCGCGCGCCAACGCCGAGGCCGTCCTCAGCCAGGCCCGAGAGTGCGCGGATGCCGGCGCCTGCCTCGCGGTCTTCCCCGAGCTGACCCTCAGCGGCTACTCCATCGAGGACCTGCTGATGCAGGACACCGTGCTGGCGGCAACGCTGGACGCCCTGGACTGGCTGGTGCCGCGGACGGCCGACCTGGGCTGCATAGTCGTCGTCGGCGCGCCACTGGTCAGCCTGAACCGGATCTACAACTGTGCCGTCGTGATCCACCGTGGCCGGGTGCTCGGCGTCGTGCCCAAGTCCTACCTGCCCAACTACCGGGAGTTCTACGAGCGACGCCAGGTCGGCGCCGGTGATGACGTCACCGGCGAGATCCGGGTGGCGGGCCAGGACGCACCCTTCGGCGCCGACCTGCTCTTCGCCGCCGAGGACGTGCCCGGATTCGTGCTGAACGTGGAGATCTGCGAGGACATGTGGGTCCCGATCCCGCCGAGCGCGGAGGCGGCCCTCGCCGGCGCGACCGTGATCGCGAACCTCTCCGGCAGCCCGATCACGGTGGCGAAGTCGGAGGAACGCAAGGTGCTGTGCGAGTCCGGCTCGTCGCGACTGCTCGCCGGCTACGTGTTCAGTGCAGCCGGCGAGGGCGAGTCGTCCACCGACCTGTCCTGGGACGGCCAGACCATGATCTACGAGGCCGGCACGCTGCTGGCCGAGTCGGAGCGGTTCCCCGAGGGCCCCCGCGCGAGCATCGCCGACGTGGACCTCGGCACCTTGGTGCAGGACCGGCTGCGGCAGGGCACCTTCGACGACAACCGCAGGAGCCATGCCGACCGGGTGGGTGACTACCGCACAATCACCTTCGACCTCGAGCCGCCCGGCGGCGACCTCGGCCTGCGCCGGCCGCTGGCGCGGTTCCCGTTCGTCCCGGCCGACCCCGCCCGCCTGGCCCAGGACTGCTACGAGGCGTACAACATCCAGGTCAGCGGCCTCGAGCAGCGGCTGAAGGCGATCGGCCAGCCGAACGTCGTCATCGGCGTCTCCGGGGGCCTTGACTCGACCCACGCGCTGATCGTCGCCGCCCGCGCGATGGACCGCATTGACCGTCCGCGCACCGACATCCTCGCCTTCACCATGCCGGGCTTCGCCACCTCTGCCCACACCAAGGGCAACGCGACCGCCCTGGCGAAGGCGCTCGGCGTGACCTTCGCCGAGCTCGACATCACCGAGAGCGCCCGGCTGATGCTGGACGGGCTGGACCACCCCTTCGCCGACGGCGAGCCGGTCTACGACGTGACGTTCGAGAACGTGCAGGCCGGCCTGCGCACCGACTACCTGTTCCGGCTGGCGAACCAGCGCAACGGGATCGTGCTCGGCACCGGGGACCTTTCCGAACTCGCGCTCGGCTGGTGCACCTACGGCGTCGGCGACCAGATGTCGCACTACAACGTGAACGGCGGGGTGCCGAAGACCCTCATGCAGCACCTGATCCGCTGGGTGATCAGCTCGGCCCAGTTCGACGAGGCCGTCTCGGTCACCCTGCAGGCGATTCTCGACACCGAGATCACCCCGAACTGGTGCCGGTCGGTGAGGGCGAGGCGCCGCAGTCGACCCAGGCCAAGATCGGGCCGTACTCACTTCAGGACTTCAGCCTCTTCCAGATCCTGCGCCACGGCATGAAGCCGTCCAAGGTCGCCTTCCTCGCCTGGCACGCCTGGCGGGACGCCGCGGCCGGCGAATGGCCGGAAGGGTTCCCGCACGACGAGCGGACCGCCTACGACCTGGCGACCATCAAGAAGTGGCTGGGGGTCTTCTGCCAGCGGTTCTTCGGGTTCGCCCAGTTCAAGCGCTCAGCGCTGCCGAACGGGCCGAAGGTGGTGCGCGGCGGTTCGCTGTCACCGCGCGGAGACTGGCGGGCACCCTCTGACACCTCGGCCGCACTGTGGCTGGCCGAACTGGAGAACGTCCCCGGGGACACCGCCGGCTGAGCCCGTCGAGACACCGTCGGGTGAGCCCGTCGGGACGCCGCCGGCAGGGCTTGTCGATCCAGTCCTCGACAAGCTCGACCAGCGATCAGGAACTACTCCGCCGGTGCCGCCACCAGCTCTTCGGTCGCAGCAAACTCGGCAGCGGGCACCTCGGCGGGAACCTCGACCGGCGCATCCTGCACCGGCGGCTCGGGCACAGGGGCCTCAGCCTCGACCACGACAGCCTCGAGGGGTGCCTCGACGACAGCAGCCAGAACCGGCTCATCGACGACGGGCTCGACGGGCTCGGGAAGCGGGGTCACCTCGGCAGCCTCGGCGGCCGGAGCTGGCGAACCCGAAGTGCCGCGGGAGCGACCCGGCCGCCGACCGGCAGGCTGGCCGGCCTGGGGCCGACCGCCGCCACGACGACCGGAATCGCGGTCACCGCCGTCGGCGGGCGCCTGGGTTGCGACCGGCACGTCGTGGACGTGGTAGCCGCGGCCCTTGCAGGTCTCACACGGGACGGTGAACGCCTCGGCGAGGCCGGTCCCGATCTTCTTCCGGGTCATCTGCACCAGCCCGAGCGAAGTGACCTCGGCCACCTGGTG
>CAYQXH010000037.1:0-18733 GCA_964421325.1 uncultured Propionibacteriaceae bacterium
TGCCCACCGCGGCATAATCAACCACAACCGTGTCCACGATCCGGGGCGAAGGCCCTTCCCCGACGACGACGTGATCGACCAGGGCCTCAGGTCTGGTCGCAGCTACGACGCCTACGTGATCGTCGACCAGCTGCCCAGTGGCCGGATCGCGACCCTGATCGGGTACAACCGCGGCCTCACCCTTCGCGAACAGGAGCAGACCGCCCTGGAGTGCAAGCGGCGTGTCGACTCCTTCATCGAACGCGGTCGGAACGGCCCCTACCTCTGGCAGAAGCGGGCGTGCGACGGCGGGTACCAGGCCTGGATAGGTCACCGCTCGCCGGTGGACCGAGCCATCTGGCCCCGGTAGGCCGTCCACGTCAGGCCGGGTTCAGCCGGTCGGACGACCCAGCGATCAGTGACGGTGGCGATGCTGGGTGTCGGGATAGTGCTCGTGGGAGTGGATCACTTCCTCGTGGACGTGTTCGTGGAAGTGACGCGTCCCCGGCGGCACCGTCGACCCGTCGTGCGGATGCTGGTGGTGCTCATCGTGGGTGTGCCAGTGGCTGTGCGTGACCGGCTCGTGCCGATGCTGGTGGCTGTGCCGTTCGGTCAGGTGCAGCCAGACGCCGAGGCCCATCAGGGCGGCAGCGGCCAGCAGCGGCCAGGTGATGGGCTCGCCCATCGCCAGGGCCAGCAGGGCCCCGAAGAACGGCGCGACGGAAAAGTAGGCCCCGGCCCGGGCTGTGCCCACCTGCCGCATCCCGGTGATGAACAGGGCGAGGCTGACCCCGTAGGCGAAGAACCCGACCGCCATCGCGCCGGCGACCGGGCCGACGCCGGGGAGGGTGTCGCCGATCGCAAGCCCCAGCGCCAGGTTGACCGGACCTGCGAAGCAGCCCTTCACGGCAGCCAGCCAGGTGGCATCTGTCGAAGTGACCTTCCGGGTCAGGTTGTTGTCGAGCCCCCAGGCGAGGCAGGCACCCAGCACAGCCGCGGCAGGCCACGGACTGCCGATGGAAACAGCGGTCGGGATGCTCAGCAGCACAGCGCCGGCAACGATCGCCAGCATGCCGAGAAGGATCCGCCGGTCGACGTGCTCCCGGAACACCAGCCAGGCCAGGCCAACCGTGAACACGGCCTCGGCGTTCAGCAGCAGCGAAGCCCCGGAAGCTGGCATGGTGGCGAGCCCGAGCATCAACAGCACCGGGCCAACCACACCGCCCGACATCACGGCCCCGGCCAGCGGCCAGAACTCCTTGCGCACCAGCGTGACCCGTGGCTGGCGGCGGAGCAGCCGGAACCCGAGCAGGCCCAGACCTGACCCGCAGTAGAGGAGACCGGCCAGCAGCCACGGGCTCACCGTTCCCAGCAGGAGCTTCGCCAGCGGTGTCCCGGCCCCGAACAGCACCGCCGAGAGGAGGGCCGCCTGCACCCCCGTGTTCCTCAGCCCGGTTCGCACCGCTGCCCCTCCCGTTCCAGTGCCCCACTCAACACCATGGTGCCCCCCGGCGGGGCCCGCAGGTGACGCCGGTGCCTCGCAAACCCTGCGGCCGGGGGACCGGATCCTGCACGGCGGCTTCAAGCAGGACGCCCGGCGCGGGGTGCCGGGCGTCCTGGGTTCACGACCGGCTGTAAGCAGCCAGCCGGCGTGGCTTCAGCCGGCCGCGGCCGGCCAGGCCGGCTGCCAGCGTTCGGTGGGCGGCGGATCGCCGCCTGGAACCGGTCGGTGGGGCGGGACGATCCCGATCGGCGCGACCTGGGGGTGCTCGGCCAGCACCAGCGGCACCGACGCTTCGTCGCCGCCGGCCAGCAACCGGGCCAGTTCTGCGGCGGAGGCCGGCCGGTCGCCCGGGTCCTTGGCCAGGCAGGCCGTGATCACCGCGGCCAGGTCGGCCGGGGCCTCCGGCGGCAGTGGCGGCGGCGGGTCGGCGACGTGGGCGAGCGCTGTGGCGATCGGGGTGCCCCGGTCGAACGGCTTGGCCCCGGTGAGGAGCTCGTGGGCGAGGACGCCCAACGAGTACAGGTCGCTCCGCGGTGTCACGACCTCGCCGAGGGCCTGTTCGGGACTGATGTAGTGGGTGGTCCCGAGGATCTCCCCGGGAACGGTGTGGGACTGGCCGTCCACGTCCTTCGCGATGCCGAAATCCATCAGCTTGGCGAAGCCGTCGGGGGAGATGATCACGTTGGCCGGCTTCAGGTCCCTGTGGATGATGCCGTTCTCGTGAGCCCTGGCCAGCGCACCGGCCAGCTGGAGGAGGATGGTGCGGACGCGATCCGGCGCGAGCGGGCCCTCGGCCTCGAGCAGCTGCGCCAGGGTGGGGCCATCGATGAACTCCATCACGAGGAACGTCAGGCCGTCGTGCACGCCGAAGTCGAAGACCTCCACGATGTTGGGGTGGCTGAGCTGGGCCGCGTACTTCGCCTCGGCCCGGAACCGCTCGGTCACGGCCTCCTGCTCCAGCGCCTGCGGGTGCAGCACCTTGAGCGCGACCTTGCGCTCCAGCACCAGGTCCGTGGCCCCCCAGACCTCGCCCATCCCCCCGGCGGCCGCCCGCTCCTGCAGGCGGTACCGCGAGGCGAGGACGAAGCTAGGGGTGAGTCGATGCATGACACTCCTGTTCAGCGTTGGCGTTCCTGTGGGCAACGCCCGGAGAACAGGGTCGTGACAGTGCAGCGATACTCGGCCGGGCTCCACGATTCCCGGGAAGGCCTCCCCCGAGGCCCGGACACCGCGCGGTACTCCCCGAGCCGGCCGGCGGGGTCGAAAGTGCCGTCGAGATCCATGACCACCTTCCCACCCGGGGAACCGTCGGCCAAGGTGGGAAGGTTACGGGTGCCGGCAATCTTGCTGCGTTCAGGCCCCATCGTCAGGAGCTGTGCCCCCCGTGGAGCTCGACGGTTTCGGCCGGGGCGGGGATGTCCGGGCCGGCACGGTTCGTGGGAGCGGAGTCGACCAGCGGCCGCGCCCGAAGCCGTTTGTCGGTCGGACCGGGCGGGTACCGCAGTTGGCAGGCAACCAGACAGGAGACCACCATGGCCAGCTCGATCCAGTGCCCGGTCTGCGGCATGGACGTTGACCCGCAGACGGCGCCCTCGGCCAGCTACGACGACCAGACCTACAGCTTCTGCTCCGAGGAGTGCCGGGAACGGTTCCTCGCCGATCCGGGCAGCTTCGTTGGCAACACCGGTAGCTGACCCCGCGGAGCTCTGCCCCAGACGGCTCTGCTCCTAGAATCCGGGAAGAGCCGTGCCGGGCCGCGGCTCAGGATGCCCACGCCGGGCCCGGTTTGAGGAGACCCGTGCGCCCGATGGAAGCCGAGCGAGTCACCGGCCGGGTCACCTACCACGGCGAAGGCCCGCTCTGGGATCCTGCGACCCAGCGGCTGCTGTTCGTCGACATGCTGGCGGCCGGCGTACTCACCCTTGACCTGGCCGGCGAGGTGTCCTCCCATCCGGTGCCGGGACGCGCGGCAACCGTGATCCGCCGCCGAACGGCTGGTGGCTATGCCATCGCCACGGATCATCGGCTGCTCGGCGCTGACTCCGGGCTGGCCCGGTTCGAAGAACTGGCGATCCTGGTCACCGACACGTCGGTCCGGCTGAACGAGGGCGGCTGCGACCCGACCGGCGGCTTCTTCGTCGGCTCGATGGCCTACGACGAACACGACGGCGGCGGTGCGCTGTACCGCGTCGGGCCGGACCATTCCGTGCGGACCGTGCTGCCGCAGGTGTCGATCTCCAACGGCCTGCAGTGGTCCCACGACGGCAAGCTGGCCTACTACGTCGACACCCCCACCCGCCGCGTGGACGTCTTCGACGTGGATCCGGCAACCGGGGACTGGGCGAATCGCCGGCCGTACCTGCGCGTGGGCAACACCACCGGCTTCCCCGACGGCATGGCGATCGACGAGACCGGGGGCCTGTGGATAGCGCTCTGGGGCGGGGGAGCTGTCCATCACTACGACTCCGACGGCCGGTTCGTCGAAGCGGTCAGCATCCCCGGCGTTTCCCGGGTGACCGCCTGTGCCTTCGGCGGAGCCGATCTCGACGTGCTGTTCATCACCACCTCCCGCAAGGGGCTGGGTCCCGCGGACGAACCAGCGGCCGGGTCGGTCCACGCCGTCGCGACAGGGGTCCGTGGTGCCCGGTTGCACGAGTACGCGGGCTAGCCGCCGCCGGCGAACCTGCGCAGGGTCAGACCGTTGTGCACGGCGAAGCCCTGGGCGTCGTTGTTGAAGTAGGCGTAGACCGACCTTCCCTGGGCTCGCCACTCCCCGACGCGTTCCGCCCACCACCGCATGGCGGCCTCGTCGTAGCTCCCGGCATAGAGGTGCTGGTGGTCCGGCCCGTGGAAGCGGACGTAGACGAAGTCGGCAGTGGCCCGCAGGATGCACGGCAGGCCGGCGCCGCTCATCACCACGTAGGCGGCCCGGCGTCGCTCCAGCAGGGCGAACACCTCCTCGACGTGCCAGGTGGGGTGCCGGAACTCCACGGCCACCGGCAGCCCGGGCGGCAGGGCGCCGAGGAAGTAGTCGAGCCGGGCGTCGTCGCGCGGCATCCCGGGTGGAAGCTGGACCAGGAGCACGCCCAGCCGGTCCTCGAGCAGGGCGAGGCTCGTGCGCATCCGGGCGATCCAGCGCTCCGGCTCGAACAGCCGCCTGGCATGCGTCAGCCCCCGCGGCGCCTTGACCGTGAACGCGAAGCCCGGCGGCAGCCGGCGGCGCCACGACCGGAACGAGCTGTCCGGCGGCCAGCGGTAGTAGCTGGCGTTCAGTTCCACGGTGTCGAACAGGTTGGCGGCGTAGTACTCCAGCCGGCCGGCGTCCGGCAGCCCCGCCGGGTAGACCGGCCCGCGCCAGCTGTCGTACGTCCAGCCCGAGGTGCCGATCCGGACGGCCGGCTGCCCGCTCATCGGGTCGGCTCCAGGTGGTGCGGGCTCATCGGCAGGTTCTCATCGTGGTCAGCCGTCCCCGTACCCAGGAAACCCCCGGTTCCCACCGCCGGCGGGGCGGCCGCGGATCAGGAGCGGGCCCGCTGCACCCGTCCCTCGGTCCACACCGGCTCATCGGACTCGTAGACCGACCCGTCGGCCCCGAACACCAGGAAGCGGTCGAAGCCGCGGGCGAACCAGCGGTCGTGGGTCACGGCCAGCACCGTGCCGTCGAACGCCGCCAGGCCGTCCTCCAGCGCCTCTGCCGACTCGACGTCGAGGTTGTCGGTCGGCTCGTCGAGCAGCAGCAGCGTCGCTCCGGACAGTTCCAGCAGCAGGATCTGGAAGCGGGCCTGCTGGCCGCCGGAAAGCACCTCGAAGGGCAGCTCAGCTGCGCCGGCGAGTTCGTAGCGGTCCAGCACCCGGCTGGCCGGTTCCCGGCCCATCCCGGCGCGGCCCCGGCCGTCCGGCGTCTGGTCGCCCCGGTGCAGGATCTCCAGCAGGGTGCGCCCGGCCAGCTCGGGATGCTCATGGGTCTGGACGAACCAGCCCGGACGCACCCGGGCGCCGAGGCGCGCGCGGCCGGTGTGCTCAACCGGCGCGATCGCTCCCGGCTCGCCGACCGGTTCGTGCTCCAGGTCCGGCAACGACCCACCTCGCGCCAGCAGCCGCAGGAAGTGCGACTTCCCGGAGCCGTTGGAGCCCAACACAGCCACGCGCTCGCCGTACCAGACCTCGAGGTCGAAGGGCCGCATCAGCTCCAGCGACGAACCCTCGTGGGCGAGCCGCAGCTCGAGCTGCTCGCACACCACTGCCCGCTTGGCCGTGCGCCCGCCGCTGAGCCGCATCCTGACCCGCTGTTCGCGCGGCTGCTCGGTCGGCGGCCCGACCTCCTCGAACTTGCGCAGCCGGGTCTGGGCAGCCTGGTACCTGCTGGCCATGCCGTCGTTGTAGGTGGCCTTCTGCTTGAGGGTGAGCACCAGGGTCCTCAACTTCTGGTGCTCCTCGTCCCAGCGGCGGCGCAATTCGTCGAACCTCTCGAACCGGGCGCGGCGAGCCTCGTGGTAGCTGGTGAACCCGCCGGGATGGGTCCACACCCGGTTGCCGGCAGCTCCGAGTTCCACCGTCACGATGCGGGTGGCGGTGTTGGCCAGCAGCTCACGGTCGTGGGAGATGAACATGATCGTCTTGGTCGACTCCCGGATCCGCTCCTCGAGCCAGGTCTTCCCCGGGACGTCGAGGTAGTTGTCCGGTTCGTCGAGGAGCAGCACCTCATCGGGTCCGCGGAGCAGGTACTCCAGGACCAGGCGTTTCTGCTCCCCACCGGAGAGGGTGCTCAGCGCCCGGTACTTGGCGGCGTCGTAGGCGACGCCGAGGGCAGACATCGTGCACACGTCCCAGGCCACCTGCGCGTCGTAGCCGCCGGCGTCGGCGTACTCGGCGAGCGCTGCGGCGTACGCGAGCTGCGCCGGCAGGTCGTCGGTGTCCATCAGCGCCCGCTCGCAGCTGTCCACGGAAGCCGTGGCCGTCCGGACCCGCGCCGGGGCGACCGAGAGCAGCAGGTCGGCGACCGTCGGGTCGGCGTCGGCAGCGTCACCGTCGACGACGCCCTGGCCGACGAACTGGCGCATCACGCCGAGCCCGCCGGATCGGGTGATCGCGCCGGCGTGCGGGGCGAGGTCGCCGGTGATGATCCTCAGCAGTGTCGACTTGCCGGCACCGTTGGCGCCGACCAGGGCGACCTTCATGCCGTCGCCGACCCGGAAGGACACGTCTTCGAGCAGCACCCGCCCGTCCGGCAGTTCATAGCGCACACCGGCGACGTCAACGTGACCCACGGCGTCACGCTACCGGGGCGGGCCGGGACGTCACCAAACGGCGCCGGCCGGGCGCGTCAGGAGTTGTGGCTCCTGCCGTAGAAGTAGTTGATCAGGACGATGCCGACCCAGACCAGGAGCAGCCCGGGCAGTCCGGCCATGGAGAGGCTGATCGCGGTCAACGGGACGCCGAGTGCCATCGAGACGATCGCCAGTGCGAACACGGTCCGGTCCTGCCGGTGGGCAGGCACCGGGACCGGCGCGTGCGGGATCGGGGCCGGTACCGGGACCTGGGGAATTGGTGCGAGACCCTGCGGGCCGGGGCCCGGGTTCGGGATCGCGCTGGCCGGTGGCTGGGCCCACAGCTCGTCATTGGTCGGCTCGCGGTACTGGGAACTGCTCATGGGACCAGCGTAGTGACGGCGCCCGTCGCGGAGAACCGAACGCGACAGGTGAAACCTGCCCAGCCCGGTTCACCGGCCTGGCCCGCTCCGATCACCCACGTCCAAGTCGCCGCCGGCCCGGTCCCCGGCACGTGGGCGGGTGTGGCTCGCATTTCCATTTGCCGTTGCCGGCGAAGCCCGACCAGGCCAATGAATTCGTGGCGGGCCGGGGAAATCGATCCGGCGGAAACGCAAAAGGACCCCGCTTTTCGGGGCCCCTCGGGCTGCACGAGTCCCGCCGGCCCCGGGGGGCCGGCGCAACCTCTACTGTGCTTGGTTCTGCGTCTGGCTGTCAGCCGAGCCAAGGCCGAACTCGAGCGAATCCGGCTCGTCCGGGTGGGCCACAGCTGGCCCGGACTGGGTGTTGGCCGAGCCCAGACCGAGCGGCAGGCCACTCTCCGCGCCATCCTCACTGTGATCGACCACGGTGTGCTCGGGGTCCCCGACGTCACTCTGGGTGTCGGCTGAACCGAGGCCGTAGACCAGCGAGTCGGGTTCTGCGTGGTGGATGGTGGGCGATCCGCCCTGGGTGTTCTCGGAGCCGAGGCCGTCGGGTAGTCCGCGTTCCGCGTCCTTGACCGTGTGGTCGGGATTATGAGTCATTCTATTTTCTCCTTCCGGAGTTCCACTCGCAGTCTACTCGCATTCTGCCGAGAAGAAGCCGCCCGGGGCCATCTGCGGCAAAAGGGCTAACCGTCGGGGAATATTCTCAGGCCATTTCCGGCCGTTGCGGGAATGGCCGCCCGGACCCGGCCGGGAGCGCGCGTACGCCCGTTAGTCCTCGGTGATGCTGGCCTCCCAGGTGTCGGCGTCCGAACTGCCGGTGACGATCAGGAAGTAGCTGCCGGGCTGCTGGCGGGTGTTGCCGTCGGAATCCTCGGTCTTCGCCTTGTTGACGTACTTGGGCACGTTCAGCACCTGGTCGCCGCTGACCGCGTCGTAGATCGTCGCCGTCGCCAGCATGGCTCCGGTCGGGGCGCCCGGGTCGGCGGCTCCGGTGTACTTGAGTCCGAGCTTCACGTAGGTGCCCCTGGTCCTGACCACCGGGGTCAGCGTCGTGCCGGCTGCGCCCGTGAACGTCTGCGGGGCGTCCAGGGCGGTCGCTGCTGCCGGCGGCTTGCTGAACTCGATCGTGTACGCCCCCGTGGCCTCGATGGTGAAGGCCAGCGACGGTGCGGACGGCTGGAAGACGCTGGTGTACTCGGCGGCCATGGTCATGATGGCTGGCAGCTCCTCGCCATTGACCGTTACCAGGACACTGCCGTAGTCGGCTGCCGCAGCGTTCGTCGTCCTGACGATGTAATACGGCTGGTCGAGGGCGACCGGAGCCGTCTCGCCGTTGCCGGATCCGGCGATGGTGATCGAGTCCCCGCCGGTGGTGACCTGGGGCGCTGCTGCCGGGCCGGAGGCCGGTGTCGAGGGAGCCTCGGCCGATGTCACAGGTTCGGGTGCGGCCGCATCGCCGGCGGCCGGGGCGGAAGTTCCGCATGAGCTCAGGAGGACGACGGCAAGGGCGACGCCCATCGTGGTCAGCGGGACGCGGTGCTTCATTGCACTTCCCTTCACGAGAGATACCCGAATTCTCCGCCCGTTGAAGTGCTGGTGCGGCGAAGTCGGGAAAAATCCGGCGGGACGGTGGATAGAGTCGCGGCATGGAAGGTCCCGCCCGGCCCGAACCGGGGTTGAACCGGCCGTTCGAGACCGTGCGGCGCGAGGGCGACGGGATCACCATCCTCGACCAGACCGAACTGCCGTTCCGTACGGTGACCCGGCACCTGGCAACGGTCGAGGCCGTGGCCGAAGCGATCCAGGTGCTGCGGGTCAGGGGAGCGCCGCTGATCGGGGCCACAGCGGCCTACGGGGTGGCGATCGCGCTCCAGGCCCGGCCGAGCCTTGCCGCGCTGGAGGCCGCGGTGGGACTCCTCGGGCGGACCCGGCCGACGGCTGTGAACCTGCACTGGGCCCTCGACCGGATGCGGTCCCGCCTGGTGGGGCTCGCCGAGGCCGAACGCCCCTCCGCAGCCTGGGCGGAGGCCGCGACCATCGCGGCTGAGGATGCAGCGGCCTGCGAGGCGATCGGCCGGCACGGCTGGGGCCTCCTCGGGCAGCTCGCAGCTGAGCGCGGCGCACCGGTCCGCGTCCTCACCCACTGCAACGCCGGCTGGCTGGCGACCTGCGGAATCGGGACGGCGCTCGCGCCGGTCTTCACCGCCCGGGCGAACGGTGTGCCGGTCGAGGTGGTGGTAAGCGAAACCCGTCCCCGGAACCAGGGACTGCTGACCGCCTGGGAGCTGCAGGTGGCGAAGCTCCCGCACACCCTCATTGCCGACAACGCCGCTGGGCACCTGCTCGCCACCGGCCAGGTCGACATCGTGATCACCGGAGCCGACCGGATCGCAGCGAACGGTGACACAGCCAACAAGGTGGGCACCTGGCTGAAGGCGCTGGCAGCCCGCGAGGCCGGGGTGCCGTTCCATGTGGCCGCACCGTTCTCAACGTTCGATCCCGGTTGCCCTGACGGCACCTCCATCCCCGTGGAGGACCGCGGCGGCGACGAGGTCCGCCAGATCCGCGGCCTCGGCCCGGACGGCCACGTCCTCGACGTCCGCCTCGCCCCGGCCGGGACGCCGGTCGCGAACCCGGCCTTCGACATCACCCCGGCCCGGTTCATCACCGGCTTCATCACCGACCACGGCCTGATCAGCCCGGCAGCCCTCCAGGAGAACCGATGAGCACAGCCGAAGCACCCGGACTCCGCGAAGCACTGCTGGAGACCTTTCTGGCCATGGGCCACTCCGGCCTGAACCGCGGGACCTCCGGCAACGCCAGTGTCCGCCTCACCGGCGACCCGGGGCGGCCGGACTTCCTGGTCACACCGAGCGGTCGCCCGGTCGACCGGCTCGCCACCGCCGACCTGGTGGTGATCCGCGAGGGCGGGGTGTTCGAGGGTGCCCTCGAACCGTCCTCGGAGTGGCGCCTGCACCACGACATCTACGCCGCCTACCCGGACGCCGGTGCTGTGCTGCACGCCCACTCCCCGTTCGCGACGGCGCTGGCCTGCCAGCGGCTGCAGCTGCCGCCGTTCCACTACCTGATCGCCCTCTTCGGTGGCACCACCGTCAGGTGCGCGGAGTACGCCACCTTCGGCACCCAGGAGCTCTCGGACGCGGTTGTCACCGCCCTCGCCGGGCGGCGCGCCTGCCTGCTCGCCAACCACGGCATGGTCGTGCACGGCCGCGACCTCGGCCACGCGCTGATGCTGGCGATCCAGTTCGAAACCATGTGCGAGCAGTACTGGCGAACGTGTCAGTTGGCCCCTCCGGTACTGCTCAGCGATGCGGAGATGGCCGCAGCCCAGGCCCAGTTCGCCAGGTACGAGGGGCTGGTCCGGCGGGACTGAGCCCACCCGGCTCCTCGGGAGCACCAGCTGTCGCCCGGGTCGGGCTGGTCAGAAGGTCGCCTTGCCGCCGGTGACCCCGAGGATGCTGCCCGAGACGTAGCTGGCATCCCGCGGCGATGCCAGGAAGACGAAGGCCGGGGCAACCTCTGCAGGCTGGCCGGGACGGCCGAGCGGGGTCCCGGAGCCGAACCCGGCAACGTCCTCGGCGTCCCTCGTGGCCGGCTGCAGCGGGGTCCAGATCGGGCCGGGGGCCACCGCGTTGACCCGGATGCCCTTCGGGCCGAGCTCCCTGGCCAGGTTGACCGTGATGCTGTTGATCGCAGCCTTGGTGGCGGCGTAGTCGAGCAGCTGCCCGGACGGCTCGTACGCCTGGATCGAACTGGTGTTGATGATCGACGAACCCTCCCGCAGGAACGGCAGCGCAGCCTGGCAGAGCCAGAGCGGCGCCCACAGGTTGGTCTTCAGGACCCGCTCGACGAGTTCCGGGACCAGGTCGCCGATGGAACCGGAGCCGTCCCGGGAGTAGTGGAAGCCGGCGTTGTTGACCAGGATGTCCAGGCCGCCGAGCTTCTCGACGGCCGCTGCGACGACCTCCCGGCAGGTCTCCGCAGCGGTCAGGTCGCCGGGGATCGCCACAGCCCTTGCCCCGGCGCGCTCGATCCAGGAGACCGTCTCCCGGGCGTCCGGTTCCTCCTCGGGCAGGTAGTTGATGGCCACGTCGGCGCCCTCCCTTGCGAAGGCGATCGCGACCGCCCGGCCGATGCCGGAGTCGCCGCCGGTGATGAGGGCCCGCATCCCGAGCAGCTTCCCGGTGCCCTGGTAGGACTCCTCGCCGTGGTCGGGCCTCGGCCGCATCTCGTCGGTCAGGCCGGGTGGCTGCTGCTCCTGGGGCGGCAGCTTGTCCGGCTCACCGTCGGGGGACTGCGGACGATCGCCGTTGGGCTGGAGGTCGATGCTGTAGTGCTGGCTCATCCCGGAGTTCTACCCGCTCGCCGCCGCGCCCACGCCCAGCAGTGAGATCACGGCGCGCTCGAGGGCTGCCTGGCGGTGGTCGCGGTCGGGATGGCCGCGGGTGGCCTCCGCGGCGATCGTGTTGCCCGACTCGTAGCTGTCGAGCACCCTCGGGTCGATGTAGGCCGACCTGGCCATCGCCGGGGTGTTGCCGAGGTAGCCGGCCACCTCGGCAACGGCCCGCTTCACCGCCCGGCTTCGCGAGGCCGCGGTGTCGCCCCGCTCCGGAACCAACGCCAGCGCCTCGGCTGCGATCACCGTTGCGTGCCAGGTGCGGAAGTCCTTCGCCGTGATCCGGCCGCCGAACAACTCGGCCAGGTAGGCGTTCACCGTTCCGGCGGCAAGGTCCACCCAACCCCGTCGGTCGCGGTAGCAGAGCAGCCGGCGGCCGCGGTCCCGCCGTCGTCGCATCACCTGGAGGGCCTCGACCACCGCCTCGTCTGTGATGGTGATCAGGTGCTCGACCCCGGACTTGCCGACGAACCGGAAGACCAGCCCCGTCCCCTGCCTGCGTACATGGTGGCGTTCCAGGGTGGTCAGCCCGAACGAGCCGTTGGCGTCGGCGTAGAAATCGTTCCCGATCCGGAAGTACCCGAGGTCGAGCAGCCGGACGGCGACCGCTGCGGCCCGCTCGAGCGGCATGCCGGGAAGGGCAAGGTCGCGGGCGACCCTGCGGCGGGCCTTCGGCAGCTGCACGGCTGCTGTCGCGACGCGATCGAACTTCAGCTTGTCCCGGCGCTTCCGCCAGTCCGGGTGGTAGAGGTACTGGCGCCGGCCGGCCGCGTCCACCCCGGTCGCCTGCAGGTGCCCGTTGGGCAGTGGGCAGATCCACACGTCCCGCCAGGCCGGCGGGATGGCCAGGGCCCGCACCCGGGCGACGTCGGCAGGGGACAGCCCCCGACCCTGTTCGTCGGCGTAGGAGAAGCCCCGGCCGGCTCGACGACGGGTCCAGCCCGGGGCGTTGGGGGAGACCCGGCGCAGTCGCGGCATGGCCATCTTGTACCCGCGGCCGGCACATCCGATGCCGCCGGCCGCACGGCCGTCGGGGAATGATCGCCGCCGGCGGGTAGTTGCCCAAGCCGTGCACATCGACATCTGGTCCGACATCGCCTGCCCGTGGTGCTACCTGGGCCTGACCCGGTTCGCCACCGCCCTTGCCCGGTTCGGGCATGCCGGCCAGGTCGAGGTGCGGCTGCGCTCCTTCCAGCTCGACCCGGGCCTGCCGGAGTCCTTCGACGGGACCGAGGTGGACTACCTGGCCGCAACCAAGGGCATCGGTGTGGACGTGGCCGGGCGGATGACAGCGCAGGTAGCAGCGGCCGCAGCCCCGGACGGGGTGACCTACGACTTCGACTCCGTGCAGGTGGCGAACTCCAGGCGTGCCCACCGGCTGCTGCACCACGCCCGGCGGTGCGACCCGTCCGGCCGGGTGGCCTGGAACCTCGAACTCGCCCTGTTCCGGGCCCACTTCAACGAAGGCATGAACATCGCTGAACCGGGGGTCCTGGTGGGCCTGGCCGCCTCGCAGGGGCTCGACCCGGGGCCGGCGCTGGCAGCTGTCGACTCCCCGCTCCTCGACGAGGCAGTGGCGACGGACATCGCCCTTGCGAACAGTTGGGGGATCCGCGGCGTCCCAGCCTTCGTCCTTGCGGAGAAGTACGTGGTCTCTGGCGCCCAGCCGGTGGCAGCGTTCGAGGCGGCGCTCGCCCAGGTCTGGGCGGAGTTGCACGCCGGCGTCCCGCCGCTCTTCGGGGTGCCGGGCGGCGTGGACGAGCCGGTCGGGCAGGTCGGCAACTGCTGAGCGCCTTGCGGTCCGATCCGCCCTGCGGTACGGATAGGGTGCAACCCCAAAGGCGCCGCTACGCCACCAGCCCCGCACGTGCAGAGGAGCCCTGGTGAGTGGTCCGCAAGAGGACGACTTCGAAGTGGTGGTCCGACCCGGCTTCGCGCTCACCCTTGCGCTGCTGGTGCTCGCGTACACCGCCCTCCACGCCTACTCCGGTCGCCTCGGTGGAGAGCCGGCCCAGTTCGTGGCCAGCCTGAACTGGGCCGCCGGCGTCGTGGTGCTCGTGCTGCTCGGAACGACCCTGCATGAACTCGGGCACGTGCTGGCAGCTGTTGCCGTGGGCCACCGCTGGACCAAGGTCGTGCTGAACGCCGCCGGTCTCGGCGTGGTCATCCAGCCACGTCCGTACGGCTGGCACCGCATCACGCGAAGCCTGGCCGGGCCGTTGGTGCAGGTGCTGGTGGCGCTGCCCATGCTGGCAGCCCTGACGCTGGAGGGCGCCGGCGGCCAGCCGAGCATCAGCACCGGCCGGCTCTCGGTCTGGTGGGTGGCCGGGGGCAGCAACCTGCTGCTGGCGGTGGTGAACCTGATGCCGTTCCGGGGCTGGGACGGCGGCAAGGTGCTCGTCGGCATCAGCGATCTCGTCGCCGGCCGCCGGTCCTGAAGCCCGGATCCCGCCCAACCAGCCTGGGCTAGGGTGTCCTGCGGGTGATGGATCCCGCCCGGGCTGGTCCCGAACCGCCGTTTTGGCTGATGGCTCCTGTGCGTCGGAGGGCGTACCCGGTGCGCCCGCTCCTTGGAGGTCAACGTGCCGTTCCACCACGTGCCCCAGCCGAGCCCGCAGCGGATGGTGCCGATCCCGGGCCACCCCCTGGTGGTCGGTGTCGTGCCCGGCCAGTCGGAACTGGTCGCCGCCACCGCCGCGGCCTGGGCCGAGGCCCTCGGCGGGGTGCCGCTCTACTTCGCCTATGTCGACCAGAGCAGGATCGTCGACGAGGAGTACCCCGACGGCACGGTCCGGCACTCCTCGCTGGACCCGGACCTGGCCGACGACTCCTGGGTGGTCGTGGAGGACCAGCTGCGCGACCGGCTCGACCGCGAGCTCGCCGGCCATCGCGGGCTGTGGGAGTTCCGCTACCTCGCCGGACGTCCGGACCGGGCACTGACCCACCTCGCCAGGGCCGTCGATGCCTCGGCCTTCGTCATCGGCGCACGGCGCCCGTCCTCGACCGAGCGGGTGCGTGAGTTCCTCGCCGGGTCGGTGGCGCTCCACCTGTCGCGGCACCAGCACCGGCCGGTGCTGGTCGTGCCGGTAGCCATCGTCGACTGGAAGGCGCCCGCCCCGTGGTAGCTGCTCCCGGAGGCGGTGGCTTCCGCCGGTTCGGCCTGCCCGTCGACCCCAGGATGCTGGCGCTGATCTTCCTGGGTGCTGCGCTCGGCACCAGCCTGCGTTCGGCGCTCGAGGCGGCCTACGGGCCCGGCCCCGGCCAGTGGCCCTGGGTCACCTTCTGGATCAACGTCGGGGGCGCCATGTTGCTCGGCGCCCTGCTCGAGGGGATCGCAGCCAGCGGACGGGACACCGGCTGGCGCCGCGGCCTGCGGCTGGGTGCCGGCACCGGCGTCCTCGGCGGTTTCACCACCTACAGCACCTTCTCGGTCGAGACGGTCCTGCTGCTCCGCTCCGGTGAGTGGGTGGTCGCGGCCGGCTATGCGTTGGTCAGCGTTGCCGCAGGTGTGCTGGCCGCGCTCCTCGGCGTCCGGCTGGTGCGGTGGACCACGCGAGGGCGCCGGCTCTCCTCCGCCCCGGGGAGCACCCGGTGATCGGGCTCCTCGCCGCCGCTGCCGGCGGCCTCGGGGCGGTCGCCCGCTTTCTGATCGACACCTGGATCGGCCACCGCAGCCAGCGCTCGCCGGTCCCGCTCGGCACCCTCGTGGTCAACGTCGCCGGCTCCTTCCTGCTCGGCCTGCTGACCGGCTGGTGGATGTTCCGCACCGGTGACCCGGGCTGGAAGCTGGTGCTGGGCACGGGCTTCCTCGGCGGCTTCACGACCTTCTCCACAGCGAGCGTCGAGGCCGCGCGACTGACCCGGGCCGGCCGCGGCTGGACGGTCCTGGTGCACGCCGGCGGGATGCTCCTGCTCAGCCTGACCTGTGCCGGGCTCGGGCTCTGGGTAACCGCGGGATAGCCCGCGACGGTTCCGGCCGCCGGACGGAGAACCGGCCGCGGGCCGCCTCTGGCGAAAGGGCTTCTGCGGTGGCAGAGTTGGGCCCTCGAAGCAGCGGCCTTGGCTTGTCGGCCCCACCCCGTCCGCTCGCAGAGCCCCACCGGGGGCCGGTTGCGTCCAGGGGAGCGGACGTGGCCGGTCCGGGATCATCCCGTCAGGTGGCAGGCTTGGGGCAACCCGAATCAAGCAGGAGAAACGCTCATGCCCCAAGCCACGGCTTACGCAATCGACGGCCCCACCGGCCGGTTCGCCCGCACCACCATCGAGCGCCGGGAGCCCGGGCCGACGGAGGTGCTCTTCGACATCGCCTACGCCGGGATCTGCCACTCCGACATCCACACCGCCCGCGGCGAGTGGGGGCCGGTGAAGTACCCGCTGGTGCCCGGGCACGAGATCGCCGGAGTGGTCCGCCAGGTCGGGGCCGAGGTCACGAAGTTCGCTGTCGGCGACCGGGTCGGGGTCGGGTGCTTCGTCGACTCCTGCGGTGAGTGCGAGCAGTGCCGTGAGGGCGACGAGCAGTTCTGCGACGGGCCCGGTGGCACCGTCTGGACCTACAACGGCACCGGCCGGGACGGCTTGCCGACGGCCGGCGGCTACTCCTCCTGCATCACCGTCGAAGCCGACTATGTCTGCCGCATCCCCGATGGCATCGAGCTGGCCGGCGCCGCCCCGTTGCTGTGCGCAGGGATCACCCTGTACTCGCCGTTGAAGCGCTGGGGCGCAGGGCCGGGCAAGCGGGTGGCGATCGTCGGGATGGGCGGCCTCGGCCATATGGGCGTCCAGATCGCCGCTGCGCTCGGAGCGGAGGTGGCGGTGATCAGCCAGACCCGGTCCAAGGAGGCGGACGGCCTCAGGTTCGGCGCTGCCGAGTACCACGCCGTCTCCGAGCCCGGAACGCTTCGCGGGCTGCGCAAGAGCTTCGACCTGATCGTCAGCACGGTCTCCGCCGACCAGAACATCGGAGCCCTGCTGAACTGCCTGAAGACCGGCGGGGTTCTGGTGGACGTGGGCCTGCCGGAGCACCCGGTGACCCTTTCGCTCGGCACCCTGGTCGGGCAGCGCCGGGTGCTCGCCGGCTCGAACATCGGTGGCATCGCCGAGACCCAGGAGATGCTGGACTTCTGCGCCGGGCACGGCCTTGCCGCCCAGGTCGAGGTAATCGGTGCCGAGGACATCGACGCGGCCTACGACCGGGTGGTCGCCGCCGACGTCCGCTACCGGTTCGTGATCGACACAGCCACCTTCACCGCCTGAACGCAAACGGGGACGGTTCCTTTTCCGTTCAGCTGAACGGAAAAGGAACCGTCCCCGTCTCGCGTCCGCCTGAACGGAAAAGGAACCGTCCCCGTTTCGGGTCGGCCCCGTTCGGGGCGGACGGTCGCGCGGGTCAGACGGCTGCGTCGGCAACCGCCTTCATCACCGGCCGCAGGGCGAGCCACCACTGCTCGGTGGGGCGGCGGTAGCGCAGGTCCATCTCCGCAAGCATCTGGGCCATCGGGGCGGCGGTGACCTTGGACTTCACCAGGCCCAGGTAGTGGCTCTGCCGGGTGCCGGCGGTGAACTCGGAGTTGATCAGGTCGAGCGCCCGCGAGACCAGTCGCACGGCCAGCAACCGGTCGAACGGGGACGGGCAGCCGCCCTGCTGGATGTGGCCGAGAACGTTCTGCCGCACGTCGTAGAGACCCTGGCCCTCCTGCTCCAGCAACCGGGCAAGGAAGTCGGTGGTGTACAGGGCGTTGGCGTTCTCGTTCCGTACCGCGAGGAAGAGCTTCCGGCCGGCGCCGAAGCTGTGCCGAAGCCACTCCAGGTCCTCCTGGAGGGCTGCGAGGCTAATGCCCTCCTCGTGCAGGTAGACCCGCTCGGCGCCACCGGAGAGTGCGCTCATCAGGGCCAGGTAGCCGCAGTAACGGCCCATGGTCTCCACCACGAAGGCGCGCTTGGCCGCGCTGCCGGACATCTTGATCCGGTCGACGGCTTCGGTGATCACGTTGAGCGCTGTGTCCGCACCGATCGCGAGCTCCGATCCGGGCAGGTTGTTGTCGATGGAAGCCGGGATACAGACGATCGGCAGCCCGCAGGCAGGGAAGCGGGTCGACTCCCGGTGCATCAACTCAGCGGCCTGGTAGCCGTTCCAGCCGCCGATCATCAGAAGGGCGTCGATCCTGTGGTCCTCGATCGACCGGCTGATCCGGTACAGCTCCTCCTCCGTCGGGACGGTGCGGCGGACGCCGAGATCGGCACCACCGTCGACCAGCCATCCCTCCACGTCGCTCCAGAAGAGCTCCCTGACCCGCCCGTCGCGGAGTCCGGGGAAGCCGTCCTGCACGCCGAGCATCGTGTGTCCCCGGCTGATCCCGAGCCGGACGGCGTAGCGCGCGGCCGCGTTCATGCCCGGCGCCAGCCCCCCGGCGTGGACGATCGCGATCCGCCGGCTGGAGTCGGGGGCGTCGATCCGGCTTGGCTCGACCAGTTCGGCCAGGATCTTCGCGGCCTCGTTGAAGGAACCGCCGCGCAGTTCCATTGCGGCAGCGTAGTCGCCGGCGGCGATCAACTCCGGCACCTGCCTGGTCCTGGCCACCGCCTCCACCAGGGGCACGCGGGTGACCCGGTTGCCCCGGAAGCCGATCACCGGGCCGGCGGTCTCCGGCGTGGCGGTCAGCACCTCGAGGACGGCCTCGTAGCCGAGCCAGGTGGAGGCCCACCGGTCGTAGGCGCTCGGGGAACCGCCGCGCTGGACATGGCCGAGGATCGTCACCCGGGCGTCCTCGTGCAGCATCTCCTCGAGCACCTGCCGCACGTAGCCCGAGGTGATCGGCTTCCCCTCCCGGTCGCACGCCCCCTCGGCGACCACGACGAGGGAGTCGCGGCGTCCCTCCTGGCGTCCCCGGTGCAGCGCAGCGCACATCCGCTCCTCCCAGCCGGCTTCGGGCGGGGCCTCCGGGATCAGGACGTAGTCGCAGCCGCCGGCGATCGCGCTCATCAGGGCGAGGTAGCCGCAGTGCCGGCCCATCACCTCGATGACGAAGCTGCGCTGATGGCTGGCCGCCGTGCTGGAGAGCGCGTCGGTGGCGTCCACGATCCGATGCAGCGCGGTGTCGGCGCCGATCGTCATGTCGGTACCGACCAGGTCGTTGTCGAT
>CAYQXH010000038.1:0-18446 GCA_964421325.1 uncultured Propionibacteriaceae bacterium
GTCGACATCTACAGCCGGTTGCTCGCCGACCGGATCATCTACCTCGGCACCGGCATCGACGACGGGGTGGCCAACGCCGTGATCGCACAACTGCTGCACCTGGCCAACGAGAACCCGGAGACGCCGATCTCGCTGTACCTGAACAGCGTCGGCGGTTCGATCCCGGCGACCCTGGCCATCTACGACGCCATGCAGTTCGTCCGGCCGCCGGTGGAGACCACGTGTGTCGGTCAGGTGGTGGCGAGCGCCGCCGTCCTGCTGGCCGGGGGAGCGCCCGGGCATCGGCAGATCCTGCCGCACGGCCGGGTGGTGATCCACGCGCCGGCGGCCGAGGGCCGGGGTGCGATTCCGGACCTGATCCTCGAGGCCGACGAGATCGCCCGCGTCCGGGCGCTGCAGGAGGAGTTGCTGAGCCGGCACACCGGGCACACTCCCGAGCAGTTGCGCGACGACACCGAGCGGGACCTGATCCTCACCCCGGATCAGGCGGTGGCCTATGGCGTGGTGGACCGGGTGCTGTCAGCGATGCCCGCGGAGTAGTGGGCTCAGGCGGCGAGGCAGACCGGGCCGCGGAGGCTGCGCGTTGCGGTCAGCCGCGAGGCTGCCCGCGAGGTCAGGTCGGCGACGCTGAGCCGCAGCGCGCCGGCGAGGGCCGCGAGAACCTCGGACGAGGGCTCCTTCAGGCCACGCTCCAGCTCGGAGAGGTACTGGGTGGACACGCTGGCCCGTCCGGCCACGTCGGCCAGCCGTTCGCTCCGGGCCGTCCGCTCCTCGCGGAGCTGCTCGCCGACGGCCTCGCGCCACAGCGGCGGCGCGGGTGGTTCGGCCTCGCGACGGAACGGCAGCACCTTTCCCATGCCGAAACTGTAGTCGCGACCTCGGCGGGGGCCGCGTCCGGGCGGCCATCGCCGGACAGCAGAAGTGCTCCCGGCCCGGCGTTGTCGGACACGGCTCGCGACGAGCAAGCTGGCCGGGGAGTCCGGCTGTGAGGAGGAGACGGTGGAAGTGACCCACAACCTTGAGGTGCCTGGCGGAACGCTGGCGTATGACGTGCGTGGCCCCCTGCCGCCGGCGGACGGGCTGCGGCCGTTGCTCCTGATCGGTCACCCGATGGGGGCGAGCGGGTTCGCCGAGCTGGCTTCGCACTTTCCCGACCGGACCGTGGTGACGTACGACCCGCGTGGCATCGAGCGCAGTGAGGTGCCGGATGCAGAACACAGCCCGCAGGTGAACGCCGAGGATGTGCACCGGGTCATCGAGGCGATCGGCGGCGGCCCGGTTGACCTCTTCGGCAGCAGTGGCGGGGCTGTGACCGGGCTCGCCCTGGTGTCGATGCACCCTGACGATGTCGCGGTCCTGGTGGCACACGAGCCGCCGCTGCTCGAGGTGCTGCCGGACGCCGACAACGTGCAGGCGGCCTTCCGCCAGGTCTCGGAGGCCTACCACAGCGCTGGCTACGGTGCCGGGATGGCCCGGTTCATCGCCCTTACCTCGGTGGAGGGCGAGTTCACCGACGAGGTGCTGGCCCGGCCGGCCCCCGACCCGGCGGCCTTCGGGTTGCCGACCGAGGACGACGGTGCCCGCGACAATGTGCTGCTGTCCGGCGACTCCGACGAGGTGACCGACTACCACCTGGACGCGGAGGTGCTGGACCAGTCCCCGACCCGGATCGTGGTGGCCGCAGGCATCGAGTCGCGCAACCAGGTGCCCGGTCGGGCGGCGGCGGAGGTCGCGAAGGCCCTGGGCACCGACCTGGTCATCTTTCCCAGCCACCACGGCGGCTTCGTCGGTGGCGACTCCGGCTATGCCGGGCAGCCGGAAGCCTTCGCCGCGAAGTTACGAGAGGTTCTCGAGTCCGCCGGCTGACCCCCGAGTTCTTGCCAGCCGCCAGCCGCCCGCCGCTGAAGCCGTCGGCTGGCGACTGCCCGCGCGAGAACCCAGCCGCCGGCCGCGCGCGAGAACTCCAGCCGCCCGCTGCCTCCGGTCATGCGCTCCTCGCCAGTGCCCGCGCCCTGGGGTGGCTCGGACCCGATCAGGCTCAGCCGGGCCGCCACCCTCCAGTGCGGCCGTCCCGCTCGTGCCTCCTTGCTGAGCGAACCCCCTGCTGCGAGGCTGGGCCCGGCGTCGACCGCAGGTCGTCGGCCAGCGGAAAGGGCCGGTGGGGATGAAAGCAGTGTTGCTCGCTGGGGGTCTGGGGACCCGCATGCGGGAGGAGACCGAGTTCCGGCCCAAGCCGATGGTCGAAGTCGGCGGCAAGCCCATCCTCTGGCACCTGATGAAGAACTTCGCCGCCCAGGGCGTCCGCGAGTTCGTGATCTGCGCCGGCTACAAGGGCGAGCAGATCAAGTCCTACTTCCTCAACTACGCAGCGCTCAACGCCGACTTCACCATCACCCTCGGCGACCGCTCCAGCCTGCAGGTCCACGACGCCCACCTCGAGGCTGACTGGACGGTGACCGTGGCCGACACCGGGGCCGAAACCCTCACCGCCGGACGCGTCGAGCGGATCGAGCGCTACGTTCGCGGGGAGCGGTTCATCGTCACCTACGGCGACGGCCTCGCCGACATCAGCATCCCCGGCCTGATCGCCTTCCACGAGGCGCACGGCAAGCTGGCCACGATCTCCACGGTCCGCCCCACGTCCCGGTTCGGGCTCGTGGATGTCGACCCCGGTGGGCTGGTGAGCCGGTTCCGGGAGAAGCCGCAGATGGACGACTGGGTCTCGGCCGGCTTCTTCGTCTTCGAGCCCGGTGTCTTCGACTACCTGCGGGGGTCCGACCAGATGATGCTCGAGGACGAGCCGCTCAGTCACCTTGCCGAAGAGCGGCAACTCGGTGCCTTCCGGCACGAGGGCTTCTGGCAGCCCATGGACACCTTCCGCGAGTCCCAGCTGCTCAACGAGCTCTGGGCCACCGATGCTGCACCCTGGAAGATCTGGGAGTGAAGCGGAGCGCGGCCCACTCCAGCCCTGGGCCGTCGGTCCCGCGGGGAATCCCGCAGGATCGGTCGTGGGCGGAACTGGTGCGCTTCGGGGTGGTGGGACTGCTCAACACGGCCTTCGGCTATGCCGTGTTCATCCTCCTCCAGCTCACCCTTGGCACCGTTGCCCACTACCTGGCGGTGCTGGCGGTGGCCAACGTGGTCGCCATCCTGCAGGCCTATGTGTTCCAGCGGCGGCTGGTGTTTCGATTCCAGGGTGGATGGTGGGCCGGCCTGCTCCGGTTCAGCCTGGTCTACCTCGGCGCCTTCGCGGTCAACCTCGTGCTACTGCCGGTGTTCCATGAGCTGCTGCACATCCCCGTGATCCCGGCCCAGGGAATCGCGACGGTCATCCAGGCCCTCGGCACCTATGTGGCGCACCGCCGGTTCACCTTCCGCTCCGCGACCGCACCGCGTGACCGCACGGGGGCCGATCGCCCGGCGTCTGGTGAGCGCGTGAACTCGCCGGGCGACGGCGGCCTCCTCCCCGGCCCCGACCCCGCCGGGGAGTAGGGTCGGGGACCGTGGATGAAGGCCCCCCGAGCACCCGCAGCGTGCACCGAGTGAGCGTTGTCATTCCCGTGTACCGAGGCGAAACCACCCTCCGCGAGTTCGTCACCCAGATCCTCGAACTACCCACCGAATGGACGAGCCCGGACGGTCACCGGCTGGGGATCCACGAGGTCCTCCTGGTCTGGGACCGCGGACCGGACCGCTCGGACCGGATCATCCGGGAGCTGGCCGCCGAGCACGACCGGATCCGGCCGGTCTGGCTGACCCGCAACTTCGGCCAGCATGCAGCAACCCTCGCCGGGATGGCTTCTTCGGGCGGTGACTGGGTGGTCACCCTCGACGAGGACGGCCAGCACGACGTCACGGCCGTTGCCACGATGCTCGACTGCGCGATGTCCCGGCGCGCGGACGTGGTGTACGCCAGCCCGCAGCTCGAGGCCCACCACGGCCTGCTTCGACAGGTCACGTCGAAGCTGGCCAAGTGGTCGGTCGTACTGGTGGCCGGCAGTGGCGATTCCGTGCGTTACAACAGCTTCCGCCTGATCGTGGGCGAGATCGCCCGCTCGGTCGCGGCGTACGCCGGCTCCGGGGTCTACCTGGACGTGGCGCTCGGCTGGGTCACCCATGACGTGACCGTGTGCCCGGTGCCGCAGTCGAAGGCGACCGGTCGGCCGTCGGGGTACACCTTTCGCTCTCTGCTGTCGCACTACTGGCGCATGGTGATCAGCAGCGGCACCCGGGCGCTCCGCCTGGTGAGCGTGACGGGGTTCCTGCTCGCTTCGATCGGGATCGTGCTGGCCATCGTGCTGGCCACCTCGGTGGCCGTCGGGTTCACGCCGGAGGTGCGTGGCTGGGCCTCCACCATCGTGATCATGCTGCTGACCAGCGGCGCGATCCTGTTCTCCCTCGGCGTGATCGCAGAGTACGTGGACGCCGTAGTCAACATGGCCATGGGCAAGCCGCTCTACCTGATCGGCAGTGATCCCGACTCCGGTCCGCTCGGGCCGCGTGCATGACCGGGCGCGCCGCCGAGGTTCGCACCCTGGTGGTGGGCGCCGGCGGTCTGCTCGGCAGTGCTGTGGTGCGTGAGCTTGCCAGGCGTGGCCGGCCGGTCACCCCGGCAAGGGTTGACTGGGCGGGTGGTGCCAGCGATCTGGTGGGTCAGCTGGAGCGGTTCGCAGGCGACGGACCGTGGCGGATCGCCTGGTGCGCCGGGGCCGGGGTGACCGCATCCACAGCAGAGCAATTCGGTCGGGAGGTGGCCGTCTTCTCCGCTTTCGCCGACGCGGTGCTGGGGCTGTGCCGGTCCGGTCGCCTGGCTGCCGAGCAGGGGGCGGTCTTCCTGGCCTCCTCGGCCGGGGCCCTCTACGCTGGTGCCGGCGCCGCGCCGTTCACCGAGGACCATCCCCCCGTCCCCCTGGCGCCCTACGGACACAGCAAGCTGGCCCTTGAAGCGTGTCTTGCCCGCCTGGCCGAGGAGGCTGGAGTCCCGGCCGTCGCCGGCCGAATCACCAACCTGTACGGGCCGGGGCAGAACCTCGGCAAGCCGCAGGGGCTGATCGCCCACCTGTGCCGGGCGCATTTCACCCGGGTCCCGGTCGGCATCTACGTCCCGCTGGACACGCTGCGGGACTATCTGTTCGTCGACGATGCCGCAGCGCTGGTTCTCGATCTGCTCGAGCGGGCGGCGACCGCCGGACCCCTGCTCACGATCAAGATCCTCTCCTCGCACGGCTCGGTATCCATAGCCGCAGTCCTGATGCAGGCGCAGCGGGTGTTCCGGCGACCGGTCCGGGTGCTCCACGGCGCCTCCAGTCAGGCAGCGCAGCAAGCGCGCGACCTGCGGGTCACGTCGGTCGTGTGGCCCGACCTCGACCGCAGGAGCCTGCGGACGCTCCCAGCCGGGATCGCGGCCACCGCAGCAGACATCGAGGCCAGGCTGACCGCCCAGCGCCGGTGAGCCCCGAACCTCACGCCGGGCGCAGCCGACTCTGCAGCACGGTGTACTCGTAGGCCGCCAGGCGGGCAACCCCCTGCAGCGCGGCCATGACCCGGGCCGTGGCGAGTTCCGCGCCGGACAACTCGATGAGCCCGGCCTCGACGACACGATCGACCCAGCCGTTGAAGTCGTCGACCTGCTGCCTGCTCAGCTTCCGGCTCCACGAACCCGACGACACCCGGAAGGAGGCGTGCACGCGCGGCAGCATGACCACGGTCCGGCCAGCGGCCACCCGGCTGTAGAGCTCCAGGTCGATCAGGTACGGCAGGGAGTCGTCCCAGGGCATGGCCGCCTGGAGTTCCGCCCTTCGGAACAGCACAGCCGCGGCTTCCCCGAACGCATTGGCACCGCGTAGCGCGCAGGACCTGATCGCGGCTTCGCCGCTGATCTCGCCACGCAACGGTCCAAGCCCGCGCCGGGCCGAGATCACCCGGCCGTGCGGGTCGATGATCCGTCGCCACGCAGCGACCAGCACAGCGCCCGGATGGTCGGCCAGGGCCTTCGCCTGCTCGGCCAGCGCGACCGGGTCGAGGAGGTCGTCTGCACAGACCAGCTTCACGAGGTCGCCGGTCGCGGACGCAACGGCCGTGGTCCAGTTCTCCGCGGGGCTCACCAGTCGCGGCTGGACGACGACCCGCACCCGGGGGTCACCCAGGTCGCGCAGCCACTCCAGCGTGCCGTCGGTGGAACCGTTCTCGACGACCACGACTTCATCCGGGGCGCGGTACTGGCCGAGGACGCTGGCCAGGGTCTCCGGAAGGAACCGCATCCCGTTGTGCACGGGGACCACCACCGAGATGGTCTGGGCGTCGCTCACGTGAACTCAGCCAGCCAGAGCGCAGCCAGGCCTTCCGCGAGCTCGACCTGAGGGACCCAGGCGGTGGGCGTTCCCGGTACCTCCCAGTCTGAGTACATCTCCCGCGGGCGGTCCGGCCGTGCGCCCCACTCCACGGCCAGTCGTCGGCCGGTCACCTGCTCGACCAGCTCGACCAGGCCGCGGACGGTGACCGGCCGGCCGCTGCGCGCGACCAGCCGGCCCCGGTCCAGGCCCTCGTCAGCCGCGAGCAGGATTGCGGTCACGACGTCGTCGACATGGGTCAGGTCGACCAGCTGCCGGCCAGAGCCCAATTGCACCGTCCGGCCGGTGCGGGCAGCGTCCAGCAGCTGCCAGACCAGCTTCCGCCGGGTGTCGCCGGGGCCGTAGGTGTCGAACAGGCAGATCTCCGTCGCCCACAGCCCGGCGACCTCGGTGTAATAGGCCAGGACGTCGACCATGGCCTGCTTGGTCGCTGCGTACAGCGAAACCGGCGAGTACGCCGCGCCGGCGTAGTGCTGCCAGGCGCTCGTGGCGTGCACGAGCCTGGCGCCAGCGCGCAGGCTGCCCTCCGCCACGACGCTGCCGAACGTGACGTTGGCCTCGATCATCTCGCGCAGCCCGCCGGGCTCGTGCTGGGCGACGAACCGCGTGGCCAGGTGCACGACGACCGCGGGACGCACCTGCGCCAGTACAGCCGGGGCATCAGCGATCGAGTCGGCAAGGCGGTGCTGGACGACCCCGGCGCCGAACTCGACCTCCGGGGCGTGCCGGACGAGGGCGTGGACGGGGTGACCTGCTGCGGCCAGCGCTCGCACCAGGTGGCCGCCGACGAAGCCGGTGGCGCCGGTGACCAGGTAGGCGGGCTCAGTCACGTCGGCCCCATTCCGCCGCGGTCAGCCGCGGGAGCTCGGCGAAGGTGGGGAGCCGGCGGTCGCGGTCGGAGAGCAGCGGGTCGCTCGACGCCCACTCCAGCCCGGCCGAGTCCCAACGAACGCCGGCGTCGGTCGCGGGGTCGAACGGCCCGCCCTGGAGGTAGCAGGTGATCGCGGGTCCGGCGAGCACCTCGAAGCCGTGGGCGCACCCGACCGGGACGAAGACCGCCCCACCCGCCGCGTCGAGCTCGACGGCCGCCGCTCGCCCGTAGGACGGCGAGTCGGAGCGCAGGTCGAGGACCACGTCGCGGATCCGCCCCTGGGGGACGAAGACGAGTTTGGCCACGGCGGTCGGCGGGCTCTGGAAGTGCAGCCCACGCACCACGCCGGCCGCGGAGGTGCTCCAGAACACCTCCGCAACGCTGAATCCGGGAACCAGCGACGCGAGCTCGGCAGCGGCGAACGGTTTCGCGAACCCGCCGCGGGTGTCCGGACGGAACGCGGTGTGCAGCAACAGGGCGCCGGCGATCGGCAACTCGGTGTGGCCGATGCTCATCGCGTCGCCACCGTCAGCCTGGTGAAGGCCTGGATCTGTTCGGCGCACAATGCGCGCGGGTCGTCTCCGGCAAGGGCCCGCCGGGCCCAGTCGACCGTCCAGCTCATCGTCTGGGCGAAGTCGAGCCGGCTTCGCCAGCCCAGCCGGCTCTCCGCCTTGCCGGTGTCGAGTGCGAGCAGATCGGCCTCGGTCGGTCCCGGTTCCGATTCGACGACCAGCGCTGAACCGGTACCCCAGAGCCCGGCGACCGTCCGGGCGACGGTGATGACCGGCACCTGGGCCGTGGCGCCCGGGCCGAAGTTGAACGCCTCCCCAGCCTGGCCACCGGCCAGCAACGCCTCGCTGAGGGCAAGGTAACCGTCGAGGCAGTCGAGCACGTGCTGCCATGGCCGCACCGCCCGGGGGTAGCGCAGGTGCACGTCACGACCCGCGGAGAAGGCTGCGATCAGATCCACCATCAGACGGTCTGCGCAGACGTCGCCACCGCCGACCACGTTGCCCGCCCGCGCGATCGCGGTCGGCACGCCGCTGCCGGAGGACGCGATCCAGGATTGGGTGAGCAGGTCTGCGGCCGCCTTGGACGCCGAGTAGGGGTCGAGGGCGCCCAGTGGTTCGTCCTCACGGTAGCCGCCGACGCGATTGGTGTTGCGGTAGACCTTGTCGGTGGTGATCACCAGGAGCGCCCGCACGCCTGGGGTGGCGGCGACAGCGTCAAGGACGTTGTAGGTGCCACCCACGTTGGTCTCCCAGGTGGTTCGGGGGTCGCGGTAGGACTCGCGAACCAGCGGCTGCGCGGCGAGGTGGATCACGGCGTCGGGCGCAACCGCCCGGATCGCTGCTGCCGTCGCCGCCGGATCCCGGACGTCGACCCGCAGGTCGTGTTCGACCAGCTCGGCCACCCGTGCCCGGGTGAAGAGCGAGTCCTGGGCCGGGGCCAGCGCCAGCCCGGAGACCCGGTGCCCGCGAGCGGTCAGCAGCTGGACGAGCCAGGCCCCCTTGAAACCGGTATGGCCGGTGATGAGGTATCGCATCACGACCTCGCCCTGCCACTGACGAACTCGATCACCGAGTCGGCGACATAGTCGAGCATCGCAGTGGTGAGACCGGGATAGGTGCCCAGCCAGAACGACCGGGTCATGACGATGTCGGAGTTCGTCAGCTCGGCCGCCACGCGGTGCTCGATCCCGCGGTAGGCGGGCTGGCGCAGGACGTTTCCGGCGAAGACCAGCCGCGTGCCGATCCTCCGGGCCTCCAGGAATCGCATCAACTCCTCCCGGTCAACCTTGAGGTCGGCTGCGAGGGTGATCGGGAAGCCGAACCAGGCCGGATCGGAGCCGGGGGTGGCCGCCGGGAGCATCAGCCCGGGCACGTCGGCGAACCGTTCGAACAGCTGGGCGAAGTTCTGCTTGCGCCTTGCGACGAACCCGTCGAGCTTTCCCAGCTGGGACAGCCCGAGTGCCGCCTGGATGTCGGTGGCCTTCAGGTTGTAGCCGATGTGGCTGTAGATGTACTTGTGGTCGTAGCCGGGCGGCAGGTCACCCAGCTCCCACTCGAATCGTTTCTTGCAGGTGTTGTCGCAGCCGGTGTCGCAGTAGCAGTCCCGGCCCCAGTCGCGGAACGACTCCACCTGCCTGGTCACCAGCGGGCTCCTGGAGAACACCGCCCCGCCCTCACCGGTGGTGATGTGGTGGGCCGGGTAGAACGAGACTGTGGCGGTGTCGCCGAAGCCGCCAACCCGCTTCCCGGCGTACGTCGAGCCAAGGGCGTCGCACGCGTCCTCGACCAGGAGCAGGTCGTACTCCCGGCAGAGCCGCGTCACCAGGCCGAGGTCGAACGGGTTGCCGAGGGTGTGGGCCATCATGATGGCCCGCGTCCTCGGTCCGATGGCGGCCTCAAGTTGCTCGCCGACCGCGTCGTAGGTGGCGAGGTCGACGTCGACGAAGACGGGCACCAGCCGGTTCTGCAGGATCGGGTTGAGCGTGGTCGGGAAGCCGGTGGCGACGGTCAGCACTTCGTCGCCCGGACGCAGGGCGCGGTCCCCCAGCTTCGGGCTGGTCAGCGCCGACAATGCCAGGAGGTTCGCACTCGACCCGCTGTTGACGAACGATGCCGAGCGGACGCCGACGTAGCCGGCCAGGGCGCGCTGGAAGGCTTCCGTGTAGCGGCCGGCGGTCAGCCAGCCGTCGAGGCAGGCATCCACCATGGTCGCGATGTCTTCGGCGTCCAGCATCTTGCCGGACACCGGGGCGGCGGACTCACCCGGCACGAAGCCCTGCGGGATCAGGGAGTCGGCTGCGTACTGGCGGACCAGGTCGAGGATCGGTTCCCGATCGGCTGCGGTGTCCATGGAGCCCCCTCAGCCGGCCGCTGGAACGGGGTGCGGTTGTCCGACAGCTGGTTCGGGTGGGACCTCCGCGCGGACGTCCGGCCGGCGCGGCAGGCCGCAGACGCCGATGAGGACGGGAATCAGCACCACCAGGTCGATGGCTGCCATCGCCGGCCGGTTGCCGGCGTTCGCAGCGTCGATCAGCAGCAAGGCATAGGGCAACGAGTACACCAGGCAGATGCCGATGCCGAGCAGCCGGTGCCGCGGCCCAGGCGTGACCACCAGCCACAACCCGGCCAGCACCACCCAGACCAGGTAGTGCGGCCAGGTGATGGGCGAGAGCACCACGGAAGCGGCGCCGACGGTCAGCGCTGCTTCCATCTCCTGGCCGGCCTGGAAGTGGCGACGCGCGCGCAGCATGGCGAACGCAGCCACAGCCAGGCCAAGGCCGATCCACACGACCGGGAGTTGTCCGGCGGCCGGGAGCCAGCGCATCAGCGCGGCGTGGATCGAGAGGTTGTCGACCCTGGCGGGGTTGCCGAACTGGTCGCTCTTGCCCAGGTGCGCCCAGAAGAAGAGCGAGTCGCCCGGCAGGATGGCGAAGCCGATGCCGGTGGCGACGCCGAAGGCGGCAGTGGCTACAGCGGCCTGCCGCCGCTGCCCGGTCGCGAGGAAGTAGGGGATGAAGATCAGGGGGGTCAACTTGATCGCCCCGGC
This sequence comes from uncultured Propionibacteriaceae bacterium, assembly GCA_964421325.1. Lineage (GTDB taxonomy): Bacteria > Actinomycetota > Actinomycetes > Propionibacteriales > Propionibacteriaceae > Propionicimonas. The sequence continues at coordinate 10,780 of CAYQXH010000038.1, forward strand.
GACCCCGACGAGTACGCCCTGCGCCTTCGGTGGCACGACTCCGGCGACGTCGAGGAATGCGAGGGTGATGATGATCAGGGTGACCTGCCCGCTGGTCAACTGGCTGAACATCGGCATCGAGAGCAGCAGCACCAGACCCATCAACGAGAACCGGAGCGCGAAACGCCAACGGCCAGGGTGCTCGGCACCGCCGGCCTGGAACGATCGCCTGGCCAGCACCGCTGCCAGCACGAGGCAGAGGGCGATGGTCGCTGCCGTCCACAGCTGGTTCCCCGGTTCGACAGGCAAACCCCCGAGCCAGGCGATGACCAGGATCGCGACCGGCGGATAGGGCAGTGCCGGATAGAGGGGCTGTTGGGCGGCTACCGTGGCGAGTGCCGCGCGGTAGTAGTCGAGGTCGATGAAGACGAACGGCTGCGTTCGCACAACGAAGAAGACGCTCCAGGCGATGCCAACGGCTATGGCGAGGGACGCGACGGCGACAATCGCCACGACCCGGCGGATCGCCGACGGCGGGCTCTGCAGCTCCGAACTTCGCACGACACCCCGTCTCAACTGGCTGGCCGCGAGCTTACCCAAACCCCTGCCCACTACGGGGCGACCCTCGGCAAGGCGCCGACCCGGATCTCGGCGTGTGACCGAGCCCCCACTGTTGGGCCCGTAATCACACGCGTGTAGTTATCCCCACTGTGGACAACCCCTGTGCACAACCGGGTGCCGAGCTTCCCCCGGCCAGGCTCTGCTGCTACCTCACACCCTGGAACCCGAAGCGGAAGACCAGCTCCCGGGCGCGGGGGAGCCGGTACTCCGGATGCGTCTCAGCGCCCCAGGAATCGTCCCCGCCGACGCCTCGCCGCATCAGTGCCGGACGGAGCACGGTGTGGTGGACGGGTGGCAGCTCCACCGGATGGGTGGCGTTCTCGACCTCGAAGGGTGTCCACGGCAGGGCCGAGAACTCCATCCCGGTAGCGCTGTCGAAACGCAGCCCGGTCCCGCGGTCATCCGTCACGGTCGCCCACCGGACCCCGGTGTGGTTGCCCGCCTCCTGCGGGCGCACGTAGGAGGTCAACTGCCGCCTTACGTCACCGGAGTACACGCCGAGCCGGGCGCCGTTGCGCCGGTCGAGGTAACACTCCTCCGGCCCCTCGCCGTACCACCGGAGGTGGTGCAGGTCGGCGCCGGTGGTGAGCAGCAGCCCGAACTCGGGCATGTCCGGCAGGCCCCTCCCGGGACGCACGGTCGTGGTCACCTCGATCCGGCCGCTGCCGAAGACCCGGTAGGCCACCTGGGACCTGCTGGCAGGACTCGTCGGCAGGACGTAGTTGTAGGTCACCTCGACGGAGTCGTCGAACGTGGCAACCGACGGGTTGTCCGGCCCGGGCACGAACTGGGGGTAGCGACTCGCCAGCAGCCACTGGCCGTCCCGGAACGGCATCCCCCAGCCCCGTTCGTTCGAGGTCGGCGCATGCCAGAAGTTCGGCTGCGGGATGGAGGCGAGCAGCTCCTTGCCACCGTCCCGGGTCAGCCCGTAGCGGTAGGACGTGAGCCCACCGTGCAGCCGGGAGAAGGAGGCCATGAAGTGGTCGCCCCGCACGCCGAAGTTGTGGGTCCCCGTGACCAGCTCGGGGCGCGCCCCGACGCCGCGCTCCGGCCCCGACGGGGTGCCGGTCACGGGGAACACCGCCTGCTCCCAGGCGATCTCGTAACCGGCCGCAGCCCAGGGTGTCGCCTGCCGCAGGCGGAAGGAGACATCCACGGCGTACTCGCCGGGCTCGGTCGGGATCGCGAACGGCAGCGGATACCTCGCCGAGCTCCCCGGCGGCACGGCTGTGTCGATCCGGCACTCGGCCAGCACCGTCCCTTCCCTGCTGAGGCTGACCACGCAGTCGTAGCAGCCGGAGCCGGTGAACAGGTGGCGGTTCGCGACCTCGACGGCGTCCGGGCCGATGCTGATCCGGAAACCCTGGTAGAGGTACCTCACCTCCTGCACCTTCGGGGTGGGGGCCCGGTCGGCGAAGAAGATGCCGTTGGCGCTGAAGTCGTAGTCGGTCGGGCTCTCGCCGCAGTCCCCGCCGTACCCGAAGTAGTCCCGGCCGTGGCGATCGCGCAGCTGGATCGCCTGGTCGGCGAAGTCCCAGATGAAGCCGCCCTGGAACAGCGGCTCGGAGTGGGCGAGGTCGACGTAGGCGTCGACGGCACCGAAGGAGTTGCCCATCGCATGCGCGTACTCGCACAGGATCATCGGCTTGTCCCGGTGCGTCTTCAGCCAGGCCCTGACCTGGGACGCCGGGGTGTACATCTGGCTGACGACGTCCGTCGTCTCCGGGTAGCGGGGGTCCCAGTGGACGCCCTCGTAGTGCACCGGCCGGTCGTCCACCTCACGAAGGTAGTTGGACACCGCCAGCATGTTGGTCCCGCCGAACGACTCGTTGCCGCAGGACCACATCACGATGCTCGGATGGTTCTTGTCCCGCTCGAACATGCTCCCGGCCCGGTCGAGCAGCGTCGGCAGCCACTCCGGCCGGTCGCCGGGCAGTGCCTGCTCGACGGTCAGCTCACCGTTCGTGACCCGAGCCCACATCCCGTGGGATTCGACGTTCATCTCGTCCATGACGTAGAGGCCGTAGCGGTCGCACAGGTCGTAGAAGAAGGAGTTGTTGGGGTAGTGGCTGGTCCGGACGGCGTTGATCCCGGCACCCTTCATCAGCCGGATGTCCGCCTCGGTCTGCTCCCGGGTCATCACCCGGCCCTGGAGGCCGAACTCGTGGCGGTTCACCCCGTTGAAGACGATCCGCTGCCCGTTGATCCGGAGCAGGCCGTCCTCGATACCGAACCGCCGGATCCCCACCATGAGGGGGATGAACTCGGTCAGGGTGCCCAGGCTGTCGCGGACCTCGAGCTCCAGCTCGTAGGCGAAGGGGTCCTCGGCGCTCCAGAGCCGGGGCCGGGCGACGGACAGCCGCAGGACGCCGTCCCCGGCGTCGGTCAGCTCGCCGGCTCCTCCGAGCACCCCCCGGACGCTGCCGTCCCCGATCAGGCTCACCCGGACCGACACGGTGGCTTCGTCGAGGTCGTCGGAGACCGTCGTGGTCACAGCGACGTCCTCGGCGTGGGTGGCCGGCCTGCGGTGGAGCACCACGTCACGGAACAACCCGGAGAACCGGTAGAAGTCCTGGTCCTCGATCCAGGACCCGGCACTCCACCGGAACACCTGGGCGGCCAGCTTGTTCTCGCCTTCGACGAGGGCGTCGGTGAGGTCGAACTCCGACGGCGTGAACGAGTCGGTGCCGTAGCCGATGTAGACACCGTTGCACCAAACGGCGACGGCGCTCTCCGCACCCTTGAAGGCCACGCTGACGCGCTCGCCAGTCCGGAGCGGCCGGTCGAGCGTGAAGAGCTTCACGTAGCTGCCGACCGGGTTGTAGCGCTGTGGCACCTCGCCCGGCTCCACCGACTCCTGGCCGTCCCAGGGGTACTGGACGTTGGTGTACTGCGGACGGTCGTAGCCCTGGAGCTGGATGTGCGCCGGCACCGGGATGTCGTCCCAGGAGCTGCAGTCGACCTCCACGGACTCGAACCCGGCGATGACCTGCCCCGGGTTCTTCGCGTAGTGGAACTTCCACAGCCCGTTCAGGCACTGCTCGAAGCTGCTGGTCCCGGCGCCGGCCTCGGCGCGGCCGGCGAACCAGCGGTGGTCGGAATGGGCTGGCAACCGGAACTCGCTGAAGTACTCGGGATCGGCGAGACGGTCAAGATCGAAACCCACTGGAAAGCTCCTGTCTCCCCCTGCCCGACCGATGGCCCGGCCGGCTCCGGTCAGGCGATGGCTGCCTTCGTCTCGCGCGCCATGGCGAGCTCCTCGTTGGTTGGCACGACCATCACGGTCACCGGCGAACCAGCACGGGAGATGACCCGCGGCTCCTTCGAGCGGACGCCGTTGGCAGCCGGATCCATCTGGAAGCCGAGCGGCTCCAGCCGCTCCAGCACCCGGGCCCGGACGAGCGGGTCGTTCTCGCCGACGCCGGCGGTGAAGGTGAGCACGTCCACCCGGCCGAGCACCGCGAGGTAGGAGCCGATGTAGCTGACCAGCCGGTGCACGTACACGTCCATGGCCAGCTTGGCGCCGGCGTCGTCGGCCTCGATCAGCTCGGTGATGTCGCGGAAGTCGGTCACCCCGCAGAGCCCGAGCATGCCCGACTTCTTGTTGAGCAGGTTGTCGACGCCGGCCAGGTCGAGGCCGAGCGTCCGGCCGAGGAAGGCATGCAGGCCCGGGTCGACGTCGCCGGAGCGGGTTCCCATCACCAGGCCGGCCAGCGGGGTGAGTCCCATCGAGGTGTCGACGGCCTCCCCGCCCCGGATCGCGGAGATCGAGGCGCCGTTGCCGAGGTGGCAGACGATCTGGTTGAGCTCGGAGTACTCCTTGCCGAGCACCTCTGCCGCCTTCCTCGAGACGAAGCTGTGCGAGGTGCCGTGGAAGCCGTACTTGCGCACCCCGTGCGCCTTGGCCAGGTCGGTGTCGATCGCGTAGGTGTAGGCCTCCGGCGGCAGGGTGGCGAAGAAGGCCGTGTCGAAGATCGCGACGTGCGGCACGTCGGGGAGTGCCTCGCGCGCCGCCTCGATGCCGGCGATGCCCGGCGGGTTGTGCAGCGGTGCCAGCGGGCTGAGTTCGCGCAGCTTCTCCAGCACCCCGTCGTCGATCACGACGGTGGAGCGGAACGCCTCGCCGCCGTGGACGGTGCGGTGGCCGACGGCCTTGATCGTGTCGAGGTCGGGACCGTGGGCGTTGAACACGCGCACCAGGTAGCTGAGCGCCCGCGCGTGGTTGGGGAACCCGCGGTCGACGTGCACGGTCTCGCCGTCGAGCCGGTGGTCGAGGGTGCCCGACTCGTCCCCGATCCGCTGGATGATCCCGCTGGCGACAACGCCCTCGGAATCGGCATCGATGACCTGGTACTTGATCGAGCTCGAGCCGCAGTTCAGCAGCAGGACGGGGGTGCTCACGCGTTCTCTCCTCTGGGTTCGGCTTGCGCCTGGATTGCCGTGATCGCCACGGTGTTGACGATGTCCTCGACCAGCGCTCCGCGGGACAGGTCGTTGACCGCCCGGTTCAGGCCCTGCAGCACCGGCCCGATCGCCACGGCACCGGACGAGCGCTGGACGGCCTTGTAGGTGTTGTTGCCGGTGTTGAGGTCGGGGAAGATGAACACCGTCGCCCGGCCGGCGACCGCCGAGTCCGGCAGCTTGGTCCGGGCCACCACCGGGTCGACGGCGGCGTCGAACTGGATCGGGCCCTCCAGGGCGAGGTCGGGACGCCGCTCCCGGACGAGTTCGGTCGCCGCCCGGACCTTGTCCACGTCCGCACCGGTGCCGGAGGTGCCGGTCGAGTAGGACAGCATCGCCACCCGCGGCTCGATGCCGAAGGCGATCGCGGTCTCCGCCGAACTGATCGCGATGTCGGCCAGCTGCTCCGCGCTCGGATCGGGATTCACAGCACAGTCGGCGTAGACCACCACCCGGTCGGGCATGCACATCAGGAACGAGCCCGAGACGACGGTCACGCCCGGCTTGGTCTTGATGAACTCCAGGGATGGCCGGATCGTGTTGGCCGTGGTGTTGATCGCGCCGGAGACCATGCCGTCGGCCATGCCGAGGTGCACCATCATCGTCCCGAAGTAGGACAGGTCGGCCAGCTTCGCCTTCGCCTGCTCCAGCGTCACGCCCTTGTGCGCGCGCAGCCTGGCGTACTCGGCGGCGAACCTCTCGACCAGCTCGGGGTCGGTCGGGTCGATGACCTGGACGCCGAGCAGGCCGAGCCCGAGGTGCGTGGCGCGGAGCTTGATGGCCTGGGCGTCCCCGAGCAGGATCAGGTTGGCCACGCCTCGGCGCAGCAGGATGTCGGCGGATTCGAGGATCCGGTCGTCGGTCGACTCCGGCATCACGATCGTCCGCCGGTCCGAGCGGGCCAGGTCCTGCAACTGGTGCTCGAACATCAGCGGCGTGATCACCTCGGAGCGGTGCACCTGCAGCGCCTGCAGCAACGCCGGCACGTCCACGTGTTCGGAGAACAGGCGCCTGGCCACCTCGACCTTGCGCGGGCTGGACGTCATCGCGCCCTCGAGCCGGAACATCTTGTCGGCAGCGGTGAAAGTGCCGAGGTGGGTCATGCCGATCGGCAGCTCGTTGTGGATGCTGGCGATCAGCCGCACGATCGTGTCCGGGATCTCGTAGCCGCCGAGCAGGATGATGCCGGCCAGCTGCGGGAAGGAACCCGACCGGTGCGCGAGCAACAGGCCGGGCAGCATGTCGGAACGGTCGCCGGGCATGATGATCGTCGACTCCGGCGTCAGCCGTCGCAGCACGTTCGGCAGGGTCATCGCCGCCACCAGGATGTCCTGGCTCTCGCGGTCGAGCAGTTCGGGGTTGCCGAGCACCAGGTGCGCGTCGACGGCCTCGAACTGGGCGCGCAGCCGGGGGGCCGCCAGCAGGCGGTCGGCCGGCAGGGCAGCGGTGACGACACCGGGCAGCTTGGACAGCTCCGCGCGGACGGCGTCGAGCTCCGCCGGATCCACCTCCTCGCTGGAGGCCCGGTCGAGGGAGGACACCCGGTTGGCGATCACGGCGATCACCTTCGCGTGGTGGGCCCGGAACTCCGCGAGGCCGCCCTCGGCGGCTGACCTGATCTCCTCCGGGGTGCGGTTCCGGCCCGACACGACCAGGACCACCGGGGCGTTGAGGTTGGCGGCCACCCGGGCGTTGAACGTGAGCTCGGTCGGTGAGGTGGTCTCGGTGTAGTCCGAGCCGAGGATCACCACCGATTCGTACTTCTCCCGCAGGGCCCCGTACTTCTCCACCAGGAGGTGCAGCGCCGCGTCCGGGTCGCGGTGGACGTCGCCGTAGGTGACCCCGACCGCCTCCTCGTAGGTCTGGGCCACGCCGGGCAGGGTGACCAGGATCTGCAGGATCTCGTCCCTCGGGCCGCTGCGCACGACCGGCCGGAACACCCCGACCGAGCTCACCGTCCGGGTCAGGGCCTCGATCATGCCGACCGCCACCATGGACTTGCCCGTAAGCCCCTCCGGCGCGGCTATGTAGATGCTGTTGCTCACGTCGGTCAGGTTATCGCCCGATCCGACCCCCGGCCGCCCGTGGTACCGGTGTGACTCGCTGCCCGAGCGTGGCCAGAGGCCGCCGGAGGAGGGGTCAGCGGGCGACCGCTGCGATCCATGCCAGGTCTGCGGTCTGGCCCTCGACCCCACCCGGCGTCTCCACCACCACCGGGGCGCCGGCGGTCGAGACCACCTCGGCCACCCCCTCGGGATCGCAGTTGCCCTGGCCGAAGTTGGCGTGCCGGTCGGCGCCGGAATCGAAGGCGTCGCGGGAGTCGTTGGCGTGGACCAGGTCGATCCGCCCGGTGATCGCAAGGATCCGGTCCACGAGGCCGAGCAGCTCCATGCCGCCGGCGTGAGCGTGGCAGGTGTCGAGGCAGAACCCGACCCGGTCGGCGTTCGGGGACGCCGAGATCGCGTCCCACAACCGGGCCAGCCGGTCGATGTGCCTGGCCATTGCGTTCGCCCCGCCCGCGGTGTTCTCGATCAGCAGCGGCACGTCGATCGTGAGCCCGTCGATGGCCTTGCGCCAGTTGTCGAAGCCGATCTCCGGGTCGTCGG
>CAYQXH010000039.1:0-17910 GCA_964421325.1 uncultured Propionibacteriaceae bacterium
ACCTCTGCGGCGTGGGGCCGCTTGGCCTCGGCCGGGCTGCAACGGGGCGCCTCCGCCTCGACTTCCCCTACGACACGTTCGGGCCGCCCCGCTTCAACGGGGCGGTGGCGATGCTGATCGGCCTGACCGGGATCGTCCTGTTCGCCTGGCTGGCCAGGTACCGGCCGGGGCGCGAGGCCGAGGTCCAGTTCTGAGGACAAGGGCCCAGGAACCTGCCTGACCCGTGCTGATCACCACGTCGGCGTTGTCGAATGGCTGCTGCCAAGCCGAATCGACGCCGGGAGGGCAGCATCGGGGCAGTATGGGCCCATGGCCATCATTGCGGAACCGCGGCGGGCACACCCGATCCTTCGACTGGGGATCGCGGTCTCGGAGCGGGTGACGGGGCGGCGCATGGAACCGGCCCGGCTTCTGGCCTGGTACCCGCGGGCGGCGCTGGGTTCCGGCGTCCTCGAATCGCTGGTCGCCCATCGTGAGCCATCGAGACGCCTGCTGAAGCTGGTGCGGGTGACGGCCTCGCTCACGGCGTCGTGCCCCTTCTGCGTCGACATGAACAGCCATGAGGCCGCCAGGGCTGGGGTCACCGAGGCCGAACTCCGGGCGCTCCAACGGGGGACGGAGGACCAGCTCACGACGCTGACCCCGAGGGAACGGACGGCGATCGCGTACGCGAGGGCCATCTCGGCCACCCCGCTGGAGTTCGAGGATGACCTGAAGGCCCGGCTCACCGATCACTTCGACGAGCGCGAGATCGTGATCCTCGCCACCACCGCGGCCCAGGTGAACTACTGGGCCCGCACGATCCAGGCACTGGGGATCCAGCCCGCCGGCTTCTGTACGGTCCCGGGCGCCTGAGGCGGTTACCCGGGTAGCTTCGAAGGGGTGAGACCCCACCGACGGACGATGATGATCGCAGCGGCAGCCGTGGTCGTGCTCGCTGTGGTGGTCGGTGTCGTGCTCGTCGCGCGGCCGACGCCGTCTGGACCGGTCGACTCCGGGCAGCTGCGTGCCGCGATCACGACCTCTGCCGTCACGGCGCACCTCGACGCCCTGCAGCGGATCGCCGAAGCCCACAACGGCAATCGTGCCGCGGGCACAGCCGGTTACGCGGCGTCGGTGGACTACGTGGAGGCACAGCTCGAGCAGGCCGGCTACCGGACGCGACGCCAGCAGTTCAGCTATGACCGCCCGGACTTCACCCGGGCCACCCTCCTGCGGACGATGCCGACCCGAACCGATTACGCCGTCACGCGCGACTATCGTCCCCTGGCGTACTCGGGTGCCGGCTCGGTCACGGCCCAGGTGACGGCCGTCGACCTCAGCCTCGACGGCGACCGGAGGACGACCAGCGGGTGCGAGGCTTCGGACTTCACTGGCTTCCCCCTGGGCAACATCGCGCTCGTCCAGCGGGGCACCTGCCCGTTCGCGGCAAAGGTCGACAACGCAGACGCCGCCGGGGCGGGCGCCGTGGTCGTGCTCAATCAGGGCGACGACCCGAGCCGGCTGGGCCTGTTCGCCGGCACGCTCGGCAGGCAGGCGAGGGTGCCGGTGGTGGCCACGACCTTCGATCTCGGGGCGGAATGGGCCGCCACGCCCGGTACGACGCTCGTGCTGACCGTCGAGTCCACGGTGAAGCGGGTGACGACCGAGAACCTCATCGCCGACACTCCTGCCGGCGCTGCCGAGCGCACCGTCGTGGTGGGCGCGCACCTCGACGGGGTCGCCGACGGTCCAGGCATCAACGACAACGCGTCCGGGGTGGCTGCAGTCCTGGAGACTGCGGTGCAGGTGCTCGAGCTCGGCATCCAGCCCAGCAACCGCGTTCGGTTCGCCTTCTGGGGCGGTGAGGAGGACGGCCTGCACGGCTCCGGGCACTATGTCGCGCAGCTCGACGACGCCGGCCGCCGGGGAACCGCCCTCTACCTCAATCTGGACATGGTCGGCTCACCGAAGCCGGTGGCGTCGGTCTACGGTGGCGGCCCCGGTTCGGGGTGGCCCGTCGGATCGGGGGAGATCCAGACCGTCCTGACCGACTTCCTGACCTCGCAAGGGGTCACGCCCCAGGCGGTGAGCTTCCGCGCGAGCGACCATGGGCCGTTCCTCTCGGCCGGAATCCCCGTTGGTGGGCTGTTCACCGGGGCGGACGACGGGGCCGATCCCTGCTACCACCAGGCCTGCGACCGCGTCGAGACCATCGACCGCGAGATGCTGGGCCTCATGGCCGACGCCGCGGCCCATGCCACGCTCACCTTTGCCCAGTCCCCTGGCTAGCGATCGGAAGCGGTGACCCGCTCCGGTTGCGCAGCTCGATCAGCCACTCGGCCGGGCGCGGGGGCGGCCACGATCCGGGCCGGTCGGGAATGACGGACCGCTGTCCGATTCGACCCGTCCCCGGAGGTGTGGAGCCGGTCATGGCAGGCACTGCAGGAATAGGCTGGGAACACGAGGAACGGCTGGAGGAGTCATGCTCTCCGCTCTGGTGGCAATGCTGGCCACGATCCTGGTCGTGGCAGTTCTGATGCTGAGTCGGCGGCGTTCGACAAGTCCGGCGCTCGCCGCAACCCCGGGGTGGGTGGCATCCATCGCAGGGACGCTGGACTTCCTGGCGCTCGCGACCCCGGTAGTCGACAGCTGGCTGGCCGGGGGCGGAGCAGGCACCGTCGGGGTGGCCGCCCCATGGCTTCCCCCGGCCTCGATGACGCTGGGGCTCGTCGGGCTCGCCACCGGCATCTACGCACTCAGGGGTCACGACCGGTCCTGGCGCACCTGGGTCGGGCTGGTCGCTGGTGGACTCGTGACCGCCTTCTGGGCGGCATTCGCGATCGGCGAGGCGCTCTACCCGCACTGACCGGTCAGTGAGCTGAAGCTCGTGCTCGGCCCGACACGAGCGAGGACTCCGCTGCCGGCCCCGGCACGACCGGATGCAGTCAGCCGCCCCGAGTGCCTACGATCCGGTTCCCGCCTGCTCGCACCTTGCCTTGAGGCCGTTGGCCTCGTTGGCCAGGTATTGATCGGTCAGCCCCCGGTAGAAGCGCCCCATCACCGATCCGAGCCAGCCGGCCTGCGACACCGACAGCCGCACCCGGGTGCCACCGCCGGGTGTCGGCTCAGCGTCGTGCCGGGCGGTCGTCAGCACGCCCGGGCCGGACGCCACCCAGGTGAAGGAGCGCCCCGGAGTGAGTTCTGTCACCACGTACTCGGTCTCGGGAAGACGCGGCTGGGCGACCTTCGCCCGACTCCCGGGGCGCAGGGGACCGTCGTCGAGCAGGCGCACCCGCGTGACTGTCGGAGTCCAGTCCGGCCAGTGCTCCACGTCGGCCAGGACTTCCCACACCCGTTCCGACGGTGCCGCAATGTCGACCGTGATGCTCTGTTCCATGGAGCGATTCTGCTCGCAGGCCGGTGAGTCCTCCACCCTCGTGAACCCGCCACCCGGCCCGCAGGTGCTGCCAGTCAGGTTCGCCCGGTCCTCGGCAGGTGCAGGGTGAAGGTGGTGCCCTTGCCCGGGCCCGGGCTGGCCGCGGTGAGTTCGCCGCCGTGGGCTCGCGCTATCGCCCGGCTGATGGCCAGTCCGACCCCGGTGCCGCCGTGATCCCGGTCGCGGGCGGCGTCGACCCGGTAGAAGCGTTCGAAGACCCGGGAGAGGTGCTCTTCGGCGATGCCCTCACCGTCGTCCAGCACCAGGAGGTTCACCCCGTCGCCATCGGCCTCGACTGCCACGTCGACGTGGCCGCCACTGCGGGTGTGCCGCAGCGCGTTCGACAACAGGTTGCCGAGCACCTGCCCGATCCGCGCCGGATCCACCCCGACAACGAGCTCCGGGCCCTGGTGGAGCTCGAGCTGGATGCCCTTGCGTTCGAACCCGTCCCGTGCAGCCAGGACCGCAGCCTCGGCCAGCGCGTTGGCATCGGTGGGCCGCCGCCTGAGGTTGAGCCGGCCTTCCTCTGCTGCTGAGACCTGGCCGAGATCCTCGGCAAGTCGCGCGATGCGCTCGATCTGGCCGGTGAGGATCGCCCATGCTTCCGGGCCGGGTTCGATGGCCCCGTCCTCCAGGCTCTCCACGCAGATCTCCATGCTCGCCAGGGGCGTCCGGATCTCGTGAGCCAGGTCGGTGAGCAGCCGCCTGCGGCTGCCCTCGACGGTGGCGAGCTTGCCGGCCATCGTGTTGAAGCTGTCGGCGAGGGTTGCCAGTTCACGGGAGTCGGCCGAGGCGACCCGCAAGCCGTAGTCGCCGTCGGAGATCCGCGCCGCGGCCTCGCCGAGGTCGGTCAGCGAACGTCGCAGGCGGCGGCTGATCAGGACGCTGACGATGATCGCACCGGTGGCAGCGATCGCGAGGCCCGTGCCGAGCGCCAGCGTGCCGGCGGCGGTGAAGGCCTCCTCGGAGTGCGCGAGCACGTCGGGGCTGCTGTGGCCGGCTTCGAGCATGTGGGCTTCGAAGAGCGGGGGGCCCACGATCACGGCGACGACCACCATGGTCAGCGCCATGGCCACCGACACCCCGATCTGGGAAACCAGGAGGCGAGTGGTGAGGCTTCCGGGCTGCTGCTCGGGGTTCATCTGACCGCACCCATCCGATACCCGACGCCGCGCAGGGTCTCGACGAAGACCAGGTCGGGGGTCACCTCGGCGAGCTTGCGACGCAGGTGGCCGATGTGGACGTCGACCAGGTGGTCGTCCCCAACCCAGTCCTCGCCCCACACTGCGTCCACCAGCTGGCGGCGGGTGAACGCAGCCCTGGGCCTGGACGAGAGCACCTGGAGCAGGTCGAACTCGGTTCTGGTGAGCTCCACTTCATCGCCGCTCACTTCGACCCGTCGCCCGGCCACATCGATCCGCAGCGCCCCGATGGTGCGTGCCGGCTCCTCGACCACCCGGTCTGCGCGCGGCCGGCGCAGCAACACCTGCACCCTGGCGACGAGTTCGCGGGCGCTGAACGGTTTCGTCATGTAGTCGTCGGCGCCGGCGGACAGCCCGATCAGCTTGTCGATCTCCTCGTTCCTGGCGGTGAGCATGATGATGTAGCAGTCCGAGTGCCGACGGATCTCATGGCAAACCTCCAGCCCGTCCTTGCCCGGCAGGCCCAGGTCGAGCACCACCACATCCGGGGCCTCGGCGAGGGTGAGCTCCACGGCCCTCCTGCCGTCGTGCGCGACGGACGTCCGGAAGCCGGCGCGCTGCAGGTAGTTGGCCACCATTCCGGCAAGGACCGTCTCGTCATCGACCACGAGGACGTGGGCCGGCGTCGGCTCCGGGCTTGGACTCATGCCCGCAATCATGCCGTCGGTGCCCGGAGCGGCCCACTTCCAGGTCCAGGCAACACCGTTTCTTCATCAATGGTGGGGGCTCCCTTCGGGGTCAGGTCGCAGGCTGAGGAGATCAAGGACTTGCCCGGGAGGCTCACGATGATGGGATTCGGCACGATGGGCATGATGCCCTTGCTGCTCGGCGCAGTCGCGGTGACCACGATCTGGGGTGGCCTGTGGCTACTGCTGTCTGCGATCGGCCACCGCAGCACGCCGGTGCGGCCGAAGGAACTCGGGCCCGCGCAACCGCCCGGCCGACCTGCGGCGACGACCTGGCAGCAGCCCTCCTTCGAGCACCCCCGGCCGGGCGCTCTCCCCAACGGCCCTGCATCGGGGAGCGACTATCGATGACCCCGGGACTGGCCGGTCCGCGCGCGGCTCGGCCCTGATCAGGCCGCCAGGTGGAACGTGCTCGCGAAGCGGTCGAGGAGCCGGCCGTGCCCGCGCAGCACCTCGACCACGCCGGTCGCGATCGCGCGATCCGGGGAGAGCTCGCCCGAGATGAGCCGGCGGATCTCCGGCCCGGCGGCGAAGGCGAGGTCCACCGGTCCGTCCCCCCGCCTCACGTCGAGGGTGGAGCCGTCGACCCGGATCAGCAGTTCGGCTGGACCGAAGTGCGCCCCGTAGGCGGTTGCCGGAAGGCTTGCGGCTACGTGTGGCCGGAAGGCTGTGCGCAGGGCCATGGTCATGGAGTCAGGGGTGATGATCTGCTCCGCGCGCGGATCGCCCATCGCCTTGAAGCCCCAGGCGCCGAGCGCGAGGACGATGGGCTCGAGTTCGCGGCCGTAGGGCGTCAGCTCGTAGATGATCACGCGCGAGCGCGGCACCCGGCGAATGAGGCCGGCCGCCTGCAGCTCCTTGAGCCGCGCCGCCAGGATGTTGCTCGGGATCCGGGGGAGCCCCGCGGCGAGTTCGCCGTAGCGACGCGGCCCGACCAGCAGGTCGCGGACGATGAGCAGGGCCCACCGCTCACCAACCAGCTCAAGTGCCCGGGTGACCCCGCAGTACTGCCCGTAGTCACGTGCAGCCATCGACCTCAGGCCTGCTGGTTGGCGAAGGCTTCTGGGCCCTGGGCTGCGGCGACCGGGTCCATGAACCCGAACTCCAGGACGTTGCCATCGGGGTCGGTGAGCTGGCGCTGGTACATGAAGCCGTAGTCCGAAGGGGCCTGCCTCTCCACACCGCCCGCCGCGAGGCCGGCGGTGATGGCCCCGTCGACCTCCTCCCGACTGTCGACGAAGACGGCGATCGATGCCGACGGGCTGACTGCCGGGTCGCCGATGGGCAGGTCGGTGAAGGTCTGGAAGTAGTCGCGCAGCAGGATCATGAGGTAGCTGTGGTCCTCCTCGACGACCACGCAGGCGGCGTTGTGATCGGTGAAGAGCGGGTTGATGGTGAATCCGATCGCCGTGTAGAACGCCTTCGCGCGCTCCAGGTCGGTGACTGGCAGGTTGACGAACATCGCGGTCATCGTGGTCTCCCTCTCACGGTCGGGTTGCTGGTGACCCAACACTTGCAAAAAACAAGTGACGGGTCAAGACCCGTCCGCCAAGGCCGCTCGCAGGCGTGGCGCGGCCTTCCTCGCCGGCGCACGATCGTGGTAGGACGTGGTGATGGAGCCTGGACCCGGTGAAGTACTGCCGGTGGGATACCACCGGTTCGCGCGGTCGCGTTTCGTGAACTACCAGCTCAACCGCTGGTACTCCCTGGGATTCACCCGGTTCGATGAGGTGGCCGAGGCCGGACGCCGGATCCGGTCGTTCGAGGACAACACCCGGGTCTTCACCTCACTGGCCGGCGCCGCCGAGGCCGACGGACGACTGCGCAACGCCGCCTTCTACCACCGGGCCGCGGAGTTCCTGGTGGATCCGGCCGACCCGGTGAAGCTGCCGCTGTACCAGCGATTCCGGGAAGCCTTCGACGCCGGCTTCGTCGAGGAGGGGATCGAGCGCGAACTCGTTCCCTATGGCGATGGCGCCCTGTCTGCAGCCCGCCTCGCGCCCCGCGGGCCCGCGCGCGGGACGGTGGTGATCCATGGCGGTTTCGACTCCTTCATCGAGGAGTTCTTCTGCTTCTGGCGGTTCTTCCGCGACCTGGGCTACGAGGTCGTCGCCTTCGACGGGCCGGGCCAGGGTGCCAGCCATCGCCTGCACGGCGTGCCACATGACCACGACTGGGAGAAGCCGGTCGGCAGGGTTCTCGACCACTTCGGGCTCAACGATGTGACCCTGCTGGGCATCTCGTTCGGCGGCTACTGGTGCGTCCGGGCCGCGGCGTTCGACAAGCGCATCTCGCGGGTCATCGTCCACCCGCCGCTCTTCGACCTGCTCGCGCCCTACCCGCCGACCGTCCAGAGGTTCCTGCGCTGGATGGTGCGACACGAACGCTTCATGGCCTGGTCGATCCGGACGCGCACAGCGCTCGTGCCGGTGCTGCGCCATGCGGTGCGGAACTGCCTGTACATCACCAACCAGCTCGATCGTGAGCCCACCGTGGTCGTGCCCTGGTTCCTCGGGATGAACGCCGGCCACCTGCACTCGGAGCTCGTCGACCAGCACGTCCTCATCACCGTTGGGGCGGCGGACCGGTTCCAGTCCCCGCGCCTCGCCGGCTTGCAGGCCGCGGCCCTCACGAACGCCCGCTCGGTCACATCGCGGGTCTTCACAAGTGCCGAGAACGCCCAGAACCACTGCCAGATGGGCAACCTCGGCCTCGCCCTGTCGGTCATGGCCGACTGGCTGGAGGCCCATTCCGACCGGGACGGGCAGGCCTGACCCGCGGCCGCCACCCGGACGGAGTCGGCCCCGGTCGGAGTGGGTACGTTCCAGTCGTGAGCCATTCACCTGCAGGCCCTTCCAAGGAGCACCCCATGCCGGACGCCGAACGTTTCCAGGACTCACCAGGTGTCGGGGGTCGGCCGGCGGGGACGGCTGCCGATGACGTCGGGGGACCGGTTGTGCCCCAGCGGGTCAGCCGGAAGCGCAGCATCTCGCGTGCAGCCTGGTTCGCGCTGGTCGTCGGGGTGTTCGTGCTGATCTTCATGCTGATCTTCATCCTGCAGAACAACGTGTCCGCGCAGTTCACCTTCCTGGCATGGACCTTTGCAGTACCCCTTGGTGTGGCCGTGCTGTTCGCGGCCATCGGCGGAGCACTGGTGACGGCAATGGTCGGAACCGTTCGGATGATCGTCCTCGGCCGAAGCGTCAAGCGGCTGGAGCAGGAGCGGACGACTCCCTGACCCGCGGTGACTGCTCAGTCGCGGGCGCGTTGCCGGTAGGTGTCTGCGGTCAGCCGCGCGTAGGACGCCGAGATGATCCCCTCCAGCACGTCGAGGTCGATCTTGGTCAGGTCGGTCAGGTAGAGGCAGCCGACGCCAGTGCGGTGCGGGCCGAGCCTGGCCAGTTCATCCTCGTACCGGTGCAGCCCGTCGTTGAGGTAGATCGTTGAGGCCGCCTTCCGCGGTGCGAACCCCGCAGCACAGGTGTCGCCCTCGTGCCCGGACGCGTACTTGTAGTGGTAGTCGCCGAAGCCGACGATCGATCCCCAGAGTCGCGGCTGCTCACCGGTGGCCCGGGTCATCAGTTCGACAAGGGTCCTCGCGTCGCGTTGCCGGTTGGCGGGTTTCACCCCGGCGATCAGGGCATCGACATCCTCGGGAATGGTAGCCATGGACCATTCTGCATCCGGAGTCGGTCGATGCGCCCCCGGCTAGGTGTCCGAGTCGTGGTCGCCGCGCACCCAACTCGCGTAGCGCGCCGCCGACCGTTGCACGGCAGCGGCGGCACTCTCGGGGACGACGCCGCCGAAGTTGTCGTAGAGCCGGTCGAAGCTCAGTCCGAGGGCGTCAGCGCTCACCCGCTCGACGACCGCTGCGGAGAGCGGGATGCGGTTCGGGTAGGAGCGCTGGAAGCTGACCCAGCCGGCCGCAGGCACCGCGACGATGGTGTCGCCGGCCAGCAGGACGCCGCGGCCGGAGGCTCCGGCCGACCACAGCGCCACGGCACTGCCGGGGAAATGCCCGCCGAGCTGGACGGCCCGGATACCCGGCAGGACCTCGAACGGTTCGGTCCAGCTCCGGATCTCGGCACCTTCCCGGCGCACCCAGTGCCGGTCGCGTTCGCTGACCCAGACGGTGGCCCCGAAGGCGCGGGCCCACTCCAGCTGGGCGCCGTACATGTGCGGGTGGCTCGCCATGATCGCAGCCACCCCGCCGAGTTCGTCGACCGCTGTGATCGCTTCGTCGTCGAGGTAGCCGGGAACGTCCCAGAGCAGGTTGCCGGCCGGCGTACGCACCAGCAGTGCCGTCTGGCCGATGTCGGCCTTCGGGCGGGCGGTGAGGCCGAACAGGTCGGGCTCAAGTCCACCGATCTCGATCCCACAGCCTTCAGCTGCCCGCTCGGCGGAAGTCGTCCAGCGCTGCCCGCCCGGAGGCAGGTACTGCCGCTCGTCCGCGCAGATCGCGCAGACCTCGTCGTCCAGCTCGTTCTCAACGCCACAGGTGGCGCAGCTACGCCAGGTCTCCATGAGCGGATTCTACGGACTCCGATGGCCGTGGCAACGGTGGAGGAAGTCGAGATCGCCGGGTCCGCCACGACCCGGGGTGAGCTGGTCAGGCGGTCCTGGTCTCGACCCGCACCCCGTCGCCCGACCTGGTGATCCGGTAACCACGACCGGTTCCGTGGACGCCCGACACGCGCCCGTCCACGAACTGCAGGCCGGTGTTCTCGTCGAGCGCCCAGGCCTGGTCGATGAGGCCCGCGGCCACAGCGTTGACCGCCCGGCCGAGGGTGCCCCACTGGCTGGCGTGCACCTCCACAGCGAACGGCACCAGCCCGAGGCCGGAGACGACCTGCACCTCCTCGAGGTCCTCGGACGCGTCCTCGGGACAGACGGGCCGGCCCTGCAACAGCCAGCCGCCGACCAGCGCGCGGCTGGCAGCGATCGCTGCACCGGCGGAGAACCCGGCGTACACGGTCGCAGGCGGAAGGGCTGCCTGCAGGGGCGCGAGCAGCCGCGCGTAGAGCGGGGTCAGGCCACCGGCGACGTAGAGCCCGCCGATGCCGGCCAGGTCGGCCGCCGTCGGCAACCGGTCCTCGGCGATCCGGAGCACCTCGAAGCTGCTGACCCCGGCATCGGTGAGGATGCCGCCCCAACGGTCGGCATCGATGCCGTCGCCGTCGTCAGCGGCCACGCACAGCAGGCTGCCCTCGCCGATGGCCTCGGCAAGGCCGGCGTGCGCAGCAGTGAGCGCGTCTCGATCGCGGCCTCCGCCGACCAGGAAGACCTGACCGGTCCGAGCCTGCGCTCGCTGCCGCCACTCCGAGGCGAGCAGGGCGAGGTCGTCGGAGTCGGTCCACCCCTCCCGGCCGGCGTAGGCGGCCACCCGGGTGCCCTCGTGGCGAAAGCCCAGGCCGGACAACAGCTTCAGCACGGCCCGGTTCCTCGGGTCGACGTCGGCGAAGACCCGGTGCAGCCCCACCGTGCCGAAGAGGTGGTCGAGCACCAGCTGGAGGGCCTCGGTGGCGTAGCCCTTGCCCCGGCTGCCCGGGGCGAGGGTGATCCCGACCTCGGCCTGGCCGTCGACCGCGTTCACCCCAAGGTCGCCGATCAGTTGCCCGCCGGCCAGCACGATGCCGCGCTGGACCCAACCCGGATCGCCCAGGTGCCCGCGGTGGCCGGCCAGCTCGGCGGCCAGCCCTGGGGTGAAGGGCAGTGGCCATCCCTGGTAGCGCGCCACCTCCGGGTCGTTGCGGTAGGCGACGATGGCCGGGATGTCGTCGGCCGTCAGTGGTCGCACCACGACCCGGCTACCCCGCAACTGCGTCATGACGCCAGAGTCTAGGGACCTGGTGCCGACGCGCGAAGCCTAGAACTCCCGGTGCTCCGCCCTACGGGCGGGCGGCGACTCACCGGTACGGGGCGCGCCATCAGCCTCCGACCAGCCCGGGCCGCCGTCGACGGCCCCGTCCGGGGTACGCGGGTCGAGGTCGGCGCTTCCGGGATCGAGCCGGGAGGCGTCCTGCAGGTGGGACTGGGACGCAGCCCTGGCCCGGTCGGCCTCCTCGGAGCGCTCGCGCGCTTCCCGCTCGAGACGCTCGGCCTCCATGCGGGCGCGCTGGGCGTCGGCTTCCTGCCGCGCGGCCTCGGCAGCCTGCTCCTTGGCGCGGAGCTCCTCCTCCTGGCCGCGGGTGCGCAGGGCGTCAGCCTTGTCGCGGCGTTGGTTCAACTGCTGTTCGCTGCGCCGTCGGCTGAGCATGATCGCTGCCACGATGGCCACCATGACGATGATCGCGATGACGATCCAGACCCAGGTTTCCATGATCGGTACCCCTCCCTCAGCTGACCGCTGTGTGCGGCCGCGAACCAAGTACCCGTTCCGGGCCTGAAGTATGGGGGGAGCCCGAGCGGGCCCTAGTGACCCAGGTAGCGTCCGGGGCGGTGGTTCAGGGCCAGCACGATGTTCAGCACCACCGCGCCGGCCGCAGAGAGCAGCACGTTCTCCACCGGAACCACGGCCAGGGACATGGCGATGATGACGACATCGAAGGCCAGCTGGACGTAGCCGGCCCGCCAGCCGATCCGGTCCTGGACGATCAGCGCGAGCGTGTTCAGCCCGCCGAGGCTGGACCGGTGCCGGAAGACCATCAGCATCCCGACCCCCGCGAGCAGGTTGCCGACGAGGGTGGCGTAGACCGGGTTCGGCTGCTGCTCGGGAAGCATCAACGGATGCAGGTAGCCGAAGCCGGAGACCAGCGCTATCGACAGCAGGGTCCGCACGGAGAAGTCCAGCCCTTTGGCCTTGATCGCCAGGGCGAAGAACGGCAGGTTCACCACGAAGAACAGCAGGCCGAACGACCACCCGGTGCCATAGCTGAGCAGCAGTGAGAGCCCTGCGGTTCCGCCGGTCACAGCGTGTGCCGACTTCAACAGGTAGAGGCCGAGCGAGGCCACGAAGGTTCCGCTGAGCAGGCCGAAGACATCCTCGATGGGGCTGTGGCGCAGGACCGGCCGGGCTTCGGTGCCGGCCTCCAGCGGGCGTGTGGTCACCGGGCACCCCGGTCGAAGGCTGCAAGTACCGCCAGTACCCGATCGTTGCTGGCCGGGTCGGCGATGGTCACCCGGACGCCGTCGCCGGCGTAGCCGCGGACCATGATGTCGGCAGCGTCGAAGGCTGCGACGAGCTTCTCCCGCTCGACGTCGTCGGTGCGCAGCCAGAGGAAGTTCGCCGACCCGTCCGGCACCGTCCAGCCGAATCCACGGGCGGCCGCCTCGACCCGCGCCCGCTCGGCGATGACGACAGCCACCCGCTCGGCCACCTCGGCCGCCGAGTCCAGCGCCGCAAGGGCCGCGGCCTGGGCGACGTTGCTCACCGAGAACGGGATCTGCGTCCGGCGCAGCCCTTCGGCGATGTCGGGATGGGCGATGGCGTAGCCGACCCGCAGCCCGGCCAGGCCGTACGCCTTGGAGAAGGTCCGCAGCAGGCAGAGGTTGGGATGGCTCGAGCCCAGCAGGCCGATGCCGTCGGGGGAGTCGCCGCCCTCGAACTCCCGGTAGGCCTCGTCGAGCACCACCAGGACCCGGCCCGGAACCCGATCGAGGAAGTCGACGAGCTGGGCCTTCGTGATCGCCGTGCCGGTGGGGTTGTTCGGTGAGCAGAGCAGCACCACCTTGGTGCGGTCGGTGATCGCTTCGGCCATGCCCGGCAGGTCGTGGCGTTCGTCCGCGGTCAGCGGCACCGGCACCGGCACGGCTCCCGCGATCTGGCAGAGGATCGGGTAGGCCTCGAAGGAGCGCCAGGCGAACACCACCTCATCGCCCGGGTCGCACACGGCCGCGATCAGCTGGGCCAGCACGCCCACGCTGCCCGGCCCGACGGCGACGGCCCTTGAGGTGATCCCGGCCTCGGCAGCGATCCGGTCGCGGAGGGCCGTGGCGGCCATGTCGGGATAGCGGTTCACCCGTTCGGCTGAGCCGACGACCGCGGCCACGACCTTCGGCAGCGGGGGGTAGTGGCTCTCGTTCGAGGCGAGCGGGGCGACCTGCCCGCCAGTGGCCCTTCGGCCGGCGACGTAGGCCGGCAGCCCGGCCACCGCCGGGCGCGGCATTGGCATTGCGGTCACGTTGCCTCCTTGATCCAGTTGCGGTGTCATGGTCGCCAGGCCTGCCCACTCTGCGCAAACGGGGGTGCGGCAACTGGGCAAAATGTAGCAACAGTGCGCCCGGATGACGCATGATGATCAGCATGAGTCTGATCGACCCGCTGGACGCCCGGATCCTGCTCGCGCTGGACGACGACCCGGCCGCCACCATCCTCTCGCTCTCCCGGACGCTCGGGGTGGCCCGCAACACCGTGCAGGCACGCCTCAAGCGGCTGGAGGCGGGGGCGTTGCGCTCGTTCGGGCAAAGGGTGGACCCGGCCGCGCTCGGCTACCCGCTGGTGGCCTTCGTCTCGCTCTCGATCAGCCAGTCGACCGGGGACGCAGCGGCCGACCACCTGAGCCGCATGCCCGAGGTGATCGAGATCCACGCCACCACCGGCGACGCGGACATGCTCGTCAAGGTGGTAGCGAGGGACACCGCCCATCTCTACCGGGTCACCACGGCGATGCTCGCGGGGCCGGGGGTGCAACGCAGCAGCACCTCGATCTCGCTGGCCGAGCAGCTCCCCACCCGGATGCGCTCCCTGCTGGAGGCGGCTGCCGAGGGCGGCCGGTGAGCTCGGCGCCGGACGCCAGGCTGACCGCGGCCTTCGTCGGGTTCGCAGCCGCCACCCGACGTCGGGCACCGCTGTACTCCCGGCTCAGCGCAGGCGTCGCCGAGTCGCCGCTGGTACCCGAGCTCTTCCGGGAAGCGCCACAGGTCGCGCGGGTTCCGGCCAACCTGTTCGCAGCCGTCCACGACCGGCTCCTTGCCGACCGGTCGGCCCGACTCGCCGAGTTCTACCCGAACCTCGTCGCCGAGCCTGACCCGGGGGACCCCGTCCCGGAGTTCCTCGCCTTCTGCGCAGCCCACGCCGCGGACATCAGCCGGTCGCTGGCCACCCGGGTACCGCAGACCAACGAGATCGGACGCTCAGCCCTGCTGCTGGCAGGGTTCGGAAGGCTCGAACCAGGCCCGAAGGCGCACCTGGACATCGGCGCGAGCGCCGGGCTGAACCTGATGCTCGACCGGCTCGCCTACCGCGACGGCTGGGGCTGGGAGCTCGGCCGGTCGGAGGTGGTACTCGAGTGCTCGGTTCGCGGTGGCGACCCCGATCGTCCCGGCCTTGCGGCCGGGCTGCCCGTCATCGGCGCCCGTCTCGGGCTGGACGCGAACCCGATCGACATCGGCGACGCAGCCGCCCTGCGGTGGCTGGAAGCCTGTGTCTGGCCCGACCAGGCGGACCGGTTCCACCGGCTGGAGGCCGCGATCGAGCTCAGGCGCACCGCCCCGGTGGAGGTCGTCCGGGGCGATGCCGTCGACGACCTGGCCGCGGTGCTCGACCGCCTGGCCGGCGGCTGGGTGCCGGTGGTCACCACCAGCTGGGTGCTGTGTTACCTGCCCGCAGAGCGTCAGGCGGCCTGGGTGGCCGAACTCGACCGGCTGGGCTCGGCTGCCGATCTCGACTGGATCTGGGCCGAGGCCCCCGACCAGGTCGGCATCCTGGCCGTGCCGGAGTCGCTGGCCGGCAGCGTCCACACCGTGCTCGGAGTCACGAGCTGGCGGGACGGCGTGCGAACCGATCGGACGCTGGCGCTGTGCCACCCGCACGGTTACTGGCTGAGCTGGGTCTGAGGACGGGCACGGTTGGCGAGCTGCTTCTCCGGGTACATGCCCCGATGAGGCCGGAGCTGCCGGTGATCGAGAAGGAGTGCACATGAGCATGGGTATCGGAATTGCGCTGTTGGCGATCGGCGCCATCCTGAGTTTCGCGGTCAGGGACGCAGTGCCCGGGGTGGACCTGACGATGGTCGGCTACATCTGCATGGGAGCAGGTGCGCTGGCACTCATCCTCGCGCTCGTGGCGAATGCCCAGGCCACCAACACCAAGCGGACCAACGTCGTCGAGCATCGCGACCACCCGGAGGTCTGATCCCCGGGGACGGGTCCTCAAGGCCTGATCCGTCGGGACCGTCTCTTCGGGGGCGGTTCCAGAACCGTTCCTTCCGACCCGCAGGGCCGGGGCCGCGCGGTGTCGCTGAGCTGTTGGCTCAGCCTTCGCCGCCATTGCGGCGCAGGACCTCGCTCAGCCTCTCGGCTGCGGCGATGACGGCCGGCGCGTGGAGCCGTCCCGGCTGCCGGGACAGGCGCTCGATCGGGCCGGAGACGCTGACAGCAGCGATCACCTTCCCGCTCGGGGAGCGGACCGGGGCAGACACCGAGGCGACGCCGGGCTCGCGCTCGGCCACCGACTGAGCCCAGCCTCGCCGCCGCACGGTGGCAAGGGCCACGGCCGAGAACGACGAGCTCTGCAGCCCGCGCTGGATCCGCTCGGGATCCTCCCAGGCCAGCAGCACCTGGGCCGCCGAACCGGCTCCCATCGTGAGCTGGCTGCCCACCGGGATG
Source organism: uncultured Propionibacteriaceae bacterium (assembly GCA_964421325.1). Lineage (GTDB taxonomy): Bacteria > Actinomycetota > Actinomycetes > Propionibacteriales > Propionibacteriaceae > Propionicimonas. The sequence continues at coordinate 15,852 of CAYQXH010000039.1, forward strand.
GTGTCGCGAAGTCCGGACGGACGCTCGGCGGCTGCGGCGCAGACCCTCATGTCACCCTGCCGGCGGAAGAGCTGGGCGGACTCGCCGGTGATGTCCCGCAGCCGGGCCAGTACCGGGCCGGCCGTTGCCAACAGGCGGTCCTCGCCGGCGGCCGAGGCGAGCTCGGTCAGCCGGGGGCCGAGGACGAAGCGGCCCTGGAGGTCGCGGGAGACGAGGCGGTGGTGCTCGAGGGCGACGGCGAGCCGGTGCGCGGTGGGCCGGGCGAGGCCCGTGGCGGTCACCAGGCCGGCGAGTGTCGTTGGGCCCTGTTCGAGTGCCGTGAGCACGAGGGCCGCCTTGTCGAGGACGCCGACGCCACTAGAGTTGTCCATAGGCTAAGACTGCCGTCTCGCATCATGATATGCAAGCTGTACGCTTGAAAAGGCGCACGGAGGCAACAGCAGCATCGAGGGAGGTCCGATGGGAAAAACCCTGAGTGACAAGGTATGGGACAACCATGTCGTCCGTACAGCGGCCGGGGAGCCCGACCTGCTGTACATCGACCTGCACCTGGTCCACGAGGTGACCAGCCCGCAGGCGTTCGACGGATTGCGCCTCGCCGGCCGCCGGGTACGTCGTACCGACCTGACCATGGCGACCGAGGACCACAACACCCCGACCCTGAACATCCTCGCCCCGATCGCCGACCCGGTGTCCAAGGTGCAGGTGGACACCCTGCGGGCCAACGCCGCCGAGTTCGGCGTCCGCATCCACTCCCTCGGCGACCTCGACCAGGGCGTCGTCCACATCATCGGCCCGCAGCTCGGACTGACCCAGCCGGGGCTGACCGTTGTCTGCGGCGACTCCCACACCTCCACCCACGGCGCGTTCGGAGCGCTGGCCTTCGGCATCGGCACCTCCGAGGTGGAGCACGTCCTGGCCACCCAGACGCTGCAACAGGCCCGGCCCAAGACCATGGCCGTCAACGTGCGCGGCGAACTGCCGGCGGGCGTGACTGCCAAGGACATCGTGCTAACCCTGATCGCAAAGGTCGGCACCGGCGGCGGGCAGGGCTACATCGTGGAGTACCGCGGCGACACCATCGAGAACCTGTCGATGGAAGGCCGGATGACCATCTGCAACATGAGCATCGAGTGGGGCGCCAAGGCCGGCATGATGGCGCCGGACGAAACCACGTTCGCCTACCTGAAGGGTCGGCCGCACGCGCCCACCGGTGCCGACTGGGACGAGGCCGTCGCCTACTGGAAGACGCTCTACACCGATGCCGATGCGGTCTTCGACGCCGAGGTCGACATCGACGCCACCCAGCTCGCCCCCTTCGTCACGTGGGGCACCAACCCGGGCCAGGGCGTCCCGCTGAGCGCTTCGGTGCCGAGGCCCGACGACTTCACCGACCCGGTCGACCGGTCGGCGGCAGAGCGCGCGCTCACCTACATGGACCTGACCGCCGGCACCCCGATGCGGGACATCAAGGTGGACACGGTCTTCCTCGGCTCCTGCACCAACGGCCGGATCGAGGACCTGCGCCTGGCCGCCTCCGTGCTCGCCGGCCACCGGATCGCCGACGGCGTCCGGATGCTGGTGGTACCGGGCTCGGCCCGCGTGCGGCTGCAGGCGATGGCAGAAGGGCTGGACAAGGTGTTCACCGAAGCCGGCGCCGAATGGCGGGAGGCCGGCTGCTCGATGTGCCTCGGCATGAACCCCGACCAGCTCGCTCCGGGCGAACGCAGCGCCTCCACCTCCAACCGCAACTTCGAGGGCCGGCAGGGCAAGGGCGGGCGCACCCACCTGGTCTCGCCGCCGGTGGCCGCCGCGACCGCGATCCGCGGCACCCTCAGCTCCCCGGCCGACCTGTAAGGACAGACATGGACAAGTTCAGCTCCCACACCGGGATCGCTGTGCCGTTGCGGCGCAGCAACGTCGACACCGACCAGATCATCCCGGCCGTCTACCTCAAGCGGGTCACCCGCACCGGGTTCGAGGACGGCCTGTTCGCGGCCTGGCGCAACGACGAGACCTTCGTGCTCAACCAGGAGGCCTACGAACGCGGCTCGATCCT
>CAYQXH010000040.1:0-17721 GCA_964421325.1 uncultured Propionibacteriaceae bacterium
GCCTCGGCCTTGCGCAGGATCTGGTTCACCCGGGCGTGCGCGTACTGCAGGTACGGCCCGGTGTCGCCGGTGGTGGCCACCATGCGCTCGGCGTCGAAGGTGTAGTCCTTCTGCAGGCCGCTGGACAGGTCGGCGTACTTGATCGCCGCCAGCGCGATCGCCGGGGCTGCTTCGGCCTCGGCTGCGTCCAGCAGGCTGTTCAGGGTGACCGCCGTGCCCTCCCGGGTGGAGAACTTCTTGCCGTCGGCCCCGAGCACCTGACCGAATCCGACATGCTCGGCCGTTACCGTGTCCGGCAGGTACCCGGCCAGCCTGGCCACGGCGAAGACCTGCTCGAAATGGAACGTCTGGGGTGCGCCGACCACGTAGATCAGCCGGTCGGCGTGCAGCTTCCCCACCCGGTGCCGGACGGCGGCCAGGTCGGTGCAGGTGTAGCCGAAGCCGCCGGCGGCGTTGCGGATGATCGCCGGGGAGTTGAACCCGTCGACGAAAACCACCAGCGCGCCGTCGTCGACGACGGCGATACCCCGGTCCTCGAGGTCTGCCGCCACCACGGCCAGGTCGTCGTTGTAGATCGACTCCCCGGCGAGGTCGGCATCGCTGAGCACCACGTTCATCCGCCGGTAGGTGGCGTTGAAGCCGGCGAGCGAGACCTCGATCAGCTGCCGCCAGATCCGCCGGGTCTCGGCGTCCCCGCCCTGCAGCAGGACAACCCGCTCCCTGGCCCGGTCGGCGAACTCCTCCGACTCCTTGAGGTGCGTGTTGGCGCGTTGGTAGAGGGCTTCGGCGCCGGCCAGGTCGAGGGCGCCGAGGTCGGTGCCCTCCTCGAGGATCTGCTCGACGAGCATGCCGAACTGGCGGCCCCAGTCGCCGATGTGGTTCTGCGGGATGACGGTGTGACCCTGCGCCCGCAGCACCCGGGTGAAGCAGTCGCCGATGATCGTCGAGCGGAGGTGACCCACGTGCATCTGCTTCGCGACGTTGGGCGAGGAGTAGTCGATCACGACCGTGCGGGGGTGTTCGGCCGCGCCGATCCCCGAGTTCGGCTCGGTGAGGACCTGGGTGGCCACCCTGGCGAGCACCTCGGTGCGGATCCGCAGGTTGATGAAGCCGGGTCCGGCGATCTCCAGCGGTTCGCACAGCTCGGCCAGGTCGATCTGCTCGACCAGCCGGGCGGCCACCTCCCGCGGCGGGCGGCCCTCGGCGTTGGCCAGCCGGAGCGCAACATTGGTCTGGTAGTGGCCGAACTGCGGACGGGTCGCCGGACGCAGTTCCGGGTCGATCCGGGCAACGGCCTGGACGCGTTCACTGAGCAGGGAAGGCAGGGACAGCATGGCCGCTATCTTCCCACGACCGGGACGGCCCACCCGCCGGGCCAAGCGCTAGCGGTCAGAAGCTCGGGCGGGGCGATGGCTGACCAGGTCGTAGACGAGCTTGAGGTTGGCGGCCAACTCCCGGCGGCTGCCGTGGGCCCAGGTACGCGGGCTCGACCGGGCGGTCTCGTCCCCGACGCCCCACGCGTCCATGCCCAGCGCCCGGCAGATGCCGAGGGCCCTCGGCAGGTGGTAGCGCTGGCTGACGACGACGAGTCGTCGCACCCCGAACTCGTCCCGGGCCCGCAGGCAGGAGTCGTAGGTGTCCAGGCCGGCCGGATCCACCAGCAACGCGGCAGGCGGCACCCCCTGCTCAAGGAGGTAGTCGCGCATCCCGCCGGTCTCGTCGTAGAACCTGGACCGGCCGTCCCCGGAGACCAGGAGCCGCTCCACCAGGCCGCGCCGGTACAGCTGGACGGCAAGGTCCAGCCTGGCCTGCAGGAACTTCGACGGCACCCCGTCGGCATACACCTCTGCCCCGAGGACCAGGCCCACCGGCGTCCGCGGCAGCTCGTCCATCGCGACGATCCGGTCCCGGGTCGCGAGCCGGATCCCGAGCCCGAGGGCTGCGACGCCGGCCAGCCCGAGCGCCGTCAGGGCCGCTGCCCGCGCCGCTACTGCTCCCAGTGACATGCGGCCAGCGTAGGTGCCGCCTACACCAGGAACTTGCGGGCCTCCTCGATGAAGCGGTCGGCCACCTTGTCCGTCGGGGTGTCGCTCAGGTAGTAGCTGCGCAGGGACCGGCGTGCCTCGGCCTTGGAGTCGGGGCCGAGCATGTCGTCGAGCACGGCCTCGATCCCGATGGCCTCGCCGTCGACCACGTCGAAGACATAGGCCGCCTCGGCCAGCGGGAACTCGGCGAGGAAGGCCTCGCCGTGTGCGGAGACGGCACCCATGGCGAAGGGCTTGTCCGAGATCAGGAAGTCCGACACCACGCTGGAGACGTCGGAGATCATCGCGTCGCAGGCGTTGAAGCAGTCGACCACCGACATCTCGGTCTCTGCCGTTGGGCCGAACAGGTGGGCGCGCCCGGTGGCCCTCGCGTCCGCGGTGAGCAGGTCGATGATCTCCAGGCACGCCTCGGCGTTCCCCTTGTGCCGGCCGGAGTACGGATGCGGCCGGAACACCACGGTGCAGCCACGGGCCAGCAGGGCCTCGACGATGCGCCTGCCCGCAGACAGTGAGCTGTAGTTGGAATCCTCGTAGAAACCCGACCAGGTCGGGCTGTAGAGCACCGTCGGGGCAGTGACGGTGCCGATCGGGGCGGCAGCCATGTGCACCGACTCGAGCTGGGGACGACTCACGATGACGAACTGGTCGGCGCGGGTCAGCACGCCGTGCTTGGCGAACCGGTCGATGGCCGCCTGCCCGGCCACGAAGTTCTTGTCGTACTGCCGGAAGGTCGGACTAACGCTTGCGATCTTGTCGCTGTCCCCATGGTTCAACTGAATATGGGTGAGGTGCGGAAAGCGGATCATGTGTGAATTGCGAACAGCGGTATTCGCGTAGAAGACGACTTTGAGGGAAGGGCAGACGACCGGGTCCAGGTCCTCGAGGCCGACCCGCAGGATGATCGGGGCGTCGGTGAGCTTGGCGACGTCGTAGAAGTTCGCCTTGGTGCGGACCAGGACGAAGTAGGGCACCCCGAGACGGTCGAGGTAGGGCAGCCACATGGAGGCCTGGTAGGCGGTGCCGGCCGGGGCCTGCCAGTGGAAGGCGAAGACCGGCTTCAGCTTGCCGAGGATCCGGGGCAGGTTGGCCTCGAGTCGGTTCCGCCCGTGCAGGTAGCGCACCGCCTGGAAGCCGATCACACCGGCGAACCCGAAGCCGAGGACGGAGGCGACGGTTGCCGGCAGGACGGTGACGCCGAAGATGGCCGCCACCACCAGCAGCAGCACGCCGGTGGTGCTCGCTCCGTAAAGCCAGTTCGCGACGGCGACGGACGGCAACGGCACGTCCCAGCCCGGGATGTTGGCCACCTGTGGGGCCGCGGACCTCACCGCCGACCGGGAAGCCTGTTCGCCGAGCACCAGCAGGCACAGCAGGGTGGCCGTCAGCAGGCCTTCGGCCGGCCCGGCCGGCCCGAACTCGATCGCGAGCGCGCCCAGCACCACCAGGATCCGGGCAAGGGTGGAGGTGCCCATCAGCAGAGTGGTCTGGGACGGGTCCCGCCGGCTGGCGATGGCCGCGTTGACCGGCGTGGCAACGATGAGCACCAGCGAAGCTGCCAGCAGTGGGCGGGTGACCGGTGACTGCGGGGCAGCGACGGCGCCGATCGCCGCAACCACAGCCAACAGATCACAGACAACCGAATATCCGCCAATCGCCCTCCAGATGAAACGAATAGAGGAAATGGCGGACTTGAGGAGTGGCGGCATAAATGTCTCTCTGGGGCAGGGCCTAATCCTGTTCGGAACTTAGCATACGGCCGGCGAGTGCGATCCGGCTGGCGTTGTCGGTCCACACGTCGCCGCCACCGGCGCGCGCTGCCGCCGTCCACACGCTCCCAGCATCGACTGTGCGGAGCCCTCCGGATTGCTGTGTACCGGGTGTGCGCCGGGGCGGGGACCGGTCGGCAGCGAGTCGTCGCGATAGGCTGTGGAGCCGACGAAAGGGAAATTGTGGCTGAACAGCGCCGGACGATCGGGGTAATCCTTGCTGGTGGTACCGGGTCCCGGGTAGGGCTGTCGATTCCGAAGCAGTTGCTGAAGATCGCCGGCAAGCCGGTGCTCGAACACACCGTCGGCATCTTCGACGAGGCGACGGCGATCGACGAGATCCTGATCCTGATGCATCCCGACCACCTCGCTGCCGCCGACCAGATCGCAGCGCGGTATCCCAAGGTCAGCCGGGTGGTACCTGGTGGCAACACCCGCAACGAGTCGACCAAGGCGGCGCTGCAGGCGCTGGCCGAGACCGCCGACCCCGACGACCGGGTCCTCTTCCACGATGCCGTGCGGCCGCTGATGGAGATGCGGATCCTGAACGACCTGGTCGCAGCGCTGGACGAGCACGACGCCGTCGACGTCGCCATCCGGTCGGCCGACACGATCATCGAGGTGGACGAAGCCAACGTGATCGTCGACATTCCCGACCGCAACCGGCTGCGCCGCGGCCAGACCCCGCAGGCGTTCCGGCTCAGCACGATCCAGGAGGCCTACCGGCTGGCCTGGCTGGACCCGGATTTCGTGGCCACCGACGACTGCTCGGTCGTGTTGAAGTACCTTCCCGAGGTGCCGATCGCCGTGGTCAACGGCTCGGAGCAGAACATGAAGATCACCGAGCCGATCGACGTGTTCATCGCGGACAAGCTGTTCCAGATCGGCTCCACCGTCGCCCCGCCGGCAGCCAGCATCGAGGAGTACAGCGAGAAGCTGGCCGGCAAGGTGATGGTGGTCCTCGGCGGCAGCTACGGGATCGGCGGCGACATCGTCGACCTGGCGAGAGGCTTCGGCGCGGAAGTCCGCTCGTTCAGCCGCTCGCAGACTCAGACCGACGTCGCAGAGGCCGGCGACATCGAGAAAGCGCTCGCCGACACCCACGCCGAGCTCGGTCGCATCGACTACGTCGTCCTGACCGCCGGGATCCTGAACCGCGGCCGGCTCGCCGACGTGCCGATGGACGAGATCCTCGAAGGCATCCGGGTGAACTACTTCGCCCCGGTGATCACCGCCAGGCTGGCCCAGAAGTACCTGAAGGAGACCCAAGGGCACCTGGTCTATTTCACCTCCAGCTCCTACACCAGGGGCAGGGCCGACTACTCGGTGTACTCCTCGACCAAGGCCGCGGTGGTGAACCTGGCCCAGGCTCTGGCCGACGAGTGGTCGGTGGACGGGATCAAGGTGAACACGATCAACCCGGAGCGGGCCGGCACCCCGATGCGGACCAAGGCCTTCGGCAAGGAACCTGAGGGTTCGCTGCTCTCCTCCCGGGCCGTGGCCCTGACCACCATCGACGTGATGCTCTCGACCCTTACCGGCCACGTGATCGACGTGCGCCGGGAGGAGCCGGGCCACATCGGGCTGTCCCGCTCCGAGCTCGAGGCCAGCCGGATCGCGCAGGCCCTGGCCGAGGTCGGCACCGAGCCGGAAGAGGACTGACCACCCGGTTGTCGCAGGCGAACGCGGCACCGGCGCCGGTGCGCTGCCCCGGCGCGAGGCATCCGGTTCGACCAGCGACCCCGGCCCGGTGGCAAGGCGGCGGATGTATAGTCAGGCAAAGCCGTATGTCATCGTCTGGGGGGTTCTTGTGTCTCGAGTTGCCAAGGCAGTGGGAGTATTCACACTCGCACTGACCCTTTCCCTCCCGGTCACAGCAACCCAGGCCGCCCCGCTGCCGGCGGAGTCGACCGCCATCAAGGCCAAGGCTGACCTGCAGCCGGCGGAGAAGTCGGTCTACGGTGCCCCGACGAAGGTCGAGCCGGATGTCGCCTACACCACCGACCAGGGCGGGCGGGTCGAGGTCTACACCTCCGCCGGCGACAATGACGGCTCCCCCGACTGGCGATCGGTCAACGAGTTCGCCTACCTGATCAACGAGGTGCCCGCCGGCAAGCACCTGTACGCAACGGTCTTCAACTCCCTCTACGACTACGGCACGGCGAAGCTGCTGGCCAACGGCGACTACCAGCTCCTCGACTCCAGCGGCGATGCGCTGGCACCGGAGCGGACCTTCCGACCCTCGGGCGCCTTCCTGAAGCAGATCAACCAGTACGCGAGCAAGACCGAGGCACAGCAGTACGTCCACGTGCTCGGCGCCAAGCGCTCGATGACCGAGGCCTACAACGCTCCCAGCTCGCTGGCGCGGCTGCTGAAGGCCTCCGGCGTCATGACGTACTGCGGAGCGACCTCGACGGGCGCCTGCCTGACCACCTCGGACGAGGACGCACTGATGCACTCCAAGTACGCCCTGTTCGAGAGGACGAAGGACTCGACGGGCAAGGAGTGGGACAACGTCATCTGGGTGACCTCGGCGAACCTCAACGGCTCCAGCGGTGGCAAGAAGTCCAACACCAGCATCGCCATCTTCGGCGACGCGGCCGGCTACCAGAAGCTCCGCGACGACGTCTGGCAGGCAGAGGTAAGCGAGACCTTCACCAACGGCTACAAGGCGGCGGCGGCCAACGGCATCACCGGCACGAACAGTGACTTCAAGTACTACCCCTCGCCCCGCACGACCGACTTCGAGGCCAATGCGCTGAAGCAGGCAGCCGACCTGGGCGGGAAGACCGCCTGCAAGGCCTACCTGTCGCACTCGCTGTTCAACAGCAAGCGCGAAGCCATCCTCACCCAGCTCGGCCGGCTGCAGGCCGCGGACTGTGACGTGAAGATCCTGCTCGGCGAGAACGCCATCTCCGACATCGTCGACTCCTACTTCACCATGAGCAACTCCGCCCGCGAGCTGATCGACCGGGTCGAGTTCGGCAACGTCCACGACAAGGCCATCACGGTCAGCTACTCCGTTGGCGGCACCACCCACGGCTTCACCTTCGGCGGCTCCGCGAACGCCAACGGCACCAGCCTCAGCCACGACGAGCTGGCCTTCAAGGCGGAGGACCTCACGGTCACCCGTGCAGTGGAGCAGCAGCTGGAGCGGCTGTACCAGCTGATCCGCGGCGGCAAGGCGAACGTGGCGGTCACCGGGCTCACCATCGATCCTGCGGTGGTGACGCTCAACCAGGGCAACACCCGCACGCTGCAGCCCCGGATCACCCCGTCGGACGCCACGGTCAAGACCGTCACCTGGGTCTCCAGCAACAGCGGCGTTGCCACCGTCGACGCAACCACTGGCGTGGTCAAGGCAATCAACCCCGGAACGGCCACGATCACAGCGACCTCGCTTTCCGGTGACAAGACCGCGACCGCGACCATCACCGTGGCGACCGACAGCGACGAGACCCCGCAGCCGGGAGCCAACCCCAAGGTCATCAACACCCCACCGACGCTCTCGATGGACAAATACCAGACGCTGGTGGGCACCGACAGCGAGGACAAGCGCACCGACGTCGTGGTCACCTGGGGCTCCGGCGCCGTTGACATCACCGGCGAGGTCGCCCTGCAGTACTACGACTCCGGCTCGTGGAAGACGAAGACCAACATCGCCGTCACCAACGGCAGGGGCACGACCAGCCTGGTGTTGCGGAGCAGCCGCGCCTGGCGCCTGGCGGCCAAGACCCCGGCGGGCTATTCCCTAGGTTCGGACGCGAAGTACTCCTACGGCTACGCCTACAACGTGGTGAAGACCAGGACGAACACTTCGAAGCCCCGGATCTACGCCCCGACCATGGCGAAGTCCGGCACCCAGATCCCGTTCCTCGTGACCTGGAACAACCCGTCGAGCCGTTACCCGACCAAGCTCCGGTTGCAGTACCTGACCGGCTCCGGCTGGAAGACCAAGATCGAGGTCGTCATCGATGGCGGTGGCACCCAGAAGTTCGTCTCGGCTGTGGCCGGCAGCTCCCGCAAGTGGCGGGTAGCCACCAGCTCCGCCTCGCGGCCAAGGGGCTACTCCGCCCTGGTCTCGTCCTCGGTGTCGGTCAAGGTCGTCGGCTGAGGCACGGCCTGGCCAGGGTCTGCCTGGCCGGGTCCTACCGCTTCGGCGTGAGCCGCCGCACAGCCTTCTTCACCCTGCGCTTCAGCTTGCCGAGCACTCCCCTGGTGCGGGTGTTGGGGCGCCGGTCCGCAGCCAGTTCGGCCTCGGCCCGCTTCAGGCCGGCGTTGAGCTCTGGCAGTCGTCGCTGCATCTCGTAGAGCTCCTCGAGGGAGTGCCGCATCCCCATCTGCACCGGCGGCGGGAAGTCGACGGCTGCGAGCCGCTCGTCGAAGGCGTCCGGGGACTCCCCCGGCAGGTAGACGTGCCGCAGGTCATGCTTGGCGAGGAAGTCGGTCATCCGCTCCCAGCGTTCGCCGTGGCCACTGACGGTTGGTCCCCAGTCGGCCCTGGCGTACAGCGCCGCGGCGTCGGCCCGCTTGAGCCGGTTGTTCAGCACCCGGTGCGGGATCTGGTGGTAGTCGGCCAGCTCGAGGGTGCGCGAGTCATGGGCCAGCAGGACGGCCGGGGTCCCGGCCAGCAGGGCGGCGATCGTGCCGTGGACCCTGGTCCCGAAGGAGAAGTCGAACGTGGACAGGTAGTCCATCCACGTGCTCGGGTCGAGACAGAAGCGAACCCGGTTCTCCCGGATCAGCGGGTGGTCGAGGGAGGTCGGGGAGCCGTCCGGCGGGGTGTAAGGGGCGCGGAAGACCCCGGTCAGCATCAGGCCGAGGGTCCGTTGGTCCTGGGCGGTGTACATCAGGTTCGGGTAGCGCTGCGCGTGGTCGAGGCTGATCGGCCCGATCAGGGGACGATAGGGCGAGACGTTCAGCGAGATCCGCGAGTACTTGGTCAGCGACTCGACCTTGCGGACGACTTCGAACTCCGGCCCCCGCATGAACAGGGACGGGCAGCCGATCACGTCGACGTGTTCGGCGCCGAAGCCGAGGTTGGCCAGGTACTGGGCGGTGAGTTCGCCCCGGACCCCGCTGCTCGGGGAGCGCTCCAGGACGGCCCGGATGAACCTGGTCACGACCGCGTCGAGTTCGGACGACTTGAACTCCCCGGATACCGGGCCCTGCGCGCCGACGCCGAGGATCACGATCGGAATGGTCAGCTTCTCGAAGAGGGCGGCCAGCTCGCGGACACCCTCGATGAGGCTGGTCCGGAACGCGTTCGCCAGCGGCACCACGGCCACGTCGTAGTTCTCGTTGATCTCATTCGCATCGAGGCCCTCGAACTTGCTCGTGGTGATCTCGGCTGCGCTCGTCGACAACAAGCGATAGGAAGCATGCGAGAACATCAGGTTCCCGACGTTGCTGCCGATCAGCCGCTTCGACACCGTCTCGGTCGCCGATGCGGAATGGAACGGGCTCTTGTGAGCTCGCAGCAGGATGCGTGGCACGCTACCCCTACCCCGTGGATGGACTTTGGGTTGCGATCCTAGCATTGGCGTCCGGGCCACCCCGGGGTGCAGCGGGCGCCGGAGCCCGGGGTTTCGGCGACGACGAACGGCACACATCATTCGCCTGTAGTCTCAAGGGTCGGACGGCTGGTCTGCCGACCGGGTGCCCGGGTCTCAGGAGGCCGCACGTCCGGCTGGGTCCGGCCGGGCCGCAGGAGCAATGGAATCGTCTGGGGGATGTCGATGAGTGGGAGCCGACCGGCGCGAGCGGTGCCGACGCACCGGATCTGGTGGTGGCTTGGGGGCGCGGCGGTTGTCGGCCTCGTCATCGCCGTCGTGGCGGTGTCCTCCGGTTGGGGAGCGCCGCCACCGCCGGCCTCGGCAAGTCCGAGCCCGGCCGCGTCCTCCGCCGGCCCGTCCCCCTCGGCCTCCTCACCGACGCCGAGCCCGAGCCAGACCCCCAGTGCGACGCCGACGCCGACGGCGACCCCGTCCCCCTCGGCCTCCCGGACAGTCGACAAGGTGCCCTACTGCCAGGCCTTCGCGAAGATCAGGACCACGCCGGTGTCGGCCGAGTCCGAGGAGGGTGGGGTCGACTTCGACGCACTCGCCGACCGGTTCACCGCACTGATCAAGGTCTACTCGAGCGCAGCCAAGGCAGCGCCCTCCTCCCTCGACCGGCAGTACGCGGTTGTGCTGGCCTACCTGAAGGACATGCGGAAGGCCGTGGTCACCAGGGATCTGGACGGGATCAAGCAGATGATGCAGAACCTCGAGTTGCTGAACGAATCGATGGCGGCGATCCAGAAGGCTTCCGAGGAGATCTGCGGCTGAGCCCGGGGTCGGTACGACTCAGGGCAGTTCCACGGTGGCCCGGACCATGTTGTGATCCGAAGGGATGGTCCCGATGAAGCGGCCCCGGCTGTCGAGGCGGGCCACCACCTCCCACTCCTTGACCCGCATCGGCGTGACGAAGATGTGGTCCACCAGCGCCGCGAAGCCGTCCCGCGGGGCCACTCGCCGGTAGCGGTTCACGGTCTTGACGTTGACCCGGATGGTCTTCTCCGCATGGCCGAGGCGGCCTGAAGCCGTGGCCAGGGGGTCCCGGTAGCCGCCGCCCACGATGGTGGTGTAGACCCGGTTCGACGACGTCCGGTTCATGCCGGTGTTGAAGTCCCCGACGACCACGACCGGCAGGTTCTCGGTGTTGGCCCGCTTCACCGCTGCCACCAGTTGCCGTGCAGCAGAGACCCGGTGCCCGTCGGAAGCGCTCGAGGTTCGCGGCGAGAAGTGGGTGTTCACGAACATGAACCGCTTGCCGGTGGAGCGCTGGGTGAACACGGCCCAGGTGACGTATCGCTGGAAGCCGCCGTACCGCTTGCTCCCACTGATCGGGTGGTGGCCGGAGGACTCCAGCTGGAGCCGGGTGGTGTTGTAGACCGTGCGGGTCTCGCCGGTGGACCCGCTGCGGGCATCGACAAGTGCCCACTCGGGGCCAAGGGCGTTGGTCAGGGCGAGGTACTGCCGCGTGCCGCCCCGCCTGGACGGGGTCGCCTCCTGGAGCCCGACGACGTCCGGGTCCTCGCCGAGGATCGTCCGCGCCAGGGCCGGCTTGCGCTTCGACCAGTCCTTCCGCGCCGACTTCAGGATGTTGTACGTGCCGACCGTCAACGGTGCCGACTGGAGCGGCTGGCCGAAGACCTCGGTGGACCAGTCACTCAGCGGCTGGCCGGCGGCATCCACCACCCTGGCCCGCACGTGGTAGACCCGCTTGCGGGAGAGCTTGTCGAAGGTCAGCTTCGACTCGGTGACGACACGGGCCTTCGGATCGGCGAAGGAGGCATCCGGCGAGAGCTCGACCAGGTAGCTGGCGCCGGCGGAGACCTCCTTCCAGGCTGCGGTCAGGCTGGTGGAGCTGGTGCTCGCCAGCGTCACCGCCGGTGGGCTCAGAGGGAACCCTTCCGCCGGGGTCGTGAACCCCGCCGGCGCACTGGCCGGCCCCTGGCCGGCGACCGTGACCGGGCTCACCGTGACCAGGTACCGGGTCTGCGGGACGAGGTCTTCGACCACGGCGAGGCTGCCGGTCACCTCGAGCCTCCTGGCTGCCGCGGAGCCCGGGTCGGTGGCGATCTCGACCAGGTAGCGATCCGCCGTCCCGGTCCAGGTGATGACCGCCACCGTCCCCCGAACGCTGACCGAGACCCCGGTGGGTGCCGGGACCGTCTCGGCGACCACTGCTGGGGAACGGGTGAGGACCGACGTCGAGAGCAGCGCTGCGATGGCCAGCGCCAGCAGCGCGGGAAGGATGAAGCGACGCCGCTGGGCCACCGGTCACCTCCTCCAGCGTGCGAACAGGGCCTCCGCCCGCTGCAGCAGCCGGGGCGGGCGGTCCTGGCGAGGCTTCTTGGGTGCCATCGCGCTGAAGCGGGGAGCAGCCTTGCGGGGCTTCTCCAGGGCAAGGTCGAAGGCAGCGAGGGCTTCACCGCTGCCGGCATAGGCGTTCTGCAACCCGTTCCTGGTCAGGAAGTCGGTGAACCGGGTGAACAGCTCCCCGTAGTTGGCGTTGAACGCGGCCGGGTCGACGGCGTCGTACAGCCGTTGCGCAGAGCTGTCCTCATCCAGGTCGCGGATGAGCGTGAACGGGATGTGGTGGTACTGGGCCACCTCCACGGTCCTGGAGTCATGAGCCAGCAGGTTGACCGGAGCGCCGCCGAGCAGCGCCGCGACCGTGCCGTGCAGCCGGGGGCCGAAGGCGAAGTCGGCCTCGGCGAGGCTGTCGATCCACGACCAGGCCGTCGGGTAGTAGACCATCCGGTGGTCGCGGTACAGCGGGTGGCTGGTCCGGACCGGGAACCGGGCGTCGCCGCGCCAGTCGGGGCGGGTCTCCTCACCGGTGATCACCATGCGGGCGGTTAGGCGCTCCTGGGCATAGACCGTCGACCGGGGGTAGTCCTCGACGGTGCGCTGCAGGATGCCGGCGGTCGCGGGAATCCGGTGGTCGAAGGAGAGGCTGATGGAGCTCTCCGGCGAGAGGTTCCCCGCGGGGTCGGACCACCTGAAGTCCGGGCCCCACATGAACAGGGAGGGGCAACCGATGACGTCGACCCGGTCGTCGGGGAAGCCGAGGTGCCGGAAGTACCGCTGGGTGATCTCGCCACGGACGCCGATCGTGTTCGAGTGGTCGAGCACTGCCGAGATGAACCGCCGGCAGGCCGCCTCGTGCTCCTCGACCTCTGCCCTGGTCGCGGTCAACCCGGTGACCCGGCTCGGGCGCAGGCTGCCCGACTCGACCTCTTCGAGGCTCAGCTGGGCGCCGATCCCGACCACGGTCACCGGGACGGTCAGCTTCTCGACCAGGCTCGCCCACTGGTTGAGCTTCTCGCCCATCTGGAAGCGCAGCGAACTCGACATCGGCAGCACCAGGTGGTCGCACTCGGCGTTGATCCGCTCCGCCCTTGCCGCGATGGCGCTGCGCTTGAACTCCCCGTAGCTGATGGTGCCCTGGGTGACCCCGTCCGCCGCGAGGGCGCGCGAGGTGGAGAACTGGAACAGCAGGTTGCCCTGGTTCCCGCCGATCAGATCGATCGACTTCAGCGGAGACAGATTGGCGCCCGGTCGGTGGCACTCCCGGATCATGATGCGGCGCGGTCCGGGCTCGGTCACCGGGCTTCCTTTCAGGCGGCTGTCCAGGGTGTCGATCGGTCGGCCATTGACCTTCCTTCGACGCCGGACCACCCTACCGCGACACCCTGTGCGAAGTCCGCTGCCCAGGGGCACCCTCGGCTCACTGGACCCCGGCAAGCCGCCGGATCCGGTCAGGGCAGGCGGATGACCGCACTCACCTGGTTGTGGTCGGACGGGATCGTGCCGACGAAGTCTCCGGCGGAATCCACGTTCACCACCACCTGGTACTGCACCACCCGGACACCCTTCGACACCAGGACGTAGTCGACGTGGGTGCCGATCGGGAAGGACGTCCGCCGGGCCCTGGTCTCGAAGGCGTTGGCCGAGTTGTACTCGACGCCGACCATGGTCTCGGCGATCGCGTTGCTGCCGGTCGTCCAGGAGGCCTTGGCGTTGTCGAGCGGGTCCACGAGGCCGGCATCGGTGAGGGTCTCGTACGGCCCGTTGCTGGGCTCGGTCGAGCGGTTGGAGTTCAGGTCGCCGGCGATCACCACCGGGTGCCCCTTCGGGTTCCTGGCCTTCACCAGGGCGAGGATCTCCTTGGCCTGGGCGATCCGGGCGGTGTTGTACTTGGTGTCGGTCGCCGAGCCCTTGCCGGGTTCGAGATGGGTGGCGACAACGAACACCCGCTTACCGCTCGCCTTGTCGGAGAACACGGCCCAGACCGCGTAGCGACGCTGCTCACCGAGCTCGGTCAGGGTCTTCTTCCCCTCGTTCAGCAAGGTGAGGCGGCGGGAGTTGTACGCCAGCTTCGTCCCGCTGGTGTAGCTGTCCGATGCCGCGAACCGGTACGGGATGTCGTCGTCGATCAGGGACAGCAGGTCGTTGTACTGCTTCACCTTCGCACCGCTCGGGGTGATCACGGAGACCGGGCTGGCTTCGGCCAGCGCGATCACGTCCGGCGCGAGCCGGGTGATGTTCTCTGCGACCGCCCGGCGCCGGTCCGTCCAGCTCGGCCCGGAGCTGGCCTTGTGCACGTTGTAGGTCGACACGGCGATCGCCGGCGACGCCGTGGCCTTTGCCGTGACCTGGGTCTCAACGCTGGAGTACGGGCTGAGGCCCTTCCCGTCGCTGGCGATGACGCGCGCCTTGAAGTGGTAGGTCGTGCCGGCGGCCAGGCCGGTGACCACGCCTCCAGTGGCCGGGATCACCACCGTGTCCCAGGACTTCAGCCCCAGGGCCGGGTCGGTGGTGTAGCGCACCCGGTACCTCAGCCCGGGCGAGCGGTTCGTCCAGGAGAGGTAGACCGAGCCGGCACCGCCGGCGGTGGCCGCCAGGTCGGTGGGGGGCAGCTCGGGAAAGGCGCTGGCCGGTTTGGTGGTGACAGCGAGCACCTTGGAGTACCGGCCCAGGTCGGCCTTGGCGAGGCTGATCGCCTTCACCTGGAAGTAGTAGGTGGTGTCCGGCGACAGGCGGGGCGCGGAGACGTTCGGGTTTGCGTCGGTCCGGGTCCAGTAGATGTGGTTGCCGAGAACGTCCCAGGTGTCCGGCGACGACATGCTGGAGCTCTTCGAGAACCGGACCCGGTAGGCGTTCGCGCCGGCGACCGGCCAGGTCAGCGCGATCGCCCGGCCCGCGATCGCTTCGGCCCGCAGCCCGGTGATCGAGACGGTGGCTGCCGAGCTCGTCGGTGCGGCGCCGAGGGACGCCACGGCCAGGAGCGCGAGGACCGCGCTGAGGGCGCCGAGCCGGGTGGTGGCGCGAGACCGGAAACGCATCGTGGGTAGCTCCTTGGTTGGTACTTCAGTCCCTGAGCCCCCCGACAACAGGCCACAGGAGGATAACTCGCCCCACGCTGATGGCCCACGGGTTCCCCGGACATCGGTGCCACACCCTGAACCGCGGGTGCAGGGTGCCGGCAACGGCGAGGACGACAACGGCCGGCAGCCGCCCCGGAGGAGGTGGCTGCCGGCCGGAAGCTCAACCGGTCAGGGCAGGCGGATGACGGCCTTCACCTGGTTGTGGTCGGACGGGATCGTGCCGACGAACTTGCCGTCCTCCACGTCCACCACCATCCGGTACTGGGCAACCCGGACACCCTTCGACACCAGGACGTAGTCGACGTGGGTACCGATCGGGAACTTGGTGCGCGCCGCGGTGCGTTCGAAGTGGTTGGCCGAGTTGAACTCGACGCCGGGCATCGACTCGGCGATAGCGTTGGCTCCGGTCGACCAGGAGGCCTTGGCGTTGTCCAGCGGGTCGACGAACCCGTACTTGAGGAACACGTTGTACGGGCCGTTGCTCGGTTTGGTGCCGCGGCTGGAGTTGAAGTCACCGGCGATCACGACCGGGTGCCCCAGCGGGTTCTTGTCGTTGATCAGGTTGACGATCTGCTTGGCCTGGGTGATCCGGGTCGAGTTGTACTTGGTGACGCTTGACGAGCCCTTGCCGGGTTCGAGGTGGGTGGCTACGACGAACACCTTCTCCCCGCTCGCCTTGTCGGAGAAGACCGCCCAGACCGCGTAGCGGCGTTGAGTGCCGAGCTTCTTCAGGATCTTCGAACCCTCGTTCAGCACGGTGAGGCGGCGGGAGTTGTAGGCGAGCTTGGTCCCGTTGGTGTAGTCGCCGGCTGCAGCGAACTCGTACGGGATGTCGTCGTCGATCAGGGCCAGCAGGTCGTTGTACTGCTTCACCTTCGCACCGGTCGGGCTGATCACCGAGGCCGGAGTGGCTTCGGCCAGCGCGATCACGTCCGGTTCCTGGCTGGTGAGGTTCTTCGCCACGGCGGCACGCCGGCCGGACCAGCTCGGCCCGGAACTCGACTTGTGGACGTTGTAGGCGGAGACCGTGATCGAGGTGGAACTCGTCTCGGCCAGGGGCAGGGCAGCTGCGACTGCCGCCGGCGAACCGGAAGCGGGCAGGCTGGCCGCGGAGACTGTGGGCGCAGCTGCGAGCGAGGCGCCCGCCACCACTGCCAGAACTGTGCCGAGGACACCGATCCGCGCCGCGAAAATCGACCTGTAATTCATCGTGGAAGCTCCTTCATTCAGTACCGAAGTCCTGAGCCCCCCGACAACAGGCGAGTGCATCGTACCACCGAACTTGGCAGAAACTCAGGGGTTTCACAGGATTTTCTCACCAGGGAATGTCCCCAATCTCGAGTGCCGGTGCAGGCTGCCGGCCCAGCCAGCGCTCACCCACGAACGAGACGCCCGTCGAGTCGAGTCGTTAGGCTGAGGCCATGAGCGCACCCGTGGATCCCACTGCCACCCCGGCCTGGTCGAAGCTGACCCAGCTGGCCGCTGAACTGGACCCCGATCTCCGCGGCTGGTTCGCCGCGGACCCGGGCCGGGCGGACCGGCTCAGCTTCCCCGCTGCCGATCTCTACGTCGACCTGTCGAAGAACCTGATCAACGACGCCGTCCTGGCGGCACTGGTCGAACTCGGCGAGGAGGTCGGGCTCGCTGAGCGCCGGGATGCGATGTACGCCGGTGCCCGGATCAACGTCACCGAGGACCGTTCGGTGCTGCACACCGCCCTCCGCCGTCCTCGTATCGACAGCCTCGTCGTCGAAGGGGTCGACGTGGTCGCGCAGGTGCACGAAGTCCTCGACCGGGTCTACGCCTTCGCCGACCGCGTCCGCAGCGGTGAGTGGAAGGGCGTCACCGGTGCCCGGATCGAGACCGTGGTGAACATCGGCATCGGCGGCTCGGACCTCGGGCCGGTCATGGTCTACGAAGCCCTCAAGCCGTACGTGCTGGACGGCCTGGAGTGCCGGTTCGTCTCGAACATCGATCCCACCGACGTGGCCGAGAAGACGGCCGACCTGAACCCGGCCACCACCTTGTTCATCGTCGCCTCCAAGACCTTCACCACCCTGGAGACCCTGACCAACGCTCGCATGGCCCGCGACTGGCTGCTCGCGAAGCTGCGCGAGGCCGGAGCGGTCGACGGGTCCGAGCGGATGGACGCCGACGCGATCGCCCACCACTTCGTCGCAGTCTCCACTGCGCTGGACAAGGTGGCGGCGTTCGGCATCGACCCGGCCAACGCCTTCGGGTTCTGGGACTGGGTCGGCGGCCGCTACTCGGTCGACTCCGCCGTCGGGACGTCGCTGGCGGTGGCGCTCGGCCCGGACAACTTCGCCGACTTCCTCGCCGGTTTCAACGCCGTCGACCGGCACTTCGCCGAGACACCGCTGGCAACCAACGTGCCCGCGCTGATGGGCCTGCTCAACGTCTGGTACGTGAACTTCCTCAAGGCCGGCAGCCACGCCGTGCTGCCCTACGCGCAGTACCTGCACCGGTTCGCCGCCTACCTGCAGCAGCTGACCATGGAGTCCAACGGCAAGGGGGTCCGCACCGACGGCTCAGCCGTGGTCACCGAGACCGGCGAGATCTTCTGGGGCGAGCCCGGCACCAACGGCCAACACGCCTTCTACCAGTTGATCCACCAGGGCACCCAGCTGATCCCGGCCGACTTCATCGCGGTCGCCACCCCGGCGCATCCGATCCGGGACGGCGAGTCCGACGTCCACGAGCTGTTCCTGGCCAACTTCTTCGCCCAGACCAAGGCACTCGCCTTCGGCAAGACAGCTGCGGAAGTTCGGGCGGAGGGCACGGCGGAAGCGATCGTCCCGGCGCGGGTGTTCCCCGGCAACCGGCCGACCACCTCGATCATGGCGCCGGCGCTCACCCCTTCGGTCGTCGGGCAGCTGATCGCGCTGTACGAGCACATCACCTTCACCCAGGGCGTCGTCTGGGGCATCAACAGCTTCGACCAGTGGGGCGT
>CAYQXH010000041.1:0-17703 GCA_964421325.1 uncultured Propionibacteriaceae bacterium
CCACGGAACCCCGGGGTGGGCCGCCGGCCGGGCCGGGGCGACGGAGCGGCGGCTCTCCCTGCCGGGGCGGGGCGCCGGGTTCGGCGGGCGGGGCGAGCTGACCCCTGGCGGTCCGGGGACCGGCGGCGTGGGCTAGCGGCGCCGCCTCCGGTAGGCGTAGCCGGCCGCTGCGGCAGCGACGACGGCCGCTGCGGCAGCGCCCACCAGCCACTTCCGGGCGCCCGCCGGCTGCACCACGGGCCCTGCACCGGCCCCGGCGAGGAAGACCTTGCCGGCGGCGCCGTCCACGGTGATCTCGTCTCCGGTGCTGATCAGCCGGGTGGCTGAGCCGGTGCCGAGGACGGCCGGGATGCCGTACTCCCTCGCCACGATCGAGCCGTGGCTGAGCACGCCGCCGATGTCGGTGACCACTCCGGCGGCCATCGCGAACAGCGGGGTGTAGGCGGGGGTGGTGATCGCCGCCACCAGCACCTCACCGGGCTGGAAGGCCGCGAAATCGGCCGGGCCTTCGAGCACCCTCGCCCTTGCCGTCACCACCCCACCGCTCCCGACGTTGCCGGTAAGCACGTCGCCGGACTGGTTCTCGTTGGCCGGGTACATCCAGCTCATCGAGTCCATCAGCCGGCTCTTCGGCAGGGACTGCGGCGGGCTGGCCTGTCGCTGGCCCCTTGCTGCCGCCTGCCGTTCCGCGACCCGGTCGCCCAGGCCGGCCGGCAGTTCGCCGTCGGAGTCGAGCGCGTCCGCCGACTTCCGGGCCTCTGCCAGGGTCAGCCAGCACACATCCATCGGTTCGGAGAGGACGCCGGCCTCGACCAGCCGGCCACCGAACTCCCGCAGCAGCTGCCGCGCGGGTGGCACGTACAGGCCCATCGCCGCCAGTGCGTCCTCCCGCAGCGGCCCGGTGTGCTGCGCCCAGGTGAGGAGCGCCCGGACCCGCTCGGCCCGCCAGCCGCCCAGCCGTGACAGCAGCCTGGCTGCGGCGTTCTCCCGCGCGGAGGCTGCGGCGCGCTGCCGCGCGTAGGGGTCGGGTGCTTCCGCGGTCAGGTTGAACCGCAGCGCCTGCAGCACCGGGGCCGGGTCGTCGGCCGGCACCGGGTTGACGAAGTCAAGGTTGTACAGGGTGTGGCCGTGCGCGGCCAGGTGCCCGGCGAGGCGGCGCTGCCACTCCGCCCAGGTGGTCGCGTCGACTCCGTCCGGAGCCTGGTTGGCGAAGACGTCGCCCGCGGGATCGGCGAGCACCGCGGCGAGGCGTGGCTGCTCCAGCACCCACCGGGACAGGTCGTAGAGCGACCGCTCCGCCCGGATCGGTTCGGAGTCGTAGCCCAGCACGAAGGTCTCCGGCGCCGGGTCGCCCGGGTGCCTGAGCAACTTGCCGTAGACACCCAGCCAGGTGAGTTCGGCCATCGAGGCCACGGGGATGATGGTCTGGACGGCGGTGTAGTAGTAGGCCATGGCGTCGACCAGCCGGCCGACGGCGTCCAGCAGGGCGCGGGCGGGCAGCCCCGCACCGACCAGGGCCTCCTCTGCCGCCACCTCGGCCGAGTACTCGGCGAGGCGGCTGCGCCAGCGCTCCTCGACCATCGCGCCGCCACCCCCGATGAGCTTGAACGTCTTGGGTGCCAGCCGCAGCATGCGCCCCATCGCCTGATAGCTGTACCGGTAGAAGGCGTAGCCGTTGATGGTCGGGAAGCCGACGTCGCCGAAGTCCTGGCCCGGCGCCAGCTCGGAGAGGAGCCGGTTCAGCCCGGTCGGCACAGCCGTGGCCATCAGCCCGGCGAAGAGCGGGGTCAGCGGGTCCGGGAGCTGCTCGGTGATCGATGCCCGGAAGTAGAGTCCCCTGCTCGGCACCGGCCAGTCCCGCGGCACCTCCCCCGTCCGCGGCGGCAGCGCCGTGATCGGACGGGACTGGACGATGCTGAACTCACCGGCTGACCGCACCCACTCGAGGTCCTGTGGGGCACCGAAGTGGGCTGCGATGGCCGCCCCGATCCCGGCGAGCTGCAGGGCTTCGGCTGCGTCGAGGACGGCGACCCCGCGCACCTCGTCCGGATTCGGCAGCTCAGCTGTGCCGCCGGCCACCGGGTCGACCCGGATCGCCTTGTCGGCCACCCTGTGGCTGAGCACCCGGCCGACCGAAGTGCCGACCACAACCGTGTCGGTGTCGACCATGCCGGCGACGACTGCCTCGCCGAGGCCCCAGGCTGCTGTGATGACGGTCTCCTCAGGCCGGCCGTTGGCCGGGTTCGCCGTGAACATCACGCCGGCCGCGTCCGCCTTCACCAGGCGTTGCACCACGACGGCCAGGGCCACCTCGCCGGGATCGACACCGTGCTCCGCGCGGTACCGGATCGCGCGGTCGGTCCACAGCGATGCCCAGCAGTCGCGCACCGCTGCCAGCAGCGCTTCCGGGCCGACGACGTTGAGGTAGGTGTCCTGCTGGCCGGCGAAGCTCGCTTCGGCCAGGTCCTCGGCCGTAGCGGACGACCTCACGGCCACCGGGACCGGATCCCCCAGCTCCCGGTAGGCAGCCGTGATCTCGGCGGCCAGCCCGGCCGGCAGCTCGGCGGTGGCGAACAGGTCGCCGATGCCGGCGGTCGAGGGTTCCCCCGGCGGAGCTGCGGCCACCTCGGCCGCAGCAGCCCGGATGCGGTCGTCCAGCCCGTTGCGGCTGACGAAGTCGGTGTAGGCGCCGGTGGTGACCACGAACCCCTCCGGCACGGCGAAGCCGGCGCGGACGAGCTCACCGAGGTTGGCGCCCTTCCCGCCGGCGATCGGCAGGTCGGCTGCGGTCAGCTCGGCCAGCCAGCGAATACTGTCCATCCCATTTCCCTTTCGATCATCCGTCCGGGCCGGCGATGCCCGGAGGTGTCCCGGCGGCCGGTGCTCAGAGCAGCTTCGCCAACCTGGCCTTGGACCGGTTGGTGCGCACGATCCAGGCCAGGTCGGGGTCCGGGCCGGTGAGTCCGGTGAACACCGGCAGGCCGGCCGACGGGTCAGCCGCAACTGCGACACTCCAGCAGTACCCCAATGCCTGCCGCAGGGTGCGCACCGCGGGGAGTCGACGTGCTTGCGGCGGCAGCGACAGCAGAAGATCGGTGGCCCGCGCGCAGGCGGAGAGCGCAACCGCAGCCGCCTCCGGACGGCGGATCAGGCGCGGCTCGCAGATCGCGGCGACGGCCGCCCGCGCAACCAGCGGGTCGGGCAGATCCAGCCAGCCCCCGACCAGCCCGACGAGGGCCTCGAAGTCGTGGTCGCCGATCCGTTGGGCCGCCATCGCCACCGACTCCCGGACCCGCCAGGAGTCGTCGGCTGCGAACCCGGTCAGTTCGGCGACCACCGCCGGCCGGTCGCCGGCCCGGTCGAAGTACTCCCTGCCGAGGGTGATCACGCCGCAGCAGCGCAGGTACTCGTCGGCCTCGGTGCGCAGCAGCCGCGCGTGGTCGCCGGGCAGCAGCTCTGCTGCCGCCGACAGCAGCTCGAGGTTCGACCGCGGGCCGGGCAGGCCGGAGTTGCGGCCGAGGTAGGCGGTGACGGCGGCATAGTCGCCGGCCAGCCGCTCGGCGACGTCGGGATCAAGCTTCGGCACCGTAACAATCTGCCCTTCCCCGGGAGCCTCGGGGGGTCGATCCGGAAAAGTCGCAGCAGATTCGACCGGGCCGCGGCCTCAGGCGTAGGTGAGCACCCGGTACTCGTCTTCGGTCAGCAGCCTCGGGTTCGGACCTGCACCGGCCAGCCAGTCCGCCACGGCGGCGGGCAGGACGATCGGAACAGCCGGGAACATGTCGGTCACCAGTACCGGCAGCAGCAGCGAGTGCGGCTCGGCCGGCTGGATCGGCCCGACCACGAGGGCCCGGCCGACCAGGCCGGCCGCGGTCAGGAACAGCACCTCGTCCAGTTGGCTGAGTGCTTCGGGGGACTCATCCACCGACAGCCCGACCGCGACGTCGCCGTCCGCTGCCAGGATGCCCGCAAGGGCGCCGGGGTCGTCGGGGCCCAGCCGGACGAACCACCGGTTCCCCGGGTGCTCGGTGTCCCGGATCGCCCGGATCACCTCGCCGGGGTCGAGGTGGTTGGCCTTGCGCCAGCGGGCCAGCATCCGACGGGCGTTGCGCCGCGTCCGCGAGTCGGCCCCGGTGCGTGCCAGATGCCACTCCAGGGCACTGCCGGCGTAGTCGATCACGGCGATCGGTCGGGCGCTGCGGATCGCGTCGAGGGCCTGGCGCAGCCCCATGCCGGAGTCCAGGAGCAGGGCGAGGACGGCAGACGGGGCCCGGTTCACCCCCATGTGGCAGTGGACCAGCACCTTCGCCCGCGGGTCGGCGAGGGCAGCGTCGACCCAGTCGGCGAGGCCGCTGAACCAGGTGCCGTCGATCACCTGGCCCGCGTCGGCCACCCGGTGGTGGAGGTAGCTGATGCCGGGCGCCCAGGTCTTCACCAGGGTCTCGTCGCTCCACTCCTCGCGGAGGTCGGCGATGTGGGTGATGCCGGCGGCCAGCAACTCGTCCAACTGGCGCCGGGCAACCCTGAAGTTCGGCGACAGGTCTCCGCCGACGGCGAGGCGCCCGGTGATGAAGTCTGCGTTGGCCAGGCTGAACCCGGCGTGAGGGCGAACGGGTTGGCCCGTTCCTGAGGCGACCACGGCTCCATCATCCCCCAGGACAGCGGTACCCGGATCCTCCGCTGCGCCGGGTCCACCCGGTCCGGGTTCGGTGGAGCCGCCCGCCCAGCCCTTGACCCCGGGTTCTGCCCCCGGTCGACCGGTGAATTTCCCGAACTTGTGGCGAGCAGCAGCAGTGGGGGTGCATAGTGATGCTCGTACGGGAGGGTACCTGTCGCCTCGGCGACGGATAACTACAAAAAAGGATTGCACCGCCATGCACCCCTTCCGACCCGTGCGCGCCCGCGTACCCAGCATCGTCGCCCTGGCGCTTGTTGCCGTGATGACGTGGCAGGCTCCGGCCTACGCCGAAACCGCAGCCCCGACTCCTGCCTGCACCGACTCCAGGGTCTCCGCCGTCAACGGCGTCGAGCCCGGAGGATCGGTGCTGAGCCTCTACATCACCGACTGCGCCGGGATCACCTCAGTCAGCTTCGGTTCGACTGCGGCCACCAGCTTCACCACCGTCTCCGCCACCAGCCTCAGCGTCGTCACCCCGGCCCTGAAGGCCGGCACCTACGAGGTCGTCGTCACCAACGCCGGCGGGACGGCGCTCGCGGCCAGGTACACCGTCCGCACCTTCGAGGCCGAGGTCCTGCGGCTGGTGAACGTCGCCCGTTCGAGCGCGCGCAAGTGCGGGTCGACGCGCTACCGGGCCGCCCCGGCCCTGCGCGCGGACGCCCTGCTCGCCAAGGTGGCAGCAGCCCACAGCCAGGACATGGCCGACCACTCCTACTTCAGCCACACCTCACGGACCGGGGAGAGCCCGTTCACCCGGATGAAGCGCGCCGGCTACAGCTACGACTCCGCGGGGGAGAACATCGCGGCCGGGTTCCGGACCCCGGCGTCGGTGGTCAAGGCCTGGCTGAAGAGTGCCGGGCACTGCAAGAACATCATGCGTCGCGGCTACACCGAACTCGGTGTCGGCTACGCGACCGGTGGCCTGTATGGAACGTACTGGACCCAGGACTTCGGAAATCCGCGCTGAAGCCTGGGAAGAGCCCGATCGGTCCGGTTCCCCGCGAGGGCAGGGCTGGGCGATCGGTATCAACGGTTCGGCTGGGACCCCCCCGAGGTGCTTTCCCGCACCTCCAGCCGAACCGGAAGTCGCCGGCTGCGCGGGCGTGACAGGGTGACGCCCGCGCGGCCGGCGATCAGGTCAAGCAGTGCCCGCGCCGCTGCCCGGCCCTTCGCGTCCACGTCCTGCCGGACGGTGGTGAGCGTCGGCCTGGTCCGTAGCGCCAGGGGATGGTCGTCGAACCCGACAACAGCCAGGTCCTCCGGCACCCGGAGGCCGGCATCGGCTGCGGCTGCCAGCACCGACTGGGCCATCACGTCGGTGAGGCAGAGCACCGCGGTGGGCCGCTGCGCCCCGGAGAGCATCGCCTGTGCTGCCGCCCGCGCGTCGGCGTTGGGGTTCGGCTGGTTCACCCAGGCCGGTTCGATCCCGGCTGCGCCGAGAGCCTCCAGCCACCCGGCATGGCGCTCGACGATGACCCGCATCCGCGCAGCCTCCGGCAGGAGCCGGCCGGTTGCCGGGCCGGGGGTCGTCCCGAAGCCGGTGGTCAGCAGGGCCACCTTCCGGTGCCCGAGCGCCACCAGGTGCTCGGCTGCGACCCTGGCGCCGCCACGGTCGTCGATGGTGACGGTTACCTGGCCCGCCGGCGCCTCCATGTCGACGTAGACCAGGGGCAACCGACGCCGCTGCAACCAGTCCAGCGCCGGCAGTTCCGGGTCGCAGGAGAACGCGATCGCCCCGTCCATGGCGACGTCCCGGGCCGGCACCAGGGACCCCTCGGCGATCGCGGGCACCAGCGTCAGCGCCAGGCCGCTCGGGGCGAGTTCGTCGGCCACCGCCCCGAGGAACCTCGCCGAGACCTCGTCGGCGAGCGAGTGCCGCAACTCCTTCGCCCAGAGCACCCCGATGGCCCCGGTGGTGCCGGTGGCCAGTGATCGTGCCGACGGATCCGGCCCCAGGTAGCCGAGGGCGGCCGCCTCGGCGAGGATCCTCGTCCGCAGCGCCTCGGACAGCTGGTCGGGCCGGGAGAACGCATTCGAGACGGTCATCCGGCTGACGCCCAGCCGGTCGGCTATCGACTGCAGGGTGACTCTGGGCAGGGTGCTCACCTCCGGGGTTGAATTCTGCTTGCGGTCCAGTCTATCTTTACCGGTACAGCTCTGTATCGGTAAAGAGAGGTTCCCGTGTCACTCCCAGCCAGCATCAGCAACGCCGACCAGGAGTGGTGGCGACGCGCCGTCGTCTACCAGATCTACCCCCGCAGCTTCGCCGACAGCAACGGCGACGGCGTTGGCGACATCAATGGCATCCGCAGCCGGCTGGGCTACCTCTCCGCCCTCGGGGTGGACGCGATCTGGGTGAACCCCTGGTACCCCTCGCCGATGAAGGACGCCGGCTACGACGTCTCCGACTACCGCGCGATCGAGCCGGTCTTCGGCACGATGGCCGAGGCCGAGGCTCTGATCGCCGAAGCGCACGCCGTCGGCATCCGCGTGATCCTCGACATCGTCCCCAACCACACCTCCGACCAGCACCCCTGGTTCCAGGCGGCGCTGGCAGCCGGCCCCGGATCGGCCGAGCGAGAGCGGTTCATCTTCCGTGAGGGCCGCGGTGCCGGCGGCGATCTACCGCCCAACGACTGGATGAGCGAGTTCGGCGGTCCCGCCTGGACCCGGGTCACCGAGGCGGACGGCCGGCCCGGCCAGTGGTATCTGCGGCTGTTCGCGCCGGAGCAGCCCGACGTGAACTGGAACCACCCCGACATCAGCGAGGAGTTCACCGAGAGTCTCCGGTTCTGGTTCGACCGCGGCGTGGACGGCTTCCGGATCGACGTCGCCCACGGGCTGGTCAAGGACGCCGGGCTCGTGGACATCGACGGGCTGCCGTTCCCGCTGCCGGATGACACCCCCGACCACATCGAGCACCCGCACTGGGACCAGCCCGGCGTGCACGACATCTTCCGGAGCTGGCGCGAGGTGGCCGACGCATACGATCCGCCGCGGGTGTTCTGCGGGGAGATCTGGGTGGGCCGGGACCACCGGCTCACGGCCTACCTGCGTCCTGACGAGCTGCACACGGCGTTCAACTTCAACTTCCTGATGGCGCCCTGGCTGGCCGGGCCGATGCGGGAGACCATCACGTCGACCCTTTCCGCCCACGCCACTGTCGGTGCCCCGGCCACCTGGGTGCTGGGCAACCACGACGTCTGCCGCCCGGTCTCCCGGTACGCCAGGCCACAGGAGCTGGTCCCGCCGGGATTCCCGCACCTGCAGGCCTACCTCGACCTGCCGGCCGACTTCGCGGTCGGCCGCCGTCGAGCCCGCGCGGCAGCACTGCTCAGCCTCGCCCTGCCGGGCGGTGCCTACGTCTTCGCCGGCGAGGAACTCGGGCTGGCCGAGGTGGAGGACATCCCGCTAGCCGCCCGGCAGGACCCGATCGTCGCCGGCACCGGTGGCGAGAACCTCGGCCGCGACGGGTGCCGGGTGCCGCTGCCCTGGACGGCCTCGGGCGACAGCTACGGCTTCGGTCCCGAAGGTGGCGCGGCGCCCTGGCTGCCGCAGCCGGCGGACTGGGGCGCGTCCGCTGTCGCGGTTCAGGACGCCGATCCGGACTCGACGCTGGCCCTCTACCGGCGGGCCCTCGCGGTCCGGGCCGGCCATCCTGCGCTCGGGGACGGCGACCTGGCCTGGGTGGAGGCGGGCGAGCACGCGATCGCCTTCAGGCGGGACCCGGGCTTCGGCTGCTGGGTGAACTTCGGCCCGGAGCCACTGGCGCTGCCGGCGGGCGCAGAGGTGGTACTCGCCAGCGATGAGCTGGCGGCCGGAGAGCTGCCGGCGGACACTGCCGCCTGGTTGCGGTTCTGAGCGTCTTTCCGGCGCGATCCTCTGCGGCACCGGCACGGCGACCACTAGCCTTTCCCCGGGGGTTGGCACCGGCGCCCGCCCCGAAGAGGAGGGGCGAGATGGCCAAGTTCGAGCTGTACTCCGACGCGAAGGGTGAGTACCGCTGGCGCCTCAAGGCATCCAACGGTCAGGTCGTTGCCACCGGCGGCCAGGGTTACGCCAGTGAGCGGAGCGCTCGCGAAGGAATCGCATCCGTCAAGAAGAACGCAGCTGCTGCCGAGGTCTTCGAAGTCGACAAGTGAAACGCGGAGAGGGCCGGGACGGAAGTGATCCGTCCCGGCCCTCTCCGGTCCTGGTGTCGCTGCTCAGGCGTCGACCGTCTCCCGGACCGGTTGCCGCACTGCCAACAGCTGGAGAGCCCAGCCGATCAGGATGGCGAGGGCGCCGACCCCGATGGCGAACAGGGCCACGCCGAAGGCGATGACGGAGGTGAACAGGGAGGAGCGCAGGAAGGAGCCGTTCATCGCCGTGGCGCGCAGCGGATCCTCCTTGTCGAGCTGGGCATAGGTCTTGCCGCCCGTGGCCTTGAGTGCGTGACCGTTGATCACGTCGGCCTGGACGAATGCTTCGAGCGGGCCGGTGACCTTGGCACCGGCGAACATCGGGGCGTCTGCGGAGACGGTGATGTTCTCCGCTGCGAGCTTGGTGCTGACCATGCCCCAGGTGACTGCCCCGGCAACGATCATCACCGCCCCGATAATGATGCTGACTAGACCGAGCACGCGGACTTTGCCATCCGCGCTGCGGGGACTGGTGGCCATATCTACTCCTCTAGGGGGTTGGACGGCCCTCGGCCGCCCTGCTTAGGTAAGGCTAACCTATACTAGGTAAGAATGCCACCTGGACCTGCAGCCGAATCTGGGACCCAACCGTGTCGATCCACCGCTTGCGTAGGGTGACCGGCGGAGAGGACCCGCAATGACCGCCCTGATCGTCACCGAGTCGCTGTTCGGCAACACCCTTGCCATCGCAGAGGCGATCGGCGGCGGAATCGCCGAGATCCTCGGGGTGCGTACGGTCCAGGTCCTCCACGCCTCCGCTGCTCCGGCCGAACTGCCGGCCGACATCGAACTGCTGGTGGTCGGCGCTCCGACCCACCTGCTCTCCATGCCCAACGCCGGGAGCCGCCACGACGCCGAGTGCAAGGGCGCGACCATCTCCGAGCACACCGGAGTCCGGGAGTGGATCGACACCGTTGCCATCCCGACCGGCCTACGGGTTGCGACGTTCGACACCTCCATCCCCTCCCGGGTACGGCTGGGCACGGCGGCCGGAGCTGCGGCGAGGGCTCTGGGCCGACGAGGAGCCGACCCGACAGTCGGTCCATCCTTCTGGGTGACCGGGATGGAAGGACCCCTCGCGGATGGCGAGTTGGGCCGGGCGACCGCCTGGGGACGGGAGCTGGCCGGCTCGCGGGTCGGCACGGCGCGGCCATCCCGCCACGCCGGTCACCCGTTCGGGTGACACCAGGCTGAACAACCCGGCGGGGCGGGTTATATTGGCGTGGCCCGGGAATGGACCCCGCCCGGGTCTGGGGGAGAGCATGCCGAGACCACCGCTGAGCCGCCTGTGGGTGATCCCCACCGTCGTCTTGAGCCTGCTGTTCGCGCTCGCCGGCGCCCCACCGGCGCAGGCGGCCGACCGGACCAGCTCCACCGAGGCGAGGCGGGTCGACCGGGTGAGGAAGCCGAAGCTCAACTGGGTCGAGGCCGCCGACGGCAGCGGCTACTCGGCAACGGTGAAGCTGCCCCGCGACTACGACCGGCCAACCGGCGCAACCGTGTCGATCGCCCTGTTCAAGATCCCGGCTGCCGATCCGGCGAACCGCATCGGCACCCTGTTCCTCAATCCGGGCGGGCCGGGCGGGTCCGGGGTGGAGATCGCACTCGCAGCCACCGGCTTCCTCACCCAGTCCGTCCTGGACCGGTTCGACATCATCGGCTTCGACCCCCGGGGCACGAATGCCTCCAGCCGGGTGCGCTGCTTCCGCACCAGCGACTCCCAGGCGTACGCGCTGAGCGGGATGAGCGCTGCCTTCCCGAGCACCGCTGCGGAGGAGTCCGGCTTCATCGTCGCCGGGAAGCGGCTCGCTGCCGGCTGCTCGAACTACGGCTCGGCCCTTGCGGCCTCGGTCTCCACAGCCCAGGTCGCCCGCGACCTGGACGTCCTGCGCCGCGCCGTCGGGGACAAGAAGCTGAATTACCTCGGCTTCTCCTACGGGACCTACCTCGGCGAGGTGTACGCCAACCTGTTCCCCGACCGCTTCCGGGCCATCGCGATCGACGGGGTCCTCGATCCGGTCGCCTACGCCGGCACGACGGCCACCAGGGGCACGCCGACAACGCTTCGCATCAAGTCCGGCGAGGCCGCCTGGGGTGCCCTGCAGGCCGGCCTCGAAGCCTGTGCAGCCGCCGGTCCGGACTACTGCCCGCTGGCTGCTCCGCAGGAGGACTTCGCCGAGGTGGCCGCGGCCCTCAAGCGGGGACCGGTCGACGTCCGCAGCGGGGACGAGGTGCTCAGCTACTCCTACCAGTCCTTCATCGCCGACCTGCTGAGCCTGTTGTACTACCCGGACGGCATGGACTACGCGGCCCAGATCATCGCGACGCTCAAGCAGGTCATCGCCGAGGACGACCCGGGCACTTCGAGCGCGCCGGCCCAGCAGCTGGCCACGCTGGTGCTCGCCCTGCACCGCACCGCAGCCGGAGCGACGGCCGGCTCCAGCTACGACAACGGCCTGGAGGCCTATTCGGCCGTGATCTGCACCGACTCCTACCAACCGGCTGACCCGAAGACCTGGATCACCGCCACCCGCGCCGCCGACTCACCGGAGCGGGCGCCGCACTTCGGGCGGCTCTGGGGCTGGTCGGACGTGCAGTGCGCCACCAACTACTGGAAGGCCAAGGACGAGGACACCTATCGCGGCACCTACCGGAAGCGGACGGCCGCCCCGGTGCTGATCGTCGGCAACTACCACGACCCGGCCACCAACTACTCCGGGGCACTCTCCACGCATGCCCTGATGCCGAACAGCTACCTGATCAAGAGCGACTCCTGGGGGCACACGGCCTACGGCACCTCCGACTGCGTCACCGACCAGGTCGATGCCTACCTGCTGGACCTGGCGCAACCGGACCCCGGCATCTGCGTCGGGAGCGTGCAGCCGTTCACCTCGGTTCTCGCGGCGTCGGGCAGCGCCCGCTCCTCCGGGCCGGCACGGGTGGCCGTGCCGAGCCGGAACGGCCTGCCACCGGTCGCCCAGCCGTGGCTCAACCGCTGAGCTTCAAACCCAATTTCTTGCGCAGGTGCACCAGGGTCACCCGGTCATCGAAGGGCACCCGGCGCTGCTCGGTGTAGCCGGCCCGCTCGTAGAGCCTCAGGTTGGAGTCGCTGCGATGCCCGGTGAAGAGGAGGGCCTCGGTCGCCGGGGCGACCTCCTCAGCGCGCGCGAGGAGCAGGGCGCCAAGGCCCCGGCCCTGCTGGTCGGGCGCAACTGCCAGCCGTCCGATGTGCAGGCTTGGCCCGTCGACGCGGACCCGGACCGAGCCGACAAGGCGGTCGCCGGCGATCGCCACCAGGCCGCGGCACCGGCCGAGGTCGGCGACGACCTCAGCCACGGTCTCAACCAGCGGGGGGAGGAACGGATCGCCGTAGAGCTGGGCCTCGACGACGAAGGCCGCCCGCTGCACGGTCAGCACCTCGCCGGCGTCGGCGGCCACCATCGGCCTCACCAGCACGGCATCGAGCGGCATTCCGGGTACCTCCAGGTGGGTCTGCGCCTGCATCATTGCGCACCCCCGGCGCCTGATGCGTATTTGTGCTGCGTCCGAGATGGCGGACGCAGCCAGGAATGCCTTTCTCCGACCCTCGCCGACCCCCTATGGTGAAATACACCAAAAGGGGGAGGCACCTGCCCAACGGGTGGCCATCGAATCAACCAGCACTACCGGGGGGGCAGTGCAGGGGACACAAGTCGACTATTCCCCGAGGATCTGGCAAGCGACTGGCTTGTCGGCCGGGTCCTCGGAAGGCAGCTGATCAAGGTCCCGGGATCCGAGGGCTACCCGGTGCGGCAGGCTCCAAACAGGATCAGCGGTGGCGGCTCGGAACGCAGTGCGAACCAGTAGCCGGTGCCGCGGAGCCAGGTCGGTTCGGTTCGTTCGACGCGGCTCCCGCCGGATCCACCCAGCTCGGGGGGGCGGGTGGTGTCTGGCCAGGGAGCCGCTCGACGAAACGGCCGATGGCGGTCTCTGCTGGGGCGCGGCCGGGGGGAGTGCGGCCAGCAGATTAGACAGTGATCGGGGGAGCCAGGTGCGGCCGGTCCGGAATAAGTCCGGGCCGGCTTTCCTTTTCCCTACGTCCGTTGCTGGTCGCCCGGTGCGGCCCCGGACCATCCCAGCGCTCCAGCAAGACACCAGAAGCAGGCTCATGGCAGACATCGAAACCGCACCCAACGTTCCGCTGACCAGCGCCGGCCCCACGTCGGACCGGCTACCGCGCCGCACCGTTCGAGTGCTGGCCATCCTGCTCGTCGGCGCGTTCGTCGTGATCCTCAACGAGACAGCCCTCAACGTCGCGCTGTCGCGGATCATGGTCGACCTGAGCATCGACGAGCGCACCGCGCAGTGGCTCACCACCGGTTTCATGCTCACCATGGCCGTGGTCATCCCGATCACGGGTTGGGTGATGGAACGGCTCCCGACCCGGGCTGTCTTCACCCTGGCGATGTTCCTGTTCAGTTTCGGCACCCTGGTCGCCGCGCTGAGCTGGGCGTTCCCGCTGCTCCTCGCCGGCCGGCTGATCCAGGCCAGCGGAACCGCAATCATGATGCCGCTGCTGATGACCACGGTGATGGAACTGATCCCGCCGGGCCAGCGCGGCCGGGTGATGGGCACGATCAGCCTGGTGATCTCGGCTGCCCCCGCGATCGGGCCGACGATGTCCGGGATCATCCTGCAGTTCCTGCCCTGGCGGTTCGTGTTCGCCCTGGTGCTGCCGATCGCCCTGGCCATCCTTGCCGTCGGACTGCGGCAGGTGCCCAACCTCAACGAGCCGGTAGCGGTGAAATTGGACGCCCTCAGCGTTCCACTGGCCGCCTTCGGTTTCGGCGGCCTGGTCTACGGCCTCAGCCTGGTCGGTAGCCCCACCGCCGGCTGGGGCGTGGAGATCGCTCTCGGGGTCGGTGCGATCTCCCTGGCCCTCTTCGTGTGGCGCCAGCTCCGGCTGCAACGCCGGGATGCCGCCCTGCTCGACCTGCGCACCTTCACCCACCCGATCTTCGCCACCTCGATCGGCGTGATGGCCATCGCCATGGCAGCGCTCTTCGGCACGATCATCGCGCTGCCGCTGATCCTGCAGCAGGTGATGCACGCCGAGCCGCTCTTCGTCGGCCTCCTGCTGCTGCCGGGGGCCCTCCTGACCGGCCTGCTCGGGCCGGTGGTCGGCCGGCTCTACGACCGGGTGGGACCGCGGTGGCTCGTGGTGCCGGGCGCGCTCGCCGTCGGCGTCGGGTTCGTCCTGTTCGCCCAGGTGGCGGTCACGACGCCGTGGTGGCTGCTCCTGGTCGCGCACCTGTGCCTCAGCCTTGGTCTCGCGTTCATGTTCACCCCGCTCTTCACGATCTCGCTCGGCTCGCTCCCGCCGCACCTGTACGGCCACGGTTCGGCGACGGTCGGAACGGTGCAGCAGGTCGCCGGAGCAGCCGGAACCGCCTTGTTCGTGACCGTGATGGCCACTGTCGCAGCTGCCCAGCCGGCCGGGACCGCTGCGGAGGTCGCGCTGGCCACCGGTGCCAGATCGGCCTTCGTCACGGTCGGCGTGATCTGGATCGGTGCCATCGTTGCGACGCTGTTCCTGCGCAAGCCCGAGGAGCCGGCCGCGGCAGGGGTGACCGCCGGGCACGCGTAGGCTCACGGTCATGCCGACCCCGGACTTCATCCTCGACCTGCGCGCGAAGGTCGGCAGCAGCCGGCTCTGGCTCTCCGGAGCGACCGCCGTCGTCGTCAGGGAAGCAGCGGACGGCGAGGAGGTGCTCCTGGTGCGCCGGGCCGACACCGGGGAATGGGCGCCGGTGGCCGGCATCGTCGACCCAGGCGAACACCCGCACCTGGCCGCGGTCAGGGAGGTGGCGGAGGAGGCCGGTGTGCAGGCAGCCGTGGACCGGCTGGTCTGGCTGACCGTCACCGGGGTCATCACCTACTCCAACGGTGACCAGACCCAGTACATCGACCATGTGTTCCGCTGCTCCTGGATCGGCGGCGACCCGTACCCGGCCGACGGTGAGGCGACTGCTGCCGCCTTCTTCCCGGCCGCCGCGCTGCCGGAGATGACCTCCCGTCACCTCGATCAGGTCCGCGTGGCCCTGGCCAACGAGCCGGAGACCCGGCTCGGCTGAGCCCGTCGCTCCCGACGGCTGGACCGGGAGGCACCGGCCCCCGACAGGTGGTCCTCGGCGGACCGAGGGGGAAGGATGCGGTCATGAGCCTCGGACTGGTCGCCATCATCGGCGTGCTGCTCGTGGTCACCGTGTCGGCGCTGGCGCCACGGCTCGGCATCGCTCCCCCACTGCTGCTGGTCGGGATGGGCTTCGCAGCGAGCCTGCTGCCGTTCGTCGACCCGGTGACCGTTCCCCCCGAATGGATCCTCGGCGGGATCCTGCCCCCGTTGCTCTACTCGGCTGCCGTGAACACCCCCGCGATGGAGTTCCGCCGCGACTTCGGGTTGATCTCGGCGTTCTCGGTGACCCTGGTGGTCGTCACGGCCGTGGCCATCGGCTTCGTCCTCAGCGCGCTGGTACCCGGGCTCCCGCTCGGAATCGGGATCGCGCTCGGCGCCATCATCAGCCCCACCGACGCCGTGGCCACTGCGATCGTCCGGCAGTCCGGCGTCACGCCGCGCATCGTCACCGTCCTCGAGGGCGAGAGCATGCTCAACGACGCCACAGCCCTGGTGCTGCTGCGCTCTGCCCTCGCAGCCGTCGGGGTCTCGGTCTCGGTGTGGCAGGTGGCCGGGGACTTCGCCTGGGCGGTGATCGCGGCCGTTGCCATCGGCTTCCTCGTCGGCAAGCTGAACCTCGCGGTCCGCTCCCGGATCAACCACGTCACGGCGAACGTCACGCTCTCTCTGGTTGTGCCGTTCCTCGCCCACCTGCCCGCCGAGCACTTCGGGGCCTCCGGCCTGGTCGCTGCGGTGACCGCGGGGCTGGTCACCGGGCACGGCTCGGCGAGGGCGCTCGGCGCGGAGGACCGGCTGGCCGAGCGGGCGGTCTGGCGGACGCTGGAACTGCTCCTGGAGAGCGCCGTCTTCCTCCTGGTCGGCCTCGAGCTCACCGCCCTCGCCGCCGACCTCCTCGACCGTGGCGGCAGCCTCGCCCAGGCAGCCCTGCTCGCTGTGGTGGCGGCGACCCTGGCCATCGCGATCCGGGCAGGGTTCGTGGCGTGGTCGGTCTGGTCGCTGGCCAGGCGCAATCGCCGCGGGCCGGACGTGCGGGAACAGCTCACCGAACTTCAGGGCCGGCTCGCCGAAGGGGAGTTGCCGAGGTTCGACGCCGGGCGTCCCGGCCGGCGGGAGCGAAGAGTGCGGCGCCTGTCGCGCCGGGCCGGCACCGACGACCCTTCGGCCGAGGCCACGATCGGACGCTGGCAGCAGCTGGTCGGCCGGCGCCTCGCCGACATCGACTACCTGGCAGCCGAGCAGTTCGGCTGGCGGGCCGGAGTCGTCCTCGTGGCAGCCGGCATGCGGGGCGCCGTGACGATCGCGGCCGCCCAATCGCTGCCGGCCGGCACCCCCAACCGGTCCCTGCTGATCCTCGCAGCCACCCTCGTCGCGGTGGGCACCCTGGTGGTCCAGGGCGGGTCGCTGCCGTGGATCGTGCGTCGCCTCGGCCTGACCGGCCACAACGCCGACGGCGACCCGGCTCAGTGGTCGCAGCTGCAGGCCGAGCTGGCCCGGGCGGCGATGGCCCGGCTGTCCGGCGACCTGGACAGCTACCCACCCGAGCTGGTCGAACTGGCGAGGGAGCGGCTCCGGCACCTCCCCGGCGTCGAGGAGGACGCCGGCTTCCAGCCGACCGAGGCCAGCCGGGACCGCTCGGCCCGGTACCGCCGGCTGCGCCTCGACCTGATCGCCGCACAGCGCGACGAGCTGCTCGCCATCCGCGACCTGGGCACCTACCCGTCCGGCATGCTGGACACGGCCCTCGCCCAGCTGGACGCCCAGCAGCTCGGGATCGAACTGCTCCAGCGGGATTGAGCCGGCGCGGCTAGCATCACGGCAAAGAGGAGGGCGCCGCCGATGCTTCCGTTCGCAGAACTGCACCTGCATCTCGAGGGCACGCTCGAACCCGGGTTGGTGTTCGAACTTGCCGAGCGCAACCGGATCGACCTGCAGTACCGCGACCCGGACGACCTGCGCAGCCGCTATGCCTACTCCTGCTTGCAGGACTTCCTCTACCTCTACTACGCCAACCTGCAGGTGTTGCGCACCGAGGCCGACTTCGCCGAACTGACCGATGCCTACCTGGCGCGGGCAGCCGCTGCCGGGGTGGTGCGGGCGGAGGTCTTTCTCGACCTGCAGGCGCACACCGCACGCGGGGTGCCGGCGCCCGTCGTCCTCGCCGGAGTGGCCGACGCCCTGGCGCGTTCGCAGGCCGACCACGGGGTCAGCTCCGGCCTGATCCTGACCTTCCTGCGCCACCTGCCGGCTGCCGATGCCGCGGTCGCCTACACCGAGGCCATCGCCACCGGGGTCGACCTGCTCGGCATCGGGCTGTGCTCGTCGGAGGTCGGCTTCCCGGCCGCGCCGTTCGCCGACCTGTACGCGCGGGCGAGGGCTGACGGCCTGCACACGGTCGCCCACGCCGGCGAGGAGGGTGGGCCCGAGTACGTCTGGGAGGTGCTCCGGCACCTGGGGGTCGAACGGGTCGACCATGGGATCAACGCCGTCGCCGATCCCCGCCTCGTCGATCACCTGGCGCGGCACGAGATCCCGCTGACCGTCTGCCCGCTGTCGAATGTCGAGCTGAAGGCAGTGCCCAGCCTTGCCGAGCACCCGCTGCCGGCGATGCTGGCGGCCGGCCTGAAGGTCTGCATCAACTCCGACGACCCGGCCTACTTCGGCGGCTACCT
>CAYQXH010000042.1:0-17534 GCA_964421325.1 uncultured Propionibacteriaceae bacterium
GCGTCAGCGGCCGGGAGGGTGGAGTCTCGACGAGCAGTGAGGAACGAACTGTGAGGAGCAGACGACGCCCGCCCCGGACGCGTCAGCGGCCGGGAGGGTGGAGTCTCGACGAGCAGTGAGGAACGAACTGTGAGCAGCATCGGAGACCACAGGACTCCCCGTTGTCACAAATCCCGCCGGATCGGGCAAGATGATCCCCATGAACTCCACCTCAAGTCCGGCGGACTTCGGTCGCGTTGAAGCCGATGGCACGGTATTCGTGCGCACGGCTGATGGCGAGCGGGCCGTCGGTCAGATTCCCGATGTCGAGGCCAGCGAGGCCCTCGCCTTCTACACCCGGCGCTACGAAGCCCTCGAGGTGGAGGTGGGGCTACTGGAGACCAGGGTCAAGGGCGGCGCGTTGTCACCCGAGGAGGCCCGCCACAGCATCAGTTCGGTGCGTGGAACCGTCTCCAGCGCCAACGCTGTCGGCGACCTGGAATCCCTGGTGGCGCGGCTGGACGCACTCCAGCCGGTGCTGGCCGAGCAGTCGGAGGCCCGCAAGGCCGAACGCGCGAAGCAGCTCGAGGTGACCAAGGAGACCAAGGAGCGGATGGTCGCGGAGGCGGAAGCCCTCGCCCTCGGCAACGACTGGCGCGGCGGCGTCAACCGGTTCCGGACGCTGCTGGAGGAGTGGAAGGCCCTGCCGCGGATCGACCGCGCCAGCGACGACGCGTTGTGGCACCGCTTCTCCGCGGCCCGCACCACCTACACCCGTCGACGCAAGTCGCAGTTCGCCGAACAGGCAGCGAAGCGGGACGTGGCCAAGGCGGCCAAGGAGCAGATCATCGCCGAGGCCCGCGAGCTGGCGAACTCCACGGAGTGGGGACCGACCGCCGGAGCCTTCCGTGACCTGATGACGCGCTGGAAGGCAGCCGGGGCCGCCCCCCGCGACGCGGACGATGCCCTCTGGGCCGAGTTCCGCGGCATCCAGGACGACTTCTTCAATGCCAGGGCTTCGGTGCTGAGCGAGCAGGACGCGGAGTTCAAGACGAACCTCGAAGGCAAGCTGGCCCTGCTCGACGAGGCCGAGGCCGGCATCCTGCCGGTGACCGACCTGGCCACGGCCCGGGCGGCGTTCCGGTCGTTCCTGGAGAAGTACAACGCCTACGGTCGCGTGCCCCGGGAGCAGATGCGGAGCCTCGACGCCAGGGTGAAGGCCCTGGAGAACGCGGTCCGCAACGCCGAGGAGGACGAGTGGCGCCGCACCGATCCCCAGGCCAGGGCACGGGCAGAGGAGACCGTCGGGATGCTGTCGGCGGAGATCGACAAGCTGGCCGAGAGGGCCCAGAAGGCCGCCGCCCGCGGGGACGACAAGGCTGCCGCCAAGGCGCAGGAGTCGATCGAGACCTACACCACCTGGCTGGAACAGGCCCGGGCCACGCTGGCCGACTTCAACCGCTGACCGATC
Organism: uncultured Propionibacteriaceae bacterium; assembly: GCA_964421325.1. Taxonomy (GTDB): domain Bacteria; phylum Actinomycetota; class Actinomycetes; order Propionibacteriales; family Propionibacteriaceae; genus Propionicimonas. Next base: position 1,451 of record CAYQXH010000042.1, read on the forward strand.
AGCCCCCGCGCCACGGCTGGATGCGGGCGGCGGTCAGTTCTTGAGGCGGAAGACGTCGTAGACGCCCGGCACCTTCCGGATCGCGCCGATCAGGTGTTCGAGGTGCTTGGGGTCGGTGGTCTCGAAGGTGAAACGGAACTTGAAGGTGCGATCCTTGGCGGTGTTGAGGGTGGCCGACAGGATCGAGATGTGGTGCTCCCCCATCACCTTGGTGACCTCGGAGAGGATCCCGGTACGGTCAAGGCCGTCGACAGCGAGCGCCACCATGAACGAACTCGTCGCCGTCGGCGCCCAGGCGACCTCGACCAGCCTGGCGGGCTGGTTGCGCAGGTCCTGGGCGTTGGTGCAGTCGATGCGGTGCACCGAGACGCCGTTCTCCCTGGTCACGAAGCCGAGGATCTCGTCGCCGGGCACCGGCATGCAGCAGCGGGCCAGCTTCACCCAGACGTTGGCGTCGCCCTGCACCACGACACCCGCCTCGTTCCCGGAGACCCGGGTGCGCCTCGGGCGTCCGATCACCGAGGTGTCCTCGCCGCCGAGCTCGGCCACTTCCTCAGCGCCGCCCTCGCTGGCGATCAGGCGCTGAACCACCGCCTGTGGACTGATCGCACCTTCGCCGATGGCCGCGTACAGCGCGTTCACGTCGGCGACCCGGAAGTGCTCGGTGAGCCCGGTCATGTGCTCAGGGGTCAGTAGGCGCTGCAGCGGCAGGCCGGCGCGGCGCAGCTGCTTGGTGAGCAGCTCCTTGCCGCCGTCGATCGACTCCTCGCGACGTTCCCGCATGAAGTACTGGCGGATCTTGCCCCGGGCCCGGGGGCTCTTCACGAAGGTGAGCCAGTCGCGGCTCGGCCCGGCGTTCGCAGCCTTGGAGGTCAGCACCTCGACCACGTCCCCGCTGGAGAGCACCGACTCGAGGGAGACCAACCGCCCGTTCACCCGGGCGCCGATGGTGTGGTGCCCGACCTCGGTATGGACGGCGTAGGCGAAGTCCACCGGGGTGCCGCCGGCCGGGAGGTTGATCACGTCGCCCTTGGGCGTGAAGACGAAGACCTCGTCGGTGGCGATCTCGAAGCGCAGCGTGTCCAGGAACTCGCCCGGATCCTCGGTCTCCTTCTGCCACTGGCTGATCTGGTGGACCCAGTTCAGCTCGGTGCCGTCGGCCTTGCCCTCCTTGTACTTCCAGTGCGCCGCCACGCCGTACTCGGCCTGCCGGTGCATCTCGTGGGTGCGGATCTGCAGCTCGACCGGCTTGCCGCCCGGCCCGAGGACGGTGGTGTGCAGCGACTGGTAGAGGTTGAACTTCGGCATTGCGATGTAGTCCTTGAACCGGCCCGGGAGGGGGTTCCACCGTGCGTGCAGGGTGCCGAGGGCCGCGTAGCAGTCCCGCTGGCTGTCGACGAGGATCCGCAACCCGACCAGGTCGTAGATGTCGGCGAAGTCGCGGCCGCGGACGACCATCTTTTGGTAGATCGAGTAGTAGTGCTTGGGCCGGCCATAGACCGTCGCCTTGATCCCGGCGTCATTCAGGTCGGCCCTGACCTGTTCGGTGACCACCCGGAGGTAGTCCTCGCGCAGCGGCGCCCTGGCCGCCACCAGCTTCACGATCTCGTCGTAGACCTTCGGCTGCAGGGTCGCGAAGGAAAGGTCCTCCAGCTCCCACTTGATGGCGTTCATGCCGAGCCGGTGGGCCAGCGGGGCGAAGATCTCCAGCGTGTCCCTCGCGATGGCCGTCTGCTTGTCCTGCCGCAGGTAGCCGAGGGTGCGCATGTTGTGCAGCCGGTCGGCGAGCTTGATCACCAGCACCCGGATGTCGCGGCTCATCGCCAGCACCATCTTGCGGATGGTCTCTGCCTTGGCCGACTCCCCGTAGGCGATCTTGTCCAGCTTGGTGACGCCGTCGACCATCGCCGCGATCTCGGCGCCGAAGTCGGCGGTCAGCTGCTCGACGGTGTAGGAGGTGTCCTCGACGGTGTCGTGCAGCAGCGCGGCGCACAGCGTCGCCTCGTTCATGCCGAGTTCGGCAAGGATCGTGGCCACGGCCAGCGGGTGGGTGATGTAGGCGTCCCCGCTCTTGCGGAGCTGGCCGGTGTGATAGTGCTCAGCTGTCCGGTAAGCCCGCTCGATGAGCGCGACGTCGGCCTTGGGATGGTGGGTGTGGACGATCCCGATCAGGGGATCGAGTACCGCCACCGGCTGGTTGCGCTGGGCGCCGAGCCGGGCCAGCACCTGGCGCATCCGGATCCGCGGCTGGTCGGAGGAGACCAGCCTCGCTCGCGGTTCTCCGGGCAGGCCATCCCCCTCGCCGTAGGGTCCATGGACGCCCTGGGACACGCCGCCTCCGCAATGTTGTGAGTGAAGGCTCACTCTACCCGTGGAGTGCGCTTCTCGACCGCGGCCTTCCGGACCACGATGATCTCGTCGCCGGTCCGCAGCAGGTCGGCGCCGGTCTCGTAGAAGCGGCGCAGGGTGCGGTTGCGGACGACGGCGAGCACCTTCTCGCCCTCGATCTCCTTGGAGTCCTTGCCGTTCTCCGCCCCGGTAACCAGCCGCTGGGTGATCTCCAGCCCTTCGCCGGAGACCAGCAGGTCCTCGATGACGTCGCCCAGCTGTGGACTGATCGAGCTCAGCCCCATCAGCCGGCCGACCGCGTCCGAGGAGGTGATCACGGAGTCGGCACCGGACTGCCGGATCAGCGGCACATTGTCCGAGTCGCGCACGGCCACGACCACATGGGCACCGCGGTTGAGTTGCCGGACCGTCAGCGTTGCCAGGATCGCGGTGTCGTCGCGCCCGACGGTGATGATGACTTCCTTGGCCTTCGGCAGTTCGGCGCGGCGCAGCAGTTCCCGAGAGGTGGCGTCACCCTCGAAGGCCGGGATCCCGTGCCGGTTGGCTGCGGCGACGGCCAGGGAACTGGTGTCGATGACCAGGACTCGTTCCGGCGTGAGCCCACCCCGAAGCAGCGTGGCCGTGGCGCTCTGGCCGGTGGTGCCGTAGCCGATGACGACGGTGTGGTTGCGCATGGTCTTCCTCCAACGAGAGTCCAGCAGGGCCCTGCGGCCCTCGTTTGCCAGCACTTCGACAGTGGTACCGACCAGGAGGATCAGGAAGGCGATCCGGATCGGGGTGACGACGAGGACGTTGATCAGCCGCGCGTGCGGCGCCACCGGGGTGATGTCGCCGTAGCCGGTGGTGGTCATGGTCACGGTCGCGTAGTACAACGCGTCCATGAAGCTGACGCCGTCGTCGGCGGCATGGTCGGCATAGGCGTCCCGGTCGAGGTAGACGATGAGGGTGAGCAGCAGCAGCAGACCGAGCGCGAAGCCCAGTCGCTTCAGCAGCTCCATCGTCGGTGTGCTGCTGCGCGCCGGCAGGCTCACCTGGGCGCGGCCGGTCCAGGGAGCCTGGGTCCGGCCGAACCGTGGCCGCGGTGCGTCCATCAGACCGTTAGCACCGCTGAGGTCTCGGCGATGCCCACGCCGTTGAGGTGCTTGCGGCCACCGAGGAAGCTCAGTTCCAGCAGGACGGACACGTGGACGAGTTCAGCCCCGAGCCGGTGGATCAGCGCCGCCGTGGCACCGACGGTGCCGCCGGTGGCCAGGACGTCGTCGATCACCAGTACCCGGGAGCCGGGCATGATCGCGTCGGTGTGGACAGCGAGCGTCTCGTCGCCGTACTCGAGCGAGAACGTCTGGGTGTACACGTCGCCGGGCAGTTTCCCCGGCTTGCGGACGGGGACGAAGCCGGCGCCCAGCTCCAGGGCCACGGGTCCGGCGAAGATGAAGCCGCGCGCCTCCATGCCCACGACCACGTCGATCCCGGCCGGCGCGCTCGCTGCCAGTTCGGTGACAGCTGCCCGGTAGCCGCTCGGGCTGGCCAGCAGTGGGGTGATGTCCTTGAACAGCACCCCTGGCTTCGGGAAGTCGGGGATGTCCCTGATCAGGGAGGCGATCAGCGCCCGGTTCTGCTTGCTGGTGGGCATCTTCACTTCCTGCGCTGGCTTCGGGTCTGCCGGTTCCGCTGGCGCCGGGCCTCAGCTTCCAGCTCCTTGGCCGAGACCAGTCCGAGGCTGGCCGGATCCACGTTCTGCTCTGCGGTTCCACCGACGGCGACCGTTACCGGCTTCGGCTTGCGGACGTTCTTCTCGCTCGCCCTCGCCGCCCGGCGGGCCAGGCGCTCGCGGTGCTCGACCATGTCGGGGTCGGCCTCGCGCATCTGCGCCAGCAGCGGCGTCGCGATGAAGATCGAGGAGTACGCACCGGCGAGCATGCCGACGAACAGCGCCAGACCGAGGTCCTTCAGCGGACCGGTGCCGAGGATGAACCAGCCGGTGAACAGCAGGGCCGCCACCGGGAGGACGCCGATGATCGTCGTGTTCAGTGACCGGACCAGCACCTGGTTCAGTGCGTTGTTCGCAGCGAACGAGTAGGTGTTGCGGGTGTTGGTCAGCTCGTGGGTGTTCTCCCGGATCTTGTCGAAGACCACAACGGTGTCGTAGAGCGAGTAGCCCAGGATCGTCAGCACGCCGATCATGGTCGCCGGGGTTACCGAGAACCCGATCAGGGCGTAGACGCCGATGGTGATGACCAGGTCGTGCAGCAGGGCGACGATGGCGGCGATGCTCATCTTGAAGTCACGGAAGTACGCCCAGATGAACAGCATCACCAGGGCGAGGAAGACCGCGAGGGCGATCAGCGCCTGGGTGGTGATCTGCTGGCCCCAGGACGCGCCGATCAGCGAGTAGGCGACCTGGTCCGGGTCCACCCCGACGGCTGCGGCGACGGCTGCCTTCACCGTGGTGACCTCGGAGTCCGAGGTGATCTTCTCGGTCTGCACCCGGACGGTGTTGTCGCCGATGGTGGTGACGCTCAGGTCGTCGCCGGCGACGTCGAGGGCAGCGACTGCCGACCTGACGTCCTCGACCGTGGTTGCGGTCACGGCCACCGGGGCCTGGAAGACGGCACCACCGGTGAACTCGATGCCGAGGCTGAAGCCGCGGAAGCCGAGTGCGAGCAGCGAGATCGTCAGCAGGACGGCTGAGACGAGGTACCAGAACTTGCGCTTGCCGACGAAGTCGTAGGAGATCTCGCCGGTGTAGAGCCGGTGCGCGATCCCCAGCTTCTTGGCTGCCGGCTTGGGGGCCTCGGTGAGGGTGGCGTTCTCCTGGTCGGTCATCACGCCTCACCTCCAGCGGCGACGGGGCCCTTTCGTCGGGAGTTGTGCAGTGGCGCTATCTGGGAGCCCATGTGCTCAGCCTCGAATCCGGAGAACCTGTGGCCCTCGCCGAAGAACTTGGTGCGGCCGAGGAGGGTCATCAACGGCTTGGTGAAGAAGAACACCACCGCGATGTCGATGAGCGTGGTGAGGCCGAGGGTGAAGGCGAAGCCCTTCACGGCCCCGATGGCCAGGACGAACAGGACCACAGCTGACAGCAGCGAGACCGAGTCGGCGGCAAGGATGGTCTTCCGCGAGCGGACCCAGCCGGTCTCGATGGCGGTGCGCAGGCTGCGGCCTTCACGCACCTCGTCCCGGATCCGTTCGAAGTAGATGATGAACGAGTCGGCAGTGACGCCGATGGCGACGATCACACCGGCGATGCCCGGCAGGTTCAGGGCGAATCCCATGCTCTGGCCGAGCAGCACGATCAGCGCCCAGGTGAGCGCGCCTGCGACCACGAGCGACAACGACACCACAAGGGCGAGGCCGCGGTAGTACAGGATGCTGTAGGCGAGCACGAGGCCGAGCCCGATCAGGCCGGCCAGCAGCCCCGCCTGGAGCTGGTCGCCACCGAGCTTGGCCGAGACGTTGTCGACGCTGGAGACCTCGAAGGCCAGCGGCAACGCGCCGTACTTGAGCACGTTGGCCAGTTCGCTCGCAGACTTCTGGGTGAAGCTTCCCGAGATCTCGGCGCGACCGCCCGGGATACCGGCGGAGTAGGTGCTGTCGACCGACGGTGCCGAGATGACGACGCCGTCCAGCACGATGCCGAACTGGTTCTGCGGCGAGCTCTGGGCTGACAGGTGGGCGGTGACGGCCTGGAAGTCGGCCCCGCCCTGGTTGTCGAACTGCAGCTGCACGACGTAGGAGACCGAGTTCTGCGGCACCGCGGCCTGGGCATTGGTGACCGACTCGCCCTTGATCAGCGCCGGGCCGAGCAGGTACTTGTAGCTCTGCGTCTGGTCGCAGGCGATCAGCGGCTGGTCACTGACGTCCGGGAACGGGTCGCCGCACTTGAAGTTCGTGAAGTCGTTGTTGTCACGGTCGGTCGGCGTCCACTTGAGCAGGTCGGTGAGCGGCGTGACGGTCCCGGACGGGACGGTCGGTCGCGGGCTGGGCACCGGAGTGGGCAGCGACGGCAGCGGCCGCTTGTTGGTCGTGCTGGTGGGCGTCGGGGCCGCGGAGACGGTGGCCGACGGCTGGCCAGAGGCAGTCGCCGAGGGCTGGCTCGAGGCGGTCGCCGAGGGTTCGGTCGTCGGCACCGAGCCGGGGTTGGCCTCGGCGGCGTAGACCTTGCGGAAGTAGAGCTGGGCCGTGGATCCGACCAGCTTCAGCAGCTCGTCGCGCTGGACGTTCGGAACGGAGACGACGATCTGCCGGTCACCCGAGGTGGTCACCTCGGTCTCGCCGACGCCGAGGGAGTCGACCCGCTGCTGGATGATCGATCGGGCCAGCTCCAGGCTGGTCGGGTCGACCGCGCCGGTTCCGCTCGTGTTAGATGCGGTGAGGGTGATCGTGGTGCCGCCGCGAAGGTCGAGCCCCAGCTTCGGGGTCCAGACACCGGAGAACGCGATCAGCGAGTACAGCCCGGTCGTCACCAGGGCCAGAATCACCAGCGTGCGCAGCGGGTGGGAGTGTTTCCTGCTTGTGGTAGCCACTTTTACCTTGTTTGGTCAGTTCCTGGTGGTCCCGGGCGCGTCCCAGGTCGGTCCGTCGGTGTCGTCGGACTCGCTCGCCGCCGTGGTCTCGGTCTCGGCTGCGGTCAGCTCGGCAGTGGTTGCCGGCTCGGCCGACGAGTCGTAGGTGTCGTCCTCCGTGCCGTCATCGACCGCCGCGACACCAGCGTCGTCGGCGTACTCGAACTCGTCCTCGACCGGCTGCGTGCTGATCGCCCGCTTGTCGATGGTCATCTCGACCCCGGGGGAGATCTCGACGATGGCCTGCTTGTCGCCGAGGTACTTGATGGTGCCGATGATCCCGGAGACCATCATCACCCGCGAGCCCGGCTCCATCGAGGCCATGTGGGCGGCCTGCTCCTTGGCCTTCTTCTGCTGCGGCCGGATCATCAGGAAGTACACGGCTCCGCCCATGAGGGCGATGAGTGCCAGGGTGGACAAGTCCATTGGGATTCCTCACAAGGTGCGTATCGGGGGCGGCGCTGCCGCCGACCCAGAAGCCTAGCGCTGACTCCGGCGTTTACCCATTCGGCGAGCCGCCCACCGGTCATCGAACCGGTGCCGGCTCACTCCGAGCCGCTGAAGAGGTCCGGTGCCACCGGCGGCAGACCGCCCGGTCCGGACGGCGGGGTCAGGCCGAGATGCTGCCAGGCCCGCTGGGTCGCTACCCGGCCCCGCGGCGTCCGCATCAGGAAACCTTCCCGTACCAGGAACGGTTCGGCGACCTCCTCGACAGTCTCGGTCTCCTCCGCCACGGCCAGCGCGATGGTGGTGAGCCCGACCGGTCCGCCGCCGAAACCGCGGCAGATGGCGTCCAGCACTGCCCGGTCCAGCCGGTCGAGCCCCAGCGGATCCACCTCGTACAACTCGAGCGCCGCCATCGCGACCTTCCGGGTGAGCCGACCGTCGGCCTTCACCTGGGCATAGTCCCGCACCCGGCGGAGCAGCCGGTTCGCGATCCGTGGCGTCCCCCGGGAGCGGGAGGCGATCTCGACGGCGGCGGACGGCTCCAGGTCGATGCCGAGCAGCGCAGCGGACCGGACCAGGATCTTCACCAGGTCGGCGGCTGCGTAGAAGTCGAGCTGGGCGGTGAACCCGAACCGGTCGCGCAGGGGGCCGGGCAACAACCCCGCCCTCGTGGTTGCCCCGACGAGGGTGAAGCGCGGGATCTCCAGCGGGATGGCTGTGGCGCCGGGGCCCTTGCCGACCACGACATCCACCCGGAAGTCCTCCATGGCGAGGTACAGCATCTCCTCGGCGGGCCGCGACATCCGGTGGATCTCGTCGAGGAAGAAGACCTCGCCCTCGGTGAGCCCGGACAGGATCGCGGCCAGGTCGCCGGCGTGCTGGATGGCCGGCCCGGAGGAGATCCGGATCGGTGCTGCCATCTCCGCTGCGATGATCAGGGCCAGCGTTGTCTTGCCGAGGCCCGGCGGGCCCGAGAGCAGCACATGGTCGGGGTTGGTGCCGCGGTGGCGGGCGCCGGCCAGGACCAGCCCGAGCTGCTCGCTCACCCGCCGCTGGCCGCCGAACTCGGCAAGGGTCGATGGTCGCAGGGCGGACTCGGCCGCCTGGTCGTCGCTGTGGACGTGGGGGTCCAGCGGATCGGTCTCTGCGGTCACGTCGTTCACTTTGCCAGGCTGCGCAGGGCTGCCCGCAGCAGGATCGCCACCGGGGTGTCCGGATTCTCCTGGGCCATGCCGGCCACCCGGTCACACGCCGCCTCGGCGTCGCGGGTCGAGTAGCCGAGGCCTTCGAGGCCGGCTCGCACCTGATCCCGCCACCCGCTCGGCGCCTGCGGTGTGCCGACTGCGCCGCCGGGCCCGGCGAGGACTGCAACCTTGTCCTTCAGTTCGAGCACCAGCCGCTGGGCGCCCTTGGCACCGATCCCGGGAACCCTGGTGAGGGCGGTGAGGTTGGCCGAGGCCACCGCTGCGCGGAACTCCTCCGGGGAGAACACCGAGACCACAGCCTGCGCGATCTTCGGACCGATCCCGGTGGCGCTCTGCACCAGCTCGAAACAGTCCCGCTCGCCCGGCTCGGCGAACGCATAGAGGGTCAGCGAGTCCTCGCGCACCACTAGGGAGGTGTGCAGGGTGACCTGCTCCCCCACCTTCACGCCACCGGCGGTGGCCGGGGTGCACAGGGCCTTCAGGCCGAACCCGGACAGGTCGACGACCAGCCAGGTGCCGCCGACCGCAGCCACCTTCCCGGTCAGCTGGGCGATCATGCTCGGACTCCCCTTCCCTGCTTGGCTAGCGCCTGCGCGATCCGCTCGGCGCCGGCGCCGCGCCACAGCTGGCAGATGGCGAGCGCTACCGCATCGGCGGCGTCCGCCGGCTTCGGCGCGGCCTCCAGCTTCAGGATGCGCGCGACCATCGTGCCGACCTGGGCCTTGTCTGCCCGTCCCGAACCGGTGATCGAGGCCTTCACCTCGGTCGGGGTGTGGGTGTGCACCGGCAGGCCGGCGCGGGCTGCGACCAGCATGGCCAGGCCGGAGACCTGCGCCGTGCCGATCACCGAAAGCACGTTCACGTCGGCGAAGACCCGCTCCACCGCCACCACGTCCGGGCTGTGCTCGGCGACCCACTCCGAGAGGCCGGCCTCGATCAGCAACAGCCGCTGCGGCAGATCCATGGTGCTGGGGGTCGTGATCACTCCGACCGCGACCAGCCTCGGCTGCCGACCGGGGGCGCCGTCGATCACGCCGACCCCACATCGGGTCAGGCCGGGATCAACTCCCATCACCCGCATGCGCATCCTTCCGAACAGTTGTTCGGATACTAGCCAACGACCGGCCCGGCGCGGCTGGTGCCACGCCCAGTGCGGCCATGTCGCTGCCCGAAGTGGACCGGGGCGCCGCTCCGGCCGCCGCTCAGTCCGGTTGGCGACGCGGGATCAGTCGCCGAGCTGCTCGCTGATCTCGTCGGGCACGTCCTCGTTGCTGTAGACGGTCTGCACGTCGTCGCAGTCCTCGATCGCGTCCAGCAGCCGGAACAGCTTCTCCGCCGTCTCGGCGTCGTTGATCGTCTCGGTGTACTGCGGGACGAACTGCACCTCGGCCGAGTCGTAGTCGAGCCCGGCGGCCTGGATGGCCTTGCGGACCTCCACGACGTTGTTCGGATCGCTGATCACCCGGAAGCCCTCGCCCTCGTCGATCACGTCCTCGGGATCGGCATCGAGGGTTGCCTCAAGCAGGTCGTCCTCCTCCAGCGTGCGGGCACCCTGCACCTTCGCCACCTCGACGACGCCCTTGCGGTCGAAGATCCGCGAGACCGAGCCGACGTCCGCCATCGTGCCGCCGTTGCGGGTGACGGCCACCCGCACGTCGGACGCGGAACGGTTCCGGTTGTCGGTGAGGCACTCGATCAGCAACGCCACGCCGCCGGGGCCGTAGGCCTCGTAGATGATGGTCAGGTAGTCGGCGCCGCCGCCGTCGGTGCCACCGCCGCGCTTGACGGCACGATCGATGTTGTCCACCGGCACCGAGTTCTTGCGGGCCTTCTGGATGGCGTCATACAGGGTGGGGTTGCCGGCGGAGTCCGGGCCGCCGGTACGAGAGGCCACCTCGATGTTCTTGATCAGCTTGGCGAACAGCTTGCCGCGCTTGGCATCGATGACTGCCTTCTTGTGCTTGGTGGTGGCCCACTTGGAGTGCCCGCTCATGTACACCGCTCCGTTGTCGTTGATTTTGCGCCGCTCAGTCTAGGCCACCGGCTCCTCGCAGTCGTCCCGCGCTGTTCCCGGTCAGGACTCCGCCCGTCCACCGCGGGCGGTTGCGGTTGTCGCGTGGCCCCCGGGGGCTTCCCGCGCCACTCGTCAGACTCCTGGCAGGTCGACCGCCAGCGCGCTCGACCACGCTCGTCGTCTAGCCTGAGCCGCATGAGCGAGAGGTTGCACGGCGAGTACAAGGTGCCCGGCGGGAAGCTGGTCGCGGTGGATCTCGCCGTGGTCGGCGACCGGTTGGCCGACGTCCAGGTCAGCGGGGATTTCTTCCTCGACCCCGATGAGGCGCTGCCGGTGATCGATCGGGCCCTCGGTGGCCTGGGCACCGAGACCGCCGTCGGCGAACTCGCCGCCCGGATCGACGCCGACCTCGCCCGGGCCACGGCCGAGGGCATCCTCGGCGTGCCGGTCACCATGGTCGGCTTCAACGCGCACGCTGTGGCGATCGCCGTCCGGCGCGCGCTCGGCCGCTCCACCGGCTGGTCCGACCACACCTTCACCTACCTCGACCCGGGCGTCCTCGATCCCGCCGAGCATGCGGCCCTGGACGAGGTGCTCGCCAGGGAGTTGGCCGATGGCCGGCGTGGCCCGACCTTCCGCTTCTGGGAGTGGCAGAACCCGGCCGTGGTGATCGGCTCGTTCCAGTCGCTGCGCAACGAGGTGGACGCGGCGGCCGCAGCCCGGTACGGGGTCCAGGTGGTTCGCCGGGTCTCCGGCGGCGGGGCCATGTTCATGGAGGCGGGCAACTGCATCACGTTCTCCCTGGTGGTGCCGGCAACCCTGGTGGACGGGATGAGCTACGAGGCCTCCTATGCCTTCCTCGACGAGTGGGTCCTGACCGCGCTCGGCGAGGTCGGCGTCCAGGCGCACTACGCCGGTCTCAACGACATCGCCTCACCTTCGGGAAAGCTGGCCGGAGCCGCCCAGAAGCGGTTCGTCGGTGGCGCTGTCCTGCACCACGTCACGATGGCTTACGACATCGACGCGGACAAGATGCTCCAGGTGCTCCGCATCGGCCGGGAGAAGCTCTCGGACAAGGGCACCAGGAGTGCCAACAAGCGGGTGGACCCGGTTCGGTCACAGACCCAGCTGCCGCGCGCCGAGGTGATGGCATCGTTCCTGGCCACCTTCCGGCGGCTGTACCGGGTGGTCGACGGGGAACTCACCCCTGCCGAGCTGGCCGAGGCAAGGGAACTCGCCGACTCCAAGTTCCACAACCCGGAGTGGACCGCCCGGGTGCCCTGAGAGTCCTGCCGGCCGCTGCCTGGCGAGCCGTGGGTTCTCAGGCTGACTCGGCGGCGGCAGGTGGCCCGCCGGTTCGACTCCCTCCAGCCAGGCTCAGCCCTGCATCCATCGCCGTGACGATCCGGTCGTAGTCGGCACTGGGGACCTGGAAGAGACCGCGACGAAAGGTGAAGCCCCAGTTCCGCCCGTCCGGGATGAACGAGAGGGTGCCGAGGAGTGGGCGGATGGGCGCAGGGGTGCACTCGAAGAAGGCAACGTCGCGTCGCCAGGGCTGGAAGTCCGGGGTGATCTGGACCTGATAGACGTCGTTCCCCGTGACCACGCCGCAGGCGGTGAACTCCTGCAGCGGTTCCCCGTCCGGGTAGTCGGTGCGGGGTGAGTAGAAGACGATCCGGTCTCCCGGCCGGAGCCGGGACAGCCGGGTGCTCCTGCCATGGTCGGCCTGGGTGAAGCCGCCGGCCACCCCCCGCCGGACGTGCTCGAGGCTGATGGTGTTGACCCAGTCGCGTCGTTCCCTGGGTGCCTGTTCTGGTTTCCTCATCGGAACAGTGTGCGAAGGCCCTCTGACACCCCTGCTTGCTCGAACTGTCAGCGGGGCCAGGCAACCGGGCCTTCGGCATGCCCGCGAGTGCTGACAGGCGAGGTGGGTGGCACCAGCAAGTCTATGGGCGACCGCCAGGCGAGGCTGGCCCGGAGTTCAGCTGCTCGGCCGCCTCCAGATGTACGGCGTGGTAGTGGTCACGGCGACCAGACCGGCGCGAGCCAGGATCGGCCGGCTGAACTCGGTGCACTCTGCGTAGACGAGTTCTGCCCCCATGGCCAGGCCCGAGCGCGCGCGGGCCGCGGTCAGCGCGCGGTAGATCCCGGCGTGCCGCCACGCCGGATCCGTGGCACCGCCGAAGAGCCCAACGAACCGGCCGCCGCGCACCCGCACCAGCCGTCCTGCCGAGACCACCCGGCCGCCGGCCTCGGCCAGCCAGAGTTCGTTGCCCGCTGGGTCAGCCCTGAGCGTGTCGAGGTGGAGCTGGTCCAGGTTCGGCGACTCCGGACCGAAGACGGCCCGGTGCAGGACTCCGACCGCGAATACGTCGCCGGCCAGGTCACCGGTGTCGCCGGCCCGCCGCACCGCCACCCCGCCCGGTGCGGACGCACCGCCGGCGAGCGCAGCCGCCTCGCCGATCATGACCGTCTCGGGATCATCTGCGACGAACCCGGCAGCGACCAGGTGGGCGCCCAGGTCGGGCGGAGCGTCGTGGCCGCGGGTCTTCCACTCGAAGGAGGTCACTTGCTGGTCGGCCGCGAAGTGCCCGATGGCTGCCTGCACCAGCTGATCCAGCTCCGCCCCGGTAGCGCCGCCGAGGTCGCGGTAGGTGACGAAGCCGCGCTCCGCGAAGCGTCCGAGCCACAACGGCCCGATCCGGGTGACGCCCGTCGCCCGATCCAGCTCAGCCTCGGTCCGGAGATCCTGATCGTGCGCCCGCAGCAGCTTCGCCGCCAGCGCCGAACCCCCGGTCAACCCCTGGCCGCCTCGAGCGCTTCCGCGAGAGTGAAATTGCCGACGTAAAGGGCCGTTCCGATGATCGCGCCCTCCACTCCGAGCGGTACCAGCTCGCGGAGCACGCGCAGATCGTCCAGCTGCGCGATGCCGCCGCTGGCCACCACCTTGGCGTCGGTACGGGCACAGACCTCGGTGAGCAGCTCGACGTTGGGCCCGGTGAGCATGCCGTCGCTGGCCACATCGGTCACGACGTAACGGGTGCAACCCGCTGCGTTCAACCGGTCGAGGGTCTCCCACAGCTCCCCGCCTTCCCGGGTCCAGCCGCGCGCGGCCAGGCGGGTGCCCCGAACGTCCAGGCCGATGGCGATCCGGTCGCCGTGCTCGGCGATGACCCGGTCACACCACTCTGGGTTCTCCAGCGCCGCCGTGCCGATGTTCACCCGGCGGCAACCGGTGGCCAGGGCCCGCTCGAGGCTGGCATCGTCCCGGATTCCACCGGAGAGTTCGACGTTCAAGGTCATCTCGGCAGTGATCCCCGCGATCACCCCAGCGTTGTTCCCCCGGCCGAACGCAGCGTCGAGGTCAACCAGGTGCAACCACTCGGCGCCGCCGTCCTGCCAGCGCGCAGCCGCGGCCAGCGGGTCGCCGAACACCTTCTCGGAGCCGGCGATCCCCTGGACGAGCTGGACGGCCTGCCCGCCCTGGACGTCGACGGCGGGCAGCAGGACGAGTTCGTTCATGATTCCTTTCGGAGGGTCCCCAGCCAGTTGCGCAGCAGCCGGTCACCGGCCTCGCCGGACTTCTCGGGATGGAACTGGGTGGACCACAGCGGTCCCTGCTCCACGGCGGCGATGAACCGGTCGCCACCGTGCTCGGTCCAGGTGATCCGGGCGTTCGCCGGCCAGTCCGGAACCTCGTGGACCCCGTAGGAGTGGACGAAGTAGAACCGCTGGTCCTCGACCCCGGCGAACATCGCAGAAGCCGACGGCGGGGAGACAGTGTTCCACCCCATGTGCGGGAGCGGAAGGGCGTCCAGCTCCTCGACCACCCCGGGCAGGACCCCGATCCCCGGCACCGGGTCACCGTGCTCCACCCCGAGGGCGAAGAGCACCTGGTGCCCGACACAGATGCCCAGCACGGGCCGGCGGGCCTCCAGCCGGCGGAGGATCAGTTGCGGACCGCCGACGGCGGTCAACCCGTCCATGCAGGCAGCGAACGCGCCCACTCCGGGCACGACGAGACCGTCAGCGGCCAGGCACACCTCCGGGTCCGCGGTCAGGACGACCTCTGCCCCGGCCGCGGCCAGAGCGCGGGTGGCCGAGTGCAGGTTTCCCGAGCCGTAGTCGAGAACCGCGACCAGGGGCGGTTCCGCCCGCCGTGGGGATGCGCCGGCGAGCTCGCCGGGTTCGTCCGGCGCCGCCCGGCGCGGACCCGGGTCCGCCGGCCGGCCGGACCCGGCCGGGGTCATCCCGGCCGTCACAGGCTGCCCTTGGTCGACGGCACCATCCCGGCGATCCTCGGGTCCAGCGCGACCGCGTCCCGAAGCGCCCGGGCCAGGGCCTTGAACTGGGCCTCGACGATGTGGTGCGGGTCCCGTCCGGCCAGTACCCGCAGGTGGATGCAGATCCCGGCGTTCAGCGCGAAAGACTCCACGACGTGCCGGGTCATCGACCCGGCGTAGGGCACGCCGCTGCCGCCGATCAACGCATAGACCTGCCCGTCCGGCTCACCGGAGTGCACGAAGTAGGGCCGGCCCGCCACGTCGACCACGCAGTGCGCCAGCGCCTCGTCGAGCGGGACGGTGGCGTCGGCGAAGCGCCGGATGCCGGCCTTGTCACCCAGCGCCTCGGCGAAGGCCTGGCCGAGGACGATCGCGGTGTCCTCGATGCTGTGGTGTCCGTCGATGTGCAGGTCGCCGGTGGTGGTGACCTCGAGGTCGATCAGGGAATGCTTGGCCAGCGCCGTCAGCATGTGGTCGTAGAAGCCGACGCCGGTGCTGATCGAGGACTGACCGGTGCCGTCGAGGTCCAGGGCTACCCGGACCTGCGACTCACTGGTGCGACGCTCCTTCATTGACGTGCGCGGGGCACTCATCGGATCTCCTCCATCACTTCGGCCAGCGCGGCGTAGAACCGCTGCGTCTCTGCCGGCGTCCCGGCGGAGACCCGCAACCAACCCGCCGGGCCGGTTTCGCGCACGAGCACGCCCCGGTCGAGCAGCCGCTGCCAGACATCATGGCGGTCGGTGAACGGACCGAACAAACAGAAGTTGGCGTCGGAGTCGATCACCTCGACCCCGAGTTGAGGCAGCCGGACCAGCATCTCGTCCCTGGTGGCGCGCAATTCGTCCACCTGGGCGAGCAGCTCCGCCGCGTGGGCCAGCGCCACCAGTGCCACCGCCTGGGTCTGGGCCGACAGGTGGTACGGCAGCCGGACGATGCGGCAGGCGTCAACGATCGCCGGCGCCGCAGCCAGGTAGCCGACCCGCCCGCCAGCGAGCGCGAAGGCCTTGCTCATGGTCCGCGTGACGACGAGCAAGGGGTGGTCGGCCAGCAGGGTCATCGCGCTCGGCGTGCCCGGCCGGGCGAACTCGGCGTATGCCTCGTCCACGACGACCAGCGACTCGGGAGCCGCGTCGACGCCGGCCTCGACCACGTCGAGCGACAGGGCGGTCCCGGTCGGGTTGTTGGGCGAGCAGAGGAAGACGATGTGCGGCTTGGTCG